>JBDHWU010000064.1:0-2503 GCA_039810345.1 Aliarcobacter sp. | reverse complement strand
GGACTATTTCAAATAGAATCTGATGGTATGCAAGATTTATGTAAAAGATTAAAACCATCAAATTTTGAGGATATTGTTGCCGTTCTTGCACTTTATAGACCAGGTCCCATGGAATCTGGAATGCTTGATGATTTTATTGAAAGAAAGCACGGAAGAGCAAAGATTGATTATTTCCACGATGAGCTTGAAGAAGCACTAAAACCAATACTTGAAAATACTTATGGGGTAATTGTTTATCAAGAACAGGTAATGCAAATTGTACAAAGTGTTGGTGGGTTTTCTTTGGGTGGTGCAGATCTTGTGCGAAGAGCTATGGGTAAAAAGATTAAAGAGGAGATGGATAGGCTAAAAGGGGAGTTTGCCAATGGTGCAGAGCAAAAAGGATTTACAAAAGCTTATGCTGAAGAACTTTTTGATTTGATTGTAAAGTTTGCTGGATATGGATTTAATAAATCTCACTCAGCAGCCTATGCACTGGTTACTTTTTATACTTCATATTTAAAATGCTACTATAAAGCCGAATTTATGGCTGCACTATTAACACTAGAAAAAGATAATACAGATAAAGTTGTAAGATATGTAGATGAAGTAAAAAGATTAAATCTTGAACTATTTGCACCTGATATAAATAAATCTGATTTAGTTTTCTCAGCTACAAATATTGATGACAAAGAAGTTGTAATGTTTGGAATGGGTGCAATAAAAGGTGCTGGAGATGTAGCAATTAACTCTATTTTAGCAGCAAGACAAGAAGCACCTTTTACAGATTTAGCTGATTTTATATCAAGAGTTGATGGAAGTAAAGTAAACAAAAGAGTGATAGAATCTCTTACAAAAGCTGGTGTTTTTGATAGTTTTGGATATACAAGAAATGCAATTTTGAGCCAAATAGAAAAGATAATAGAAGCTTCAAATAAATCATCAACAGCAAAAAAAATGGCAACAGGTTCACTATTTGGAGATAGTGATGAACTTACAAAAATTGAAGTTGAACTTGATAATTTGCCCGAATATTCAAAAAAAGAGTTGCTTGAACTTGAAAAAGCTAGTTTAGGTTTTTATGTTTCAGGACATCCACTTGATGAGTATAAAGAGCAAATAGATAAAATAAATTATACTTTATCTTCTCAAATTGATGAACTAGATGATGGAAGCCAAATATTAATTGTTGGAAAAGTTGAAGAAATAACAGAAAAAATATCAAAAAAAGGTAGTAAATTTGGGATTGTTTCAATCTTGGATTTTCACGGAACTGTTGAATTTATGCTTTTTGAAGATAGATTAAAAGAGCTTCAAGAGAGTTTTGATTTAAATGAACCAATAGCAATAAAAGTAAAAATATCAAAGAATGACCAATTTACAAGGATGAGTGTTTTAAAAATAGAGACTATTTTTGATGCACAAAAAGAGAAAGTAAAAATTAAACAAAAAGAGATTGTTGAGCCTCCTTTAATTATCGCTCTTCCTTTTAGTGATGATGAGATGATTTTATATGATTTATTTGATTTAGTAATAAATAATCAAGGAAAAAGAGAATTAAAACTACTAATTAAATCAAAATTGGCTGACCTTGAAATAGAAACTGGAATAAAAGTAAATGAAAATGTAGAAAAATTAATAGGAACTATTAAAGGGGCATTTAAAGTTGATACTTAAAAAGGTAGTTTCTAAAATATTTTTAGTAACTACCTTTTTAATAAATCTTTAGGGCAATTTCCCATAAAATCTTCAAGTTCAATATCTGCACCATTTGAGAGTAAGAAGTCTTTACTTCTTTTTTTATTGTACAAAATTGCATAGATTAAAGCAGAACTTCCAACCTCATCTTGTAAATCAATATCCAAACCACACCTTAAAAGGGCATCAATAGCTTTTGTATCATCCAAACAAACAGAAAAATTAAGAGCATTAAAGTGTAAATTAACTTGTGTGCTAACTTTTAAATCAAATAAAACTTTAATATACTCATATTTTTTATTTATAATCGCAAAATATAAAATATTCCTTCCACTGCAGTCTCTATAGTTTATATCCAAAATATTTAGGCTAAAAAGTTTAATAAGAGTATCCCATTGACCTGTTTTTACCAAACTTTCAAAAATACCGATTGATGTTTTTTCCCCTAATTTATTGCCAAGAAGAATATTATTACACAAAGTTTTTCCTTTTATAAAAATGATAATGAGTATCATAATATATAAAACTTTAAATTTTGTTTAATTTATAAAAAAATTAATACTACAAACAAAACTGGAATTGTAACAATAAATCCAAACTTACTATAAGTTGCAAAAGAGATTTTCACCCCTTTTTTCTCCAAAACATAAAGCCAAAGAAGTGTTGCTAAACTTCCAAAAGGGGTCATCTTTGGTCCTAGGTTGCACCCAACTATATTTGCATAAATCATTGAACTATTTCCAATATCTTTTAAAGCTATATCCATAATCATAATTGTTGGCATATTATTCATAAAAGCACTTAAAAATGCTGCTATAAAACCTGT
>JBDHWU010000063.1:0-2591 GCA_039810345.1 Aliarcobacter sp. | reverse complement strand
TGTACATTATCAGCAGATGGATTATACTCTGTAGTTTTTATACCACAACCTGTAAACAATAAAGTTGCTAATGCAACACTTGAGCTTAATAATAGAATTCTTTTCATTTTTTCCCTTTTTTATTTTATTAATTTTATCCCATAGGATAAAGACTAAATGATTCTATCTTAATAAAGTTTATAATAATTTTAACCTATAGGATAAATATATATGGAAGTAGATTTTAGTAACAGTTCTAAAGAAGAGATTGAGTTTTTTTATAAAAAAATATCTACAAATATTAAAAAATATAGATTAGAAAAAGGATTGTCTCAAGAAAAATTAGCACTTGATATTGGTGTTAAATCAATTGCATTTTACTCAAATTGTGAAAGTAATAGATATCAAAAACACTTTAATTTAGAGCATTTATATAAGATATCAAAATCTTTAAATATAAATATTGAAGATCTATTTAAATAAATTATTATTTATTAATTTTTCAAAATATTTTTATAAAAGCACTTGAACATAATCTTTAAAGCCATTTATTTAAAAATCTCATCACTCTTTCATCTTTATCTTTTTTATAATTTAAAAAGCTTACAACTAATCCACCAATAAATAAAAATATAGCTGCTTCTTTTGAGTCATTTATATTACTAAAAAATAGTATTATTGATGGAATGATTAAAAATAGTATTATGAGTATATAATTTTTCAAGTTTTATCCTTAAAGTTGATTTTTATAGTAATTATAAACATAATTACCATATTTTTTTATTTTTATATATTTTAATATTGAAAATATAAATATTAAAATTAAAAGTATATTTACTAAAAGACTTATATTTAAATAGAGTATAAAAATAAATATAGCAATTGAAACTACAAATGAGTTTGAACTAGTTTTTACTATTTTATTTTTTGAGTTTATAATTGATATTTTTTCATATTTTTTAAATTTTATATTTTTATTACTTTTGATAAATTTATAATAACCTACATAGCTTTTTAAGCTTTTAATATTTGATTTATAAATTTTTAACTCAAATAGAGTAATTAGAGTTAAAAATATTATTACTGTTATTTGCATAGAAGAATCATTTTATTTATTTACAACTTTAATTTTATTAGCTCTTTTTCTTTTTAGTACTAAATATTTTTTATATCTATAAAGTTCTTCTTTTAAATTATCCTCTAAATAAAATTTAATACCTATAAGAAAGAAAAGTATTGCCATAAAGCTTACTAAAACTGTTCCATCATTTGAATTATAGTAAAATGCAGTTGCTATATAAAAAATAAATACCCATAGTAACAATTTACCTTTTAAAAAGCATATTAGGAATAAAAACATATATTTATAGAAAAATCCTCTTGGTATCATATTTTTACTCCTTTGTCTCACATCTAGAAATTATTAGTCTTGTTGGACCTTTAACAAATTTATAAATGTTTATATAATTCTGAAAATAAATTTAAGGGCACACATAATTAAAGAAAACTGCCAAACTTGCTAAACTGCCAAGGTAAATAAACTAAGTATATTAAAAAAATACTATTTTCGTAAATTTAAAACGAAATCACTCCAAAAATATACAATAGGTTTTATATGTTCAAAATAATCACTTTTATTAGTATAAGCTCTTACAACTTTTGAATTATTATGATGATCAAGAAGTTTCTCTTTTGCTTCAAAACTAAATTTATTTTCAGTATCTAAAGTATCCAGTAAACTTCTGCAAGTTCCTCTAAAACCATGGAGTGTAATTTTTTTACCATTTGCTTCATCATTAAAACCCATTATTTTTAGTGCTTTATTAGGACTTTCACTGTTTATAGGACTTCTGTTATTAGTTCCTAGAAATACCCATTCTTGATAACCACTTATTTCATATTGATCTCTTAAAATATTCTCAACTTCTTCACTCATTGGTAATTTAAAATCATCAAGATTTATATCTTTAATTTTCATTTCACTTCTTGGAATTGTAATTACTTTTTTTTCAAAATCTACATATTCCCATTTTAAATTACATACATTTTCAGCTCTAAATGGTAAATGTAAAACGAGTTTTAAAGCTCCTCTAACTGAATGAGAACCATTGTATGTATAAATAGAATTTACTAACTCTTTAAATTTATCAATATCAGTTATTTTTGAATAGTGTCTATATTTTTTTGATGGAATAATATCCCCTCTTTTAATATCATTTAAAATATTTCTATTGCAATAACCTTTATAAACTGAATATCTAAATAAACTATCTAAATATGAAAATATTTTTGTAGCAACATCATGACTTTGTAAAAGTTTTATCTCAAGTATTTTTACAACATCTTTAATAGCAATCTCTTTTATATGTTTATTTTTCAAAAAAGGAATAATGTCTTTTTCAAATGCTCTAACTTTATTTATATGCGTATTGGGACTAGTTCTAGCTTCTTCTTTTTTGAGCCATTCAAATGATATATTTAAAAACATTCCATTTTTATCAAGAATATTTTCTTCTTTGAGTTGTTTAAAATACTCAATTGTATTTATTCCATCGTTTATAAGTTTCTGATATTCATCTCTTTTTTTTCTAGCCTGTTCTAAAGTAATTTTT
>JBDHWU010000062.1:0-2755 GCA_039810345.1 Aliarcobacter sp. | reverse complement strand
GCTCTACATCTATTTCGATTTTCATATTTGTGTCCTTTGGTATTTTCTATTTTACCTAATTGACACAAAATTCTGAATGGTCCCCTTTAAACCAATTTCGACACAAATAGTTACTATTTATTTTTAAATGGATTTATAATTTTTAGCTTTTTTTCTATTAATAAATTATTTTGCATATCTTCACTAAATATAATATTGCAAGAGTTTTCCAATGCAGTAGCAACTATTAAAGAATCATAATATTGTAGATTATATTTTTTTTTTAATCTTAGAGCCAGTATTTGAGTTTTTGTATCAAAATCTAAAATTATCAACTCATTCTCTAGTTCATTTACAACTTCTATAATAGTATTAAAATCTATTTTAAATTTTTTTATAAAAATATTTATTGTTTCATTTACTACTTGTTTTGATATGTAAATATCTTTATAATTATTTAATAGCTTTTTTGCAATTTGGTTTTTGTCTTCTTCACTCGAATACGAATATAAAAGTACATTTGTATCCAAAAAAACCCTATCTTTCATTTGCTTCTTCTCTATTAAAAATAAAGTTCTTTGTATCAATTCTTACAGCATTTAGTTCCCGTTTTTGTTTTTTATTACTATCATTTTTTTGGCTATTCTCTATAATTTTTATCTTTTTCTTATCAAAATTCTCAAGCAAAGATATGATGTTATTATAAATATCATTATGTATTTCCAATTTCAATGTATGCATATATTTCCTTTTTTTTAGATTATGGATTATAACATAAAACAAAGGAGAAATTAATTTCTCCTTTGCCCACTTTTTGGTAAACTAACATCTTTTTGCAAATCAATACTAAGATTATTATAAAATAGTTCTCCATAGTTTGTTTCACGGTTTATCGTCTCATAAGCTTGAGTTATAGTGTTATTGTATTTTAGTGCATCTTGAAGTATCTTTAAAATTTTTACAGACTCCAAAAAGTTCACATGTGATGGTGCTTCAATTGGTGAACTATAATATTTGTGCATTCTTTCAACTAGATTTTTATTCCTAATTTCAATAAAAACAGACTCAATTGGAGATTTAAAAAACAAAATTTTATTTTTTACATTTATCGATATATATGTAGTCTCCATTCCATATATTTTTCTTGAAAAAGAGTCAAATAAAAATAGCTTTTTATTGTAGTTATTATTAAATAATTCATACATAAGCTCAAGTATTTTTATCTTTTCATCTTTTGTAAAAAAGTTTCCAATACTTGCAAAACAAAAGCTAAGTACCGATTTTATGGAATACCACTCTGTTGTATCATAATCATATCTTAACATTTGATTTATTCTTTCTTGTTTTAACTCTTCTATATCAATACTTGTCGTTCCTTTGTACACTTTTCGTACAGCACTATCTCTATACATGGGACCTGGAAACTGTGCTTGAATTACAAATCTTCTATTTTTTTCATGTTCAATTATATATTGTAGCCTTCCTTTATAATCTTCATCTATTATTCTTACCTCTTTTTGAGGAATTTGGGTAATCGATTTTAAGAACTCTTCTCCACTACAAGCATCTTCCCAAATATAGTCAGGATACCTAAAAATTTGACAAATTTTATCCTTTGTCTCTTTTGTAGGTTCTACATCTGTATGTTTGTCAATCCACGATGTAACCGTTCTTCTATCTTTATTTATCATAGAAGCAAATTTTGATATACTCAAATTTGAACGGTTATAAATTTCTACAAATTTTTCAATAGAATTTTTAAAATTCATAAGCTACCTTTAATTTTATTTTTGCATATTGTACTGTTTTTTTACATAAAAACAAATATTGTACAATTTATAATATATGTATAAAAATTGTATTTTTTCATTTAGAATAATACAAGCTTTTTTTTCTAAATTATGTATAATGACTCTACAATATTTTTTAAAGGATATATATGACAAGTGCAGGAAAAAAATTTAGAGAAGCTCTAAAAGCTTCAAGTCCACTACAAATTGTTGGAACAATTAATGCTTACCAAGCATTACAAGCTACAAGAGTTGGACATAAAGCTATCTACTTAAGTGGTGGAGGAATTGCGAATGCTTCTTATGGTTTACCAGACTTAGGTATGACAATGATTGAAGATGTTTGTATTGATGTAAGAAGAATTACTTCTATTTGCGATACTCCATTAATCGTTGATGCTGATACAGGATGGGGACATGCATTTAATGTTGCTAGAACTGTAAAAGAGTTTATTAGATCTGGAGCTGCTGGAATGCATATTGAAGATCAAGTTGCTGCAAAAAGATGTGGACACAGACCAAATAAAGAGCTAGTATCTACTGAAGAGATGTGTGATAGAATTAGAGCTGCTGTTGATGCAAAACAACAATTAGACCCAGATTTCTATATTATTGCAAGAACTGATGCACATGCTTCTGAAGGTCAAGCAGCTGCAATTGCTAGAGCAAAAGCTTATGTTGAAGCTGGAGCAGATGCAATTTTTGCTGAGGCTGTACATACTTTAAAAGAGTACAAAGAGTTTACAGATGCAATTTCAGTTCCTGTTTTAGCAAACATTACTGAATTTGGAGCAACTCCACTATTTACAACTGAAGAACTTGCAAGTGTTGGAATTGATATGGTTCTTTACCCACTTTCAGCATTTAGAGCTATGAATAAAGCTGCATTAAATGTATATCAAGAGTTAAAAGATAAAGGAACTCAAGAAGGTGTTATTAGTACAATGCAAACAAGAATGGAGTTATACGATATGTTAAACTACCAC
>JBDHWU010000061.1:0-2825 GCA_039810345.1 Aliarcobacter sp. | reverse complement strand
TATTAGTAAAACTAATAATATTTATTTTATACTTTATCTTGATATCATCTATTCTTAACATCTATAATAGCCTTTTCATAATTTTTTTAAACAAGCAAAATTATAAATTATAATAGTATTAAAAAAGTATTATTTGTGTATTAAATTTAAAATTAACTTATTTTACAAAAAGAGATTTTAAGCATATACTTTTTGAGAGATTTAATTTAGTTTTTACTATTTGTTTGTAAAAGATTATCAAAAGATATATATGAAGATTGAAAAATATCCTCTATAGTTAAGCTTTCATATCTGTTATTTATTGGTTTCTTTATATTTTCTAACATTTTTTACCTTTATTTTTTTTTGAAATCTTAATAAAAGAGAGTATTTAAAAAGTAATATTATTAGAAATTCAAGAACTAAAGATACAAATTAAAAGAAATATGATAATCTAACATTTATTTTAAAGGAAAGGGAAAAGTTGACTACATATAAAACAAACTGCTTTTACTTTGATGAGATCATAAATAGTACTATAGAGGGAATTATAGTAGTTCAAGAAGGCTTCATAAAAAAAGCAAATAATACTTTGATTGAAATATCTGGATATGAATATGAAGATGATCTAATAAATAAGCTTGTTACTGGAATACTAATCCCTGCAACAACTGAAAAATATACAACCTATAGCGAAAAATTATTTCAAGAGATATCTCTTATAAAAAAAGATGGGGAAATTATTCCTGTTATTATAAAAATTAAAGATATAAACTATGAAGATGAGAATTATAAAATAATTTATATTTTAGATATTACAGAGATAAAAGATAAAGAAAAAATGCTTACATATCAATCTAAATTGTCTATTATGGGGGAGATGATTAGTATGATAGCTCACCAATGGAGACAACCATTGTCATCTATTAGTAGCGCAATAGCAAGAATAAAATTAAAACTACTCTCAAAAAACCTAGATGATAAATTTCTACAAGACAGTTTAAAAGGAATTAATCAATACATTCAATATTTGTCCTCAACGATAGATGATTTTAGAAATCTATTTTCTACTGATACAAAAGTTGAACTGATTAGTTTATATGATATTGTAATTCAGGTTTATTCTCTTTTAGATAACTCTTTTTCATCTCAAGATATAAAAATTGAGATAGAGAAAAAAAAACTTAGCAAAAAATTTATACCAAAAAATGAACTAATGCAAGTAATTATAAATGTTTTAAACAATGCAAAAGATGTTTTTATAGAAAGAGATATTAAAAATCCTATTATTAAAATATATTTCAAAGAAGATGATGATACACAAAAGATATATATAGAAGATAATGCAGGTGGAATAGAACAAAGTATCGTAGATAAAATTTTTTCACCTTATTTTTCTACAAAAACTAATAAGAATGGTTCTGGATTGGGACTTTATATTTGTAAAACCATTTTAAAAAGGGATAATTTAGGAGATATAGATCTAAAAGTTATAGATAATGGAACACAATTTATAATAACAATAAACTAAATAACAATAAATCATAAAAATTAAGTGTTGATTCAATAATTAAATTTATAAAAGATAAGAAATGAATAAAAAAGTATAAAATGATACTTTTTCAATACTATTTATTATTATAATTTTGATTATTTTAAAATAAATATAATAATGTACACAAAATTTATGATGGAGGAAAATGTTTTTTCTAAATATTAATAATAAATTTATTTTAGGAATATTTTTATTAATAAACTCTTTATTCGCAGAAACCAAACATTCATATATTGTATTAGATGCAAATACAAAAGAGATATTAAAAGAAGAAAATTCAACAACAAAACAAGGAATAGCAAGTCTTACAAAAATTTGGACTGCTCTAATTGTTTTGGAAAATAGCAAATTAGATGATGAAGTAATTATTTCCAAAAATGCCTCTTTTCAAAAAGGTTCTTCAATATATTTAAAGGAGAATCAAGTTTATACAATAAGAGATTTAGTTTATGGAATGTTACTTCGATCTGGAAATGATGCAGCAGTTGCTTTAGCTGAGCATATTTCTGGAAGTGAAAAAGAATTTACAAAATTAATGAACAAAAAATTAAAAGATCTAGGAATATATGATACTAACTTTGTTGATGTAACTGGACTTGGGAATAATATTTCAACTGCAAAAGATGTTGCTACTATGTTTCAAATAGCTTTAAAAAATTATAGATTCAAAGGAATATCTAGTCAAATATTATATAAACATAGTTTTGATGGACAAGCATGGAAAAATAAACATAAACTTATAGGTTATAAAGATAAATATTCTGCTTTTTCTGGAAAAACTGGTTATACAAAAAATACTGGAAGGACTTTAGCTACAGCCTTTTATAATAATGACAAATCTAAATCTATCATAATTGTAACTTTAAATGAACAAGATGATTGGAATATTCACAAAACTTTAGCACAACAAGTATTTAATAAAATGAATTAAGTGAATTCTTAAATTATACCTTATTTTTTTTTGAGTTTAAATATAAAATATCGTTTAAACTATCAAATATCTTTATAGTTATCTCTTCTATTTGATTTGCTGTATTTTTTAAAACTTTATTTTCACTTTTATTCGAATTTTGTGTTATATACTCTTGCATTTTTTCATGTAGATTTTCATGGTGATTTTTCAAAATATGCCATTTTTCATCTTTTGTAAAAATCTCATTTTTGATTTCACAAGAGATTATCCATTTCCCCATATTACAACTTTTACAATCATCTACCTTACAATTTTCATATCTATTTAAGAGTTTAAAATATCTTTTTTTAAAATTCAAATGCTCATTTTTATAAATAG
>JBDHWU010000060.1:0-2830 GCA_039810345.1 Aliarcobacter sp. | reverse complement strand
CTTATAAAAGCCCTTTATACAGGGTTTTAAGCTACTCTATTATATCAAATGGGGATTTGAGAGTAGATTAAAACATATTGGATAAATTATTGATTAAATCTAAAATTATATCAAATGGGGATTTGAGAGTAGATTAAAACGACTGAGCTTTATCAATTAAGACCCGAAGAATTATATCAAATGGGGATTTGAGAGTAGATTAAAACCTAAGTGATTACTAACTTACTTACAAACAATTATATCAAATGGGGATTTGAGAGTAGATTAAAACGAAAAAGCTGAAACACCTGGACAAGTTGAAATTATATCAAATGGGGATTTGAGAGTAGATTAAAACAAAGTTTGGAAGAACTAGAAAAGTTAAAACATTATATCAAATGGGGATTTGAGAGTAGATTAAAACAATCATCACATATACAAACTCACTCATAAAATTATATCAAATGGGGATTTGAGAGTAGATTAAAACTGGCAATGCTTGACCTGTAAGAGATTGATTATTATATCAAATGGGGATTTGAGAGTAGATTAAAACACAGATGTAGATGGCTTTTTAACTATTAAATTATATCAAATGAGGATTTCTCAAATAGGGTGCTACTATTCTTATTCTATTTTCTTCTCTTTTATTTTCTTGTAAAAGTTTTACAAACTCTTTGTTTTTAAAAGCATTTGGCACAAAAGCATGTCTAAAAGCATTTACTAGCCAATTTGTTTTTTGTTTTACATTTCCGTTTTTATCTGTTGCATTGAAAAAATTTGTAAGATTGTCTATAAACTTATCCGAATGCTCATCATAATTTACTATCAAATCTTTTGTTTTTTCAAATAGTGAAGTTTTTGTATGTGGTTTATCTTGATTTATTTCACTATTTAAAACATTTTTTGATATACTATTATTCTTAAAACCATCGGAGTTCGCTTTTGGGCGTGAAGACTGGGGAGATTGTTGTTTATCACGATAATCGGCATCAGTCCACAACCGTAAATCTTTTGGCAGTTTTTGGTCTGCCATTTTTTCATCTACAAAATAAGCTGTTTTAAGTCTTAATTCTTTATTATTAAAGTCCCTTAATTCTACAAATTCTATAAGTCCATCTTGATGTTTTCTATAAAGCTCTATTCCAGTATTTGTTTTTCCTGTTGCTTTATCTCTTACATTTGTTTTTCTTGCATAATCAAAATTTTCAAAAATATCAAGCAAATCATCATATATTTTTAAATCATCTGGGTGGCTATTTTTTGTGTGTCTTATATGGTCTGTATCAACAACTCTTTTATATCCAGCAAAATTTAATCCAGTCATATCTTTTAGTTTATTGACACTATTAACACTTAATAAACCAAAATCAAAATCAGCCTTAAAAGTTTTATTTTTCAGTGCCAAATCTTTAAAAGATGAAAAACTACTTTTTACATCTTCAATACTCATAGCTATGTCACCATCATATTTGATTATAGGCTCACTGTATGCACCTTCATTTTTTTCTAGTGTTTTTGTCCAGTCTTCTTTGGCTCTTTGTTCTGGTGTATAATTCATTCTTTGTTCTGTTGCTCTTGCTTGTTGTTCGCCGTGTAGTCTTTGATATGTATCATATTTTAATTTATCTAATCCACCATAGTTGTCTTTTGCTAGATTTATCATCTTAGAATACATCTCATCTTCTGTTGCTATTTTACTATCTAAAAAATCATTTTCAATTTTATCAAAAGCTGGTAGATCTCCATATTTTAATTTTAATGTTTCAGCCAATTGTTGTGGAGTTAAGCTTTGTGTATTTCCACCTCTTGCCCAGTTCTCTTTGTTTTGGATATAGTGTTGTATTTCGTGGAGTAGTGTAGATTTATTTGGTGCTGTTAAAATTTCTGTATCATTTGCTTTTACATATTTTGCAAAATCTTCTATTCTTTTTTCAAATTCAGCTTCTTTTTGTGGAGTGTTTTAACAGCTATTAAAAGGTTTTTAAACAAAGATTTACAAGAAGCAAATATCATTTTACATAAAAACAATCTATCTCATGCAAGACCAGAGAGAAAAGATAAATACAATCACTCTTTTAGAGTTGAAGAGATGAGAGAAATAGTTGATATTTTAGATGATGATAACAATGCTTATATAGATACTAAGCATAATAATCTTGTATATATATTTGAAGACAAAGAAGATAGCAGCAAAATAAACTACATACCCATAGAACTTGATAAAAAAATAAAAAAGTTTGAAAAAGATAACTATGTGATAACTTTGGATAAAAATAAAAAAGTTCAATTTGAAGATGATTTAGAGAAAAAAAGATTTATAAAAGTAAAACAGTAACGGTAAGACTCGCACTTACAATACCCGCTTCTTTAGAGTGGCGTCCAGCTACTATGTTACTGCCATCAATTACTGTTTTATTACTAGAACTATACCAAAAGGAGTTAAAAAATGCAAATTGAAATAGAAATTCAAGGCTTAGACAAAGCAAAAAAAGTTTTTAATCAGCTTCAAGAGTTCACAACTGCTGAGTATCAAAAAAGAGTTATGACTACAATTGGTGAAATGACTAGAAATAAAATAGAAGAGTGATTAACTCTTCTTTTATATAGCGATGTGGGAAGCAATCCACACCATTAAGTCACTTTATTGGTTAATCAAGCCAACGCCATTACGGAGCTTCAAAACACTATATAAATATAAAACAGTAACGGTAAGACTCGCACTTACAATATTAGTACGGTTAAAAAATTTAACAGCCTATCTGTACTACTATATTGACACCATCAATTACTATTTTATTGTCAAGATTATATCAAAAGGAGTTAAAAAATATAATAAAATTAAAACTCC
>JBDHWU010000059.1:0-2992 GCA_039810345.1 Aliarcobacter sp. | reverse complement strand
TTTTAAAGCCAATAGCATAACTTTTGAGAAATTTAAGTAATATATGATAATATACAAGAACTTTTATTTAAGAAGAGAAAAGATGAAAAAAGATAGTTTGATGACTAAGCAGCAATTGATTGCAGAGGAACAAAAAAGACTTTTTAAAAATAGAAAAGTTGTACAACTTAATAAATTTATTAAAGGTGATGTGTCTCCATTTACTGTTAATGATTTGAAAATCTTTAAATTAATTATTTCAAAAGTAGATAGTAAAGATTCTTTATTTCAAGATTTTTATGAGATTACAACAGATGAGATAAGACATTTAAATATAAATGAAAAGCATTTATATAGTGAAACAAAAAAGTCTTTAAAAAGATTAGCCAATATATATATTACATTTGAAGAAAATGATAGCTTTAGAGAAGTAGGGCTTATAAGAAATGATTTTAGATTTGATAAGTATTCAAAAAAAATATTAATTAATTTTAATGATGATATGGGTGAATATTTAATAAATCTTAAAAAGAATTTTTTTATGTACGATTTAATTGATATTGTAAATTTTAAATATAAACATACTTTAAAATTATATGAATATTTTAAATCAAATTCTTTAAATGTTGTTAAATTAAAAGTTGATACTATAAAAGATATTTTAGATTTAAAAAATAAATATATAAGATACACAAACTTTAAAAAAGATGTGATTGAAGTTATAATTGATGAAATTAATTCTAGCTCAAACACTTTATATTTAAAATATAGTGAAGAAAAAATAGGACCAAAAGTTGAATATATTATTTTTCATGTAACTAGAATTAAAAGCGATGCTATACTTGAAGGTGCTATTAGTGAAAATATGGCATATTCTCATTTATATGGAAAAGAGTGCAATTATTTAGGTAAATATTATACTATCGAAGATATTAATATAGATAATTTATTAATAGTTTTAAAAGAACAGTATTCTAATAATCGTACAAATATTGTAAATGAGAGTAAAGAAAAGTTAGAGCAACAGCTTAAGAAATTATTACCAGATGATTTTGCTAAGAAAAAAACAAGTGAAATACAATTAGATGAAATTGGAAGATTAACTGCAGTAAATGATTTTAAATCATTTAAAACAAAAGTTATAGAAAAATATAGAGGAAAAGATCTTGGTAATTATATGCCAGGTTTTGATGAAGAAGTTATTATAAAAGTTGATGAAGAGAGTAGTTATTTATATGATACAACAGCTAAAAAAATCATATCAAAAGAAGAGAGCTTAGAAATTTGGAAATATCTATATAAAAATAGAGATAAAGTTGGTAAAGTTATCAAAAAAGAGCCTGTTAATTTAATTGAACAGTTTATAAATAAGATAATATTTATTACTAAAAATGATTCTTTTGGAAATAAAGAGATTATAAAATATATTGTAACAGATATTAAAGAAGAGACAGATAGTAAAGGGATTATTAAATATAGACTGCATATTAATAATTTAGAAGACCCAACACAAGATGTAGAGAAATCAAAAACACTATTAACATTTGAGCAAATTAAGCTTTTTATTGAAGAAAATAGTGTTGAAAAAGATTACTCGTTACATAACGAATAAAAATAGGGGATACTTTGAATTTTATAAATATATTAAATATTGAAAGATTAGTTTTAAGTTCTATATTCTTTGATTATGAGCAAATTTTTGAAGTTTCTTTAATATTAAAAAAAGATGATTTTTACTTAAAGGCTCATCAAGATATATATCAAGTTATGTTAGCTTTACATGACGAAGGTTTGCCAATAGATGAAGATTTTATTAGAAATAGGGTGCCTAAAGAAGACTTTAATGATAATGTATTAATAGAAATACTTAGTGCAAAACCTATTGTTAATACAGAAGCATATTGTCTTGAAATTAAAGAGAGCTCAAAACTGAGAAAATTGGAGCAACTTTCAAAAAATATTATATTTAATGTAAGTAATGACAAAAATAGTCAAGATATAATTACTAATATTCAAGTTAATATTGAAAACATTGAAAATGAGACTTTACAACAAATACCTACAATTAGAGATACGATAAAAGAATTTAAAGCTGATATGCAAAAGGCATTAGATGGTGGAGCAAAAATATTAGGTCAAAGTAGTGGACTTGAAGCTTTAGATAATATTATAGGGGCATTTGAAGATGGTGATTTAATTGTAATTGCTGCAAGGCCTTCGATGGGTAAAACTAGTATAATTTCAACTATTGCAACAAAAGCTTTAGAAGAGGGTAGGGGAGTTCTAATAGAGAGTCTAGAGATGCCTAGAAAAAAAATAGTTAGTAGACTGATAGCTGCAAGATCTCAAGAGAGTTTAACAGACTTAAAAAGAGGATTAGTAAAAAACAAAGATAAATTTAATGAAGCTGTAGAATTTTTTGAAAATTCAAATTTAATAATTCATGATAAAGCATATCCAACAATTTTAGAATTACAAAATAGAATAAAAGCAACTCTAAGAAAAAATCTTAATATAAAAAATATTTTTGTTGATCATACAGGAAAAATTCAATTACTTGGTAAAACAAGAGAAGATATAGAAATAGGGCATATAAGTGCTATGCTAAAAAAGATTGCTAGAGATTATAATATTAGAGTATTTTTACTTCAACAGTTAAATAGATCATTAGAATCAAGAGAAAATAAAAGACCAATGTTAAGTGATTTAAAAAATTCTGGAAATATAGAAGAAGATGCTGATATAGTATTAGGTCTTTACAGAGATTCATATTATAAAAAAGACAAAGACAAACCTACTATGTTAAATCATGATAGTATAGAGGATGCAGAAATCTTAGTTTTAAAAAATAGAGATGGTAGAGTAGGGGTTGCAAAAGTTTCTTTTGAAGGAAAATCAGCAAGATTTTTAAATAGAGTTAATAATGAACCAACAATTATTGAATTTGAATAAGGAGAATTAACTTTTATGCAAAAAATTGAAAAGATAAATTATTTTGATTTGATAGAAGTAA
>JBDHWU010000058.1:0-3201 GCA_039810345.1 Aliarcobacter sp. | reverse complement strand
TCTTTACTAAAATTTATTTTTAATTTTTTAATAGCAGGTGAATCACTGTACACCTTTTAATTTTTTATTTTTTCAATCTCGTCAAGTATAGAAAAATCATTCATTTTTGACCCTATTGTTTTAATTTTTTTTAACATTTAAAAACTTAAAGCATTTATTCTATTTTTATCATTTTTGTAAAAAAACTCTAAAATGATACTTTTTAAACATGAAAAAACAGTTGTATAAAATTCGGCTAAATCCTAGTATTAGTAGAGCCATTTTTTATATAAAAAAAGGCTTGTAAGAAATTCGGCTAGGTAGTTAAAAATTATTTATTTTGTATGCTCATTTTTACAAAGTATTGTAAAATCGACATTCTTTTATTTAAAACTTATATATGGCTTAAGAACTTTAAAGATTTTTTATGAATTTTTTTTGTATAAAATTCGGCTAAATAGAAGTATTATATAAGTATGAATTTGGCTTAAAAATTTGAGTTATTATCAAATATTATTTTATTGAAAAAATAAGTAAAAAGAGAGTCTTTTAACTTATTATTAAAATCTATTGCTTTGCGTCTTTATTTTGTTCTATAACATTATTTATAATCTTACCCTTATGCTTATATTCTTTTTCTTTATTTTTGTCTTCTAGGCTAATTAAATCGCTTTTAATCATAGTAATTCTTTGCAAATATATTTATTTTTGAAAGTAATAAAGAAAGTTTTATTAAAAAATGAAGTGGATGATATGGAGTGTATTAGCGTGTTGTATATTTTTGTTGTTTTTTTGATACTAAGAGTTTACGATAAACGACTAAATTATAGAAAGAATTATAAAACTGAAAGTACTACTGCTTTGCTCTTTGCTTGCAACTATTAAACTTTTAGCGTATAATTAATACAGACTAAACAAAAAAATAAAGGACAAGAAATGGAAGAGCTACTTCGGTTTTCAATAGTTACAATTTTTGCACTAGTAGTACTGTATTTATCTTTTAAAGTAAATAGACAAAACAAGAAAAATCATTAGTTACTAACTACATCTTTGATATCTACAAAGTTTGAACAGATAGTCCAAGTTAGTTTAAACTATTCAATAATTTAAAAAATCCTTATCTGAATCGAAACTGATTTAATGGTTTTTATAAAAAAATGTCCCAGTGTGTCAGATATTTAAAGAATATATCTAGCTGTCAAAATCATTCATTTTTGTATCTTTTATTTTAATTTTTTTTATGATTTTTTTAACATTTAAAAACTTAAAGCATTTATGCTATTTTTTCACTTTTTGTAAAAAAACTCTAAAATGCTATGTTTTTTTATGCAAAAAATGTCCGTAAAAAATTCGGCTATATTAATGTACTAGTAGAGCCATATTTTTGAACAAAAATCGCTTGTGTAAAATTCGGCTAGATAGTTAAAAATTATTTTATTTATATTTCAATTTTAATAAAGTACGATAAAATCAATATTTCTTTAATTTAAACTTATATAAGGCTTAAAATATTTAATGATATTTTTATGGATATTTTCTGTAAAAAATTCGGCTATATTAGTGTATTATATAGAGCCATATTTTTAAGTAAAATTTCTTGAAGTGTGAATATTATTTTCTTAATGACAATAAACAAAAAGGGGTACTTCTCACTTATTATTAAAATCTATTGATTTGAGTCTTTGTTTTGCTCTAAAATGTCATTTGTATGTTACTCTTAGTTAGGTATTCTTTTTCTTTATTTTTGTCTTGTAGCATATTTAAATCGCTTTCAATCATACCTGCTTTTCTAATTCATCTTTTGTAATTTTATCTTGACTAAAGATTATGAAAATACTTCAAAGTATTTTCATTTTTTCATTTTGTAATTCATTTATCTTTGTCTCTTTTGTTTTTAACTTTTTCTTTTTAGCAGCAAGTATTTTTGTAATTTTATCTTGATTAACTTCACTTATCTCAATAATTTTTCTTAAAATTTTTATAGTTTTTGGGTTTGAAAAGAGATTTTATTTTTAAGAATAGTAGTTACATTTTTGATGACTTTAATCTATTTTCCAAGTAATAGAATATCTCATCTTGAGTAATCATTTTTGTAGATTCATTTTTATTTATTGATCTTTCTTTTATAATATTTGCAATCTCTAAAGATTCTAAATATTCATTTTTTTCATTTGTATAATGATTAATATGCAAGCCAAAATCTTGCGGATTTATTTTAAAATGTGATTTGGTTTTTTCATAAATTATATTATTAGACTGCGTTAAAATCTCTTTACTATTTTCATCTACAATATCATTTTTAATATCATAAGAGTATAAGATTTTATTTACTTCATTTAATTTAATTACAATTGAGTACTCTTTAATTATGAACATTTATTTTTTTCTTTTTTTAAAAAGATAGAACTATTTTTTTACTAAAATATTGATTTATTAAATTAGTTACTATGAAATAAAAATGTAAAAATTACTCAATTATTTTTACTCTCAACATTTTTTTTCGCTGAAAAAATTGCAACTCCTAAAATTCCTAAAAGAACAGGAAGGAATAAAAATATCCCACTTACTATTGTTGTTGTCATATACTTTTTCCTTTTTAAAATAATATAATAGTTTTTAAAAATTTACTATTGAATATTTAATTTTTTTGTATTTTTTAATTTTGTTTTTTAGTTTTTAAATCTTATTCATAAAAATATTTACCTACACGTAGCAATATTCCTATCAATGCAATAACTGTTATTTTGATTATATCACTATCTAGTTTATGTTACTTAATTTATATTTGGTTTCATATATTTTTTAATTTAATTTTTAGCAAATTAAAAACCTCCCCAGAATTAACTGGAAACTAATTTAAACAACAAATTATTTATAGATTAGCTCGCTAAAAAATTAGCAAGATTTTTTGTATTTTTTCTTTGGTTCTTTTAAAATTATTCCTATCATCAATGGAAATAACATTGACAAAAAAGCAAAGCTTCCAAGAGCAATTAATCCTCGAGTTACATTATCCACTTTTTCTCCTTCTTGAGATTTCAAGTACTCCTTGAATCCCACTTATTAAAATAATTATACTAAAAAGTTTTACTAAAAACAATCTTTTTATTGTTGGTCTTTTAAATTGAAGCACATAAAATCATTTTTGTGCTAGTTATAAACTTGCATTAAAAGTAGTAAAAATAATTAAAAATTTCTTTATATAATCGAAAGTTGTTATAT
>JBDHWU010000057.1:0-3288 GCA_039810345.1 Aliarcobacter sp. | reverse complement strand
TAAATAATATAAAACTGTAACAAAAATGTGACAATTTTCTGATAGAATTTTTACAAGGCATAAAAATAATATTTATAAAAGGGAATAATATAAAAATGGGGATTTTTACTAAATTTAAACTTATAAGTATACTAACTATCTTTAGTTATATGGCTAATATAATTTCTATAAATAAACTACAAAATTTAAAAATAATCAAATATTTTGTAAATTCAATAAATTATGATAATTCTTTAAAAAATATTACTTTATATAGAGAAATAAAATGAATGATAAAAACCTAAAATTGATACCACAAGATTATGATAAAAATCCAATTGAAATTAAAGATTATAATACTTTATTTTATTTTATTGTTATGGCAATGTTAATTCCTGTATTAATTTATATATTTTTTGTTAATTCAGGTGGACTTAGCAAAGATTCATTATTTCGTAATATTGTAATTATTATCCCTTTATGTATGTATCCTTTTTTAAGTACATATTTAAAATCTAAAGGAAAACGAAAAGTTATTTTAACAAGAGATAACATTAAATTTATACATGAAAATAAGATTATAGAAGAGATTAAAATTTCTGAAATTACAGAAATAAAAAAAACTTTTAATAATATTTATCATAAAAGCCAAAAACTAAATGAATTAAGATCATTTTTTATGTATTTATTAATATTTGTGATAGTAATAAGTCAGGAACTTTATAATATTTTATTAGTTATACCTCTTTTTCATTTATTTATTTTATTTGTAAAATATATTTTTCACAAGATAAAAGACAAAGATTATAAATATAGATTGTTTGATGCAATATTAGTTTATTCAGGTTATAAATTTATAAATATATTACCAATTACGAGTAGACAATATGAAGAAGTTAGAAAATATTTTTTAGCTAATGGTTTAGAAGATATTCAAAATAAAAAAATTTATTTTGAATTAATGGGACATCTACCTGAAAATATAAGTTTGAATAGGGATTAATATTATGGCAACACAAGAACATGAAAATAATAAAAAAGAATTTTTAGAAGAATTATCTGAGTATAAAAATTATTGGAATGCTGTACATGTAGCAGCGGATAAATTTTCTGAAAAATTTATTGCTGGTAAAGTTTATGTTTTTATTCAAGGAACAACAGGCTCTGTTATAGTAGATGTAGCAAATGAAGTATCTTGGGATCAACAATTAGTTGGTATTGGTGGCGATATTATAGGAGGAGTTATTTTAGCAAGTGGAGCTGGAACTGTTTTAAATGTAGTTTTAACTTCTCAAGGATATTCTGTAGGAACTATACTACAAAAATCTTATACTAATATAAAAGCTGATATAAATGGTCAATATTGGAAATATGAAACAAACCAATCTTTTATGGTTGGTGGTCAAATGGTTACATATGATTATGTAAAAATCAAATGTTATGCTAACGGAGATGCAATTATGGATAATGCTACACAATCTCCAGTAGTAGAAAAAATTAGTGAATCTGTTTATAAACAGAATACTAAATTTGAGTTAAAAGATATAAATTTTGATGATGGTGCTAAAATAGAATTCAATGAAAAAAATCAAATTGTTTCTATAGAAATAGATAATCAAAAAGTAATATATAATAATGATGGAACAGCCACATTCCCATCAGATATAACAGAAGCAAATCCAAATTTAATAGTGAATATAGTAAATGGAGTAGCTTCACTAAAATCAGGACAAACAATCTCACATATAGCAGTAGGAACAAAATATACAACAAAAGAGTTACTTCAATACAATGGATTAACAGAAGAACAAGCAAAAAATCTACCAGTTGGGTTTGTAGTAAAAATTCCAAAAGATGTAAAAAATATAGATGGTGGATATGGAAATATAAAATTGTATGAAGGGCATGATGGAAGTTCTATATATTGTATTCCAGCAGATAAAGATGGGAATATAAAAGTAGTAAAATTAGATAAAGATGGGAATGTACTACAAAATGACTTTGACATAAGTGATAATACAGTAAAAGAGTTTGTAAGTGATAATAATTCATTAGATACTAATGGACTAGAAGATGCTTATAAAAGAAGTGTAGTATTTAAAGACCACCCAGATAATGTACAAAGAGCAAAAGATGAATATCATGCAAAAGTAGCTTTAGATAGATTTAGTAAAGGTGAAGATATAACTTTAAATGAAGTAATTCAAGCTGTAGAGAAATCTCCTAATATTATGAATAAACTAAAAGAAGTATTATTAGCTAAAGGAAATGATGATGTTGCAGATTGGATAACAAAAGATGGACAATTTAAACCTAATACTCCACCTGATATAAAAGAGAGATTTTTCCTTGAAGCAGAAGAAGGGAATCAACTTTCAACACAACTAGGAAGTAGTATCGGTGGAAGTATAGGAAGTGTTATTATTGGGAATAATGATTTTTCTAATA
The DNA here is from genome assembly GCA_039810345.1 of Aliarcobacter sp. Taxonomy (GTDB): domain Bacteria; phylum Campylobacterota; class Campylobacteria; order Campylobacterales; family Arcobacteraceae; genus Aliarcobacter. The sequence continues at coordinate 861 of JBDHWU010000057.1, read as the reverse complement.
TAGAGAAAATAGCTATTTCAACTTCAACAACAGTAGTAGGGCAAAATGTAGGTGAATATATATTTTGGGATAGTAAAAATGGGAATGGTAGTGGAGCATTTGATGATATAGGAGCAGATTTCAAAAATACACTTCAAGGAGTAATATGTTACTAGCGATTGGAGTTCTTTTAGTATTATTGACTATGGGTTGGTATTTAGAAAAGTTTTTAATAAAAAAAAATTGGTCAAATCCATTTTTAAATATATTTTATATTTTTAATATGATTTTTTCTAGTCCTTTTAATGTTGTTTTTGGGATTTTTATGACATTTTTTATTGGCGTGATATTAGCTCTTTATCAAATTGATATTACTAATCCTTCGAATACTAATAAACATCTTGGTTCACTAGTAGGAGTAATAACGCTTTCAACTACAACTATATTACTATTTATAGTATTTACAATTTTTAGTGGTATCACTGCATATAGAATTTGGGCTGATGATAAAAAAATAGAAGGCTATCTGAATTTACTTGAATTTAGTAAAATTTTTACTTTTAGAATACCACTTTTAATAGTTACACTTGGTCTCTTTTTACCAAATTTAATGATGGGAAGAATAACATCTTTATCTTATGAGATTATGATACATGGATTATATGTAGTTCCTATATTTACGTTAATAATAAAAAAAATCAACTTTAGGAGAGGATAATGGCTGACCAAAAAGTAAATGGGCAATCAATACTCATAGTAGATTGATTTAAAATTTAGTTTCTGTTTAGATTCAAAGTTAATTAGCGAATTAAGTCAATTAATACAATAATTTATAAAAATAATCAGATAAAAAATCATTTAAGCATATTGCGAAACTTATTA
>JBDHWU010000056.1:0-3514 GCA_039810345.1 Aliarcobacter sp. | reverse complement strand
GCTGTTGCAATAGCTAAATAGGTGTGATAGGATTTCTCCTATCAGAATTACTTTGACACGGAATATTTAACGGTCTCAAAAATTCTGTTATATCTTCGTTTAAAACAAATGATATATTTGCTAAATGTTCTAATGAGAAGTGTTGCTTATTATAATAAATTTCAGCTCCAGCCAACAAAGATGTTGATTTGTGACCTATTAGCAAACTAAGTTTAAGTTGTGAAAGGTTATGTTTTTTTCTTATTCTTGCGACATTGTTTCCAATTCTTTTATAAAACTCTTCTTTTTGTTTTTCAGTAAAATCTTCTATATTTTGAAACTTATTCATTAATTATTAAACCCTCTATTCTTACAGAGTGATAGTAATTAAATGGAATCATTTTATCAATCTGTAATTACGGATTAATTAAGTATAAATATTTTAGAATACACTGTAATAACAGATTGTTAATTTTATAATCTAGTAATATATAAAAGGGAAAATATGAAAAGGATTCTACTATTAAGCTCAAGTATTGGATTATCAACTTTATTATTTACAGGATGTAATGTTGTTAAACATTCAGTAACTTACCCAGCTTACTTAAATGCATCTAATATGGATGGAACAAAAGCAAGAATGTATTCTGAAAAATATGGTTTACATGGAGGATATTTGAAATTAATGGAAGAGCAAGAATGGGAAGGTGATATTAAAAATATAAATAATTTTGATGAAAAAAAACAAATAGAGATGATTAAACAAAATGCTTTATTGATTGAAAGAATAAATAATCCAAGTGAATTATTACAATTAGAAGCAGTATCTCAAGATTGGTCAAATATTATGTATATAAAAAATCCAACAGATAAAGTAAAAAAACTTGCTTTTGGTAATGAAGACAATTTATTAAAAACTATTAGAGAATATCCTTCAATGATAAAACATATAGATAATCCAAGTGAAAATTTACAGCTTGAAGCTCTAAAATTTGGTGGTTCATATATTGAATATATTAAAGAACCAAGCTCTAATGTACAGCTAAAAGCTGTAAAATCACAGGGTTTAAATATTAAATATATTAAAAATCCAAGTGAATTAATAAAAAGCGAAGCAGTTAGAAATAATTGGCGTTCAATTTCATATATAGAAAATCCAAATGAAACTTTACAAATTGAAGCTGTAAAAAAAGATTGGGAAGCAATAAAATATATTAAAAATCCAACTCATTCTGTAAAACTTGAAGCTTCAAAAAATGCTAAAATGGTTCGTACTGATCATAAAATTAAAGAGTATGTTCTTTTGGATAAATATATAAAAATTGAAATAAAAGATAATAATGAATATAGTATTAAAAACTTAACAAATCAATTTATAAATATAAACAATATTTCATTTTATTATGGAAAAGATTCAAAAGGAAATGATATATATTCTACAGAAAGTTTTACTCTTCCACCAAATTCTATAAAAGGATTAAGTTTTATTCATCCTCAATATGTGCTTTATGATAAAGGTCCTCATGTTAATTTTGGATTTGCTGTAAATTATTCTATAGGTACAAAAAATTTAGAAGCTTATAAGGTAAATAAATATTTAATAACAGAATTTATTAAATATGAAAAATATTAGATTTTAGATTAATTATAGAAAAGGAAACATATAAAATGAAAAAATTATCGATTTTAATATTTTTATCTTTAATACTTTTATTTACAGGTTGCTCTCAAAAACTAGAAGATGGAATTCTTAAAGTTGATAAAGGGTACAAAGAGAAAAATTCTAAAACAAAAGTTTATTACGTTGATAATAGTTATGAAAAAACTAGAAATCAATTGGACAAATTGGTTAATGATTTAAATAATAATAAAATTGTACCACCAACATTGACATCAAAAGTACACTTAAATAATAGAAATGTCTATTATGAACCAACTTTAGGAAATATATTTACTTCTAGTAGAGATGAAAATAAAAATGTAGATAATGTTGCTCTAGATTTTCAATACAAGTTAGATGATAATAGCAACTATATTGTTGTTACTAATAAAAAACACTCATCAAATAGTGAAGCTTATATAGACTATGAAAATATCATGAGAGGAATTTGGAGCAAATGGCTTTGGAATTCTTATGATAAAAGAGATGAATATGGTGTAAAAGGTACATTTGGTTCTTATTCGATTAATGAAATAGAATTAAAAAATAGTGGAATTATTAAATTTACTACAGAAAAAGAGAGAGTTAGAAACTACTATGCACCACTTATTAAAAAACAAATTCTTGATGGAGGATATGAGTTTGTTGATAAAATAGAAGATGCAGATAAAATTGTAGAAATTGAGTTTGGAAGAGATTATAATAATTCAGAAATAAAAGAACTAAAAAAAATTGGAAGACCACTAGATGTTAAATTTTCAACATCTAAAACTAATTTTCATTTTGAACAAAGTGCAATGAGTGTTGCAGGAACTTTATCTAATTCTAGTTCTGTTGGCGCTGGTGTTGGAATTGGATTAGCTTTAATTGGAGCATTAATTCCTAATGATAGTTTATTTGTTCCAATATTTATAAAAGTTATTGATAAAAAAGAGAATAAAGAATTTTTAATTCCTAATTTAGCTGGAATAGATCCATTAACTTACGATAAAAAGTTTATGAGTGATGAAATCTATGAAAGAGTCTTTAATTCTGATATTTCAAACAAACAACTAAGAGATATTCAATATAATATCTATGTTGGACTTATCAAAGATATAAAAAATTATCAACAAATTTTAAATGATAAAAAATGATATTCAATAGTTAATTTTTAAAAACTATTATATTATTTTAAAAAGGAAAAAGTATATGACAACAACAATAGTAAGTGGAATATTTTTATTTCTTCCAATTGTTTTAGGAATTGTAGGAGTTGCAATTTTTTCAGCGAAAAAAAATGCTGAGAGTAAAAATAATTGAGTAAGTTTTACATTTTTATTTCATAGTAACTAATATAATATATAAATATTTTAATAAAAAAATAGTTCTATATTTTTTAAAAAATGAAAAATAAATGTTCATAATTAAAGATTACTCAATGGCAATTAAATTAGATGAAGTAAATAAAATCTTATAAGATTATGATATTAAAAATAATGTTGTAGATGAAAATAGTAAAGAGATTTTAACGCAGTCTAATAATTTAATTTATAAAAAAATCAAATCACATTTTAAAATAAAATCCAAAAGATTATGGCTTAAAGTCATCATTACACAAATTAAAAAATGAATATTTAGAATCGCTTGAGATTGCAAATATTATAAAAGAGACAGCAAGAAATAAAAATGAATCTACAAAAATGATTACTCAAGATTTGATATTCTATTACTTGGAAAATAAAATAAAATCATCAAAAGATAACTGTTATTTTTTAAAATAAATCTATTTTTAAATTCAAAAATCTCTAAAAATTTTCAAAAAAATTAGCTCTTACTGTTTCCAAACTGTTTCTTTTGGTGTTTCCTAAGTGTTTCTTTTACTGTTTCTTGTTA
>JBDHWU010000055.1:0-3546 GCA_039810345.1 Aliarcobacter sp. | reverse complement strand
GTTTTAAAAAAGAAAGTAGCCTTGTAAAAGATTGTGGAAATACAAGAGTTTTTTCATTGCAACAACATCAAATAACTCAAGATAAAAGAAGAAGATTAAAGAGAGCAGATTTTTGTAAATTTAGATTTTGTATTACTTGTAACTGGAGAAGAGATATGAATATTCAAAAAAGCCTTTTAAGTGCCTTGCAAGAAATAGATAAAAAAAACAATGTAGAGTTTATATTTTTAACTTTAACAATTAAAAACCCACTTGCAGAATATTTAAAATCTACTGTTGAACATATGAATAAATCTTTTCAAAGACTATCACAAACAAAAGCATATAAAAAAGCAGTCCTTGGACATTTTAAAGCTCTTGAAATTTTAGGCGATAATACAAAAGGAGCAGAAGCACATCCGCATTTTCATATTTTATTAATTGTTGATAAGAATTATTTTACTAGTAAAGATTATATATCTCAACACGAATGGCGAACAATGTGGACTAAAGCTTTAAGAGTTGATTATCTTGCAGGTGTAAATATTAAGAAAATTAAACCTAAAAAAAATAGTAATTTAACAGCTTTACAAAGTGCAGTTTTTGAAGTTGCTAAATACTCTGTAAAGCATACAGATTTAGTTAAAAAATCTGATTATGTTTTTACTAAGATTTTAAATCAAACTAGAAATATGAGATTTTTTTCAACTGGTGGAATTTTAAAAGAGATGATAAATCTTTTAGAATGTGATGAAGATTTAATTCAATTTAACAAAGATATTGAGGCTCTTTGGATTGAGATAGAAGAAGAAATTTACAGATGGAACAATGGTGATTTTTATTTAGAAAAAATAAATGTAATACAAGAAAAGGAATAATATGAAAAATAAAAAATATGATGAAGTTTTAAATAAAATGTTATTTTTGCAAGATGATATAAATGGAAAATTTATAGGTATTGTTATATCTCACAATGTAAAAACAGAATTAGAATTTAATCAAGAAAAAGAGATTATATTTTCACAAGCACAAATGATTATAAAATGTTTTAATTCTAATGATAAAGAAATTATAGAAAATGGGATTAATATGTTTTTTTGTACAAGTCCAATAACTGGTTTAAGCCTAAATAAAATATATAATTTTATTTATAAGTTTAAAAAATCAAAAACAGATGAAGAAGTAAAAAATTTTTTGGAGTCTTGTTATGGGTAGAAAAAAACAAGAGCCAACATTTATAAAATCAATTAGAGTAAATGAAGATATAAAAGATTTTTTAGAGAGTTTAGAAAATGCAAATTTATTTGTAATACAACTATTAGAAGATACAAACGAATTTAAAAAATTTATAGCTAATAAAAAAAGTGATAATTTGACTGGAAATCTTTTTGAGTTACCAAACTAGGTAATTCATTTTAAGTGGTAAACTCTTGACAAAAATCTTACCCTTGTGGTATGATTTTTCTCACAAATACCCTTTAGGGTGTGTAGTGAGTACACACTACACACCTTAAAAGGTTTGTGTGTGCTTTTTTTTGCACCACAAGGGTTTAAAAAAAAGGAAATAAAATGGCAATATCATCTATTCATTTTGCTGCTGGACACTCTGGTTATTTTGACCACAACTCAAGAGAAGCCGAAACTAATAATGCAATTTTCAAAGATGAAAAAAATTATTGTAGTGCTAATAAAAAAGAAGCTTTTGAAATATTTAACAAAGAGTTGAAATTAAGAAAAGAAGCTTATGAAAATCGTACAGGGCAAAAGCTACAAAAAAATACAACAACTCATCTATCTGCTATCTTTAATTTCAACAAAGATACAACAGTCGAACAAGCTCAAAAAGTTTGTGAGTATCTTGAAAAAAAATTGGATACAAAAATAGTGCAATTAGCTATGCACAGAGATGAAGGACATATCATAGAAGTTGAGAGCCAAGAGCTACACGAAAAAATAGAAATAAAAAACTATCACGGACATATTGAAATGTTAGGTTTAGATAGTAATGGAAACTCTATCAGAAGAAAGTTAGACAAGCCGACACTTAGAAAAATCCAAACAGATGTAGCAAATATTTTAGGAATGGAAAGGGGAAGAGAAACTTCCTACACGAAAGAAGAGTATAAAATCATCACTTCACATATGCTTCCTGAAAATGAGTATGCAACAAAAAGAGATTATAATCGAGCATTTGGCTATTTCGCCAAAGAGTTAGGATTATATAAATCTAAAAAAGCTAAACGATTAGATACTTACGAATACAAAGAAATGATGAAGCAAAAAAGCGAAGCCGTTAAAGAGATACAAAAAGAATTAAACAAAGAGTTAGCAAGTTCAAAAGATTTACAAGAGATAAATAAACAGTTAAGGGAAGAGTTAAAAGAAATAGGAGCTTTACGAGCTGATTATGCACAGCTTGAAGCATTAAACAAAGAGTTAAAAGAGCAAGTAAAAAGTAAAACTTTAACGATTGAAGAGCTTAACAATATCATCAATGAATATAAGCAAGATAAAGCACCTAAAACGAACGAAATCGTTTTAGATGATAAATCTATCCCTGAAAAAGAAAAAACAGTTTTAAATCAATTTACGGGCGATTTAACTACATCTATGCAAAAAGAGATTAAAAGGGAATTAGTGACAGTTAAAACTGGACTATTGAAGTCCGAAGATAAAGAGTTAAATATAATAAACGAGCCAAACAGTTTATTTCAAAGCATTAAAAAATCATTCTCATATCAATTTAATATACTTTATGAACTTGCAAAAGAGAAAGCTAAAGAGTTTTACAAAGATATTATTAAGTCCAAAGATACTGAAATATCAGAACTTAAAGAGAAAGTTAAAAGTTTAAATTCTACTTTGTTTTTAAGAGATAAAAAAATAGAGAAACTGGAAGAACAAAATAAAGTTCTTAGTACAGGTGTATTAGAACAACTCTCTACTAAACAGCAAAAAGAAAATATAACAACTACTCCAAAAGCTCAAACTTTAGAAGAGATACTTAAATCACCTATAAAAAAAGAAGATTTAAAAAAAGAAACTCCAGCAAGTCAAATAAGAAAACAAGGTAGGGGAATAGGTTAAAATCTTTTTCTTTTTTAGGGGCTTGATTTTTTTTGCTATACAAAAAAAATAAGCATACAACGGGCTAGTAAAAATATGTTTTTTTTATGTCTTTTTCCCGTTGTAACTAAGGCAGTTTTTTTGTAATTTCCTTTACTTGATACTATATAGAAATAACTCTGATTTTAAAAAGTGGCTCTAACTCTGATTTTATCGTGGCTTGAAGTGATTTTGACTTACTATTATCATAAGCAAAAAAAAAGGTTATCTTTTGTAGAATGTTTTAAAGTTTTCGCCGACTTAAAACAAACACAAGGATAACCTTTGATAACTCAAATATTACCTAAAATAATCTTAGAAGAAAATAAACATACTATAAAAAAACTTGCAAATAATGATTTAATTTTAAAGCTTTTAAAATGTGGTTTTAAAAAAGAAAGTAGCCTTGTAAAAGATTGTGGAAATACAAGAGTTTTTTCATTGCAACAACATCAAATAACT
>JBDHWU010000054.1:0-4549 GCA_039810345.1 Aliarcobacter sp. | reverse complement strand
CAACCAAATATTTTTACAATTGATTGTGATAAAACTAATATTTACTCATCCATGAGAATAAAAAGTTAGTAAGAAATAAAATAATTTAGGCTTTTTCAGGGGTGACTAATTATAAATTGTCTTTTTTGAGATTCCTAAAATATTGGAAATATCACTCAAAGAGGTATTTTTATCTTGATGCAAAGTTTTTAATAATGTTAATTGCTTATCTGTTAATTTTTTTGGTCTTCCACCAACTCTCCCTCTGGCTCGTGCAGCTTTTAGACCTGCATTGGTTCTCTCTTTAATAACATCTTTTTCAAATTCTGCCAAAGAAGCAAAAATATGAAATATCAATTTTCCTGTAGGTGTAGTGGTATCAATATTTTCATGGAGTGACTTTAATCCAATCTCTTTTTGATTGAGTTCATTAACGATAAGAAGTAAATCTTTTAATGATCTTCCAAGACGATCAAGTTTCCAAATAACTAAAACATCTCCAGCTCTTAAATAATCAATAGCATTTTGAAGTTGTTCTCGTTTGAGTTTTGTGCCAGTAATTTTTTCTTGAAATATCTTTTTGCATCCAGCTTGATTCAAAGCATCAATTTGCAAATCAAGATTTTGATCTAATGTTGAAACTCTTGCATAACCAATTTGCATTTTTACTCCAATTGCATAAAAAATAATGTAAAAACTCAAAAAATATTGAATCTTTTTATCCTTTGATAATTATATGAGTTTTTATACTAATTTTTGATTAATTTGAATGAAAAATTGAGAGGATTAAATTGAGTGTAAAAAACGAGGGTTTTTTACATTTAGAATTTTCGATGATTTCGAGCTTAAATGACTCCTACCGTACAATAATTTCCGTTTACGGTTGTGACCCCAAACACTCTTTTATTATCTAATTCATTTGATAATATATCTTTTATTTTATCAATAATCTCATTTATATTCATTTTTTACCTTTAGTTAAATATTGTTTAACTTTTTGATTCATATTTGTAATTATAATTATAATTTCTTTAATTAATTATAATTTTGGAAACTAATATGAAGATACATTTGGATTTAGATTGCTATTTTGTAAGTGCTGAGAGAACTAGATACCCTTTTTTAAAAGATAAAAATGTTGTTGTTGCTAAAAGTAGTGATAAAAAGATATTCTCTAAAGATAAAAAACAAGGAGTAATACTTGGTGATACAGGAGCATTTAATAGTGTTTTAGAGTTTAAAAACTCTTATGATGCTAATAATATATTAAAAGCTTGGAGAGATGAGTTTTTAGATGAAAATGGTGAAATTCATGGAATAGTAATTGCAAAAAGCTATGAGTGTAAACCTTATGGTATAAAAACAGGAACTCCATTAAGAGAAGCAATATATATGTGTCCTAATTTAATCATTATTCCTAGTGATCATCTGTTTTATCAAGAACTATCTCAAAAGCTAAAAGCATATCTTGAATTTAAAATACCTATACTTGAGCAATACTCAATTGATGAGTTCTTTGGAGATTTAAATGGTTGGATTAAAAATAGTGATACTTTAGAATTTATAAAAGATCTAAGAGATGATATAAAAGAGAAATTTGATTTACCAATTACAATTGGAGCTAGTAAAAGTAAATGGATCGCAAAACTTATAACTGATAGAATAAAACCATTTGGTGTATATGCATTAGAAGAAAATAGGGTACTTGATTACACACAAGATATTGATGTAAATGATTTTCCAGGTGTTGGAAGAGCAATTAGTAAAAAGTTAGCTGATTATAGAGTTAAAACATTAGGAGAATTAAGAGCTAGACCAAATTTATTATACTTATATGGTAAAACAGGAGTTGAATTATATGAAAGAATTTGTGGAACTGATAATGAAAGAGTAATACCTTATAGTGATAGAAGAGGTATTGGTATTAGCAGAAACTTTAAAGCCATTATTGATAGAAATGAAATTTATAGAAGGGTAATGATTCTTGCAAGATATCTAAGTTATACAATTACAAAATTAAAATTAAATCCAACTACTTTTTACTTTAAAATTAGATATGAATATGGAATAAAAAACTCTCAATCAATTACAGAAAATAGACTATTTAATGAAAAATTCCTAATTGATTTAGCAAAATTCATGATAAAAAAATTAGATACAAGATTAAACTACAAAATACACTATATAGCAATAAGTGCATCAAACTTTGCATCAGATCATAATATTAAAACCTTTTGTTTAATAGATTATAAAAAAGATCTAAAATATAAAGCACTAAATGAAAATCTATTAAAAGTAAGAGATAAATATGGTATTGATATTGTGAAGTACGCAAGTGAGGCATGAGTTGAAATTACTTTTTAATTAATGGTAATATTCAAAATTGTATAAAAGTATTCAATAATTACTAAGATTATATCAGAGTAATATATACCCCAATATAATTTAGAAGTCTAAAGTTTTTAGATATTTATATCTATAAATTTTTACTTAAGCGTTAGCAACAGCTTCTTTTAAAGCTTTTCCCACTTTAAATTTAGCAACAGTTGTAGCTGGTACATTAACAGTTTTATCAGTTCCTGGAACTCTAGCTGTTCTAGCTTCTCTTGAAGCTGTTGCAAATGTTCCAAATCCTAGAAAAGCAACTGAATCTTTTTTTGCTAATGCTTCTGTTAAAGTATCTAATACAGCATCAACTGCTATTTTAGAATCTTTTTTTGTTAAACCACTTTTTTCTGCTACTGCATCAATAAATTCACTTTTATTCATTTAAAATCTCCTTGTTAAATTTTGATTCCGATTTTATCTAAATTTTTATCTAAATTTTAATATTTACTACAAAAAAATTCATATAAAGCTTATTTTATCGCATTTAAGTAATTTTTTTATAAATTTTTTGAATTATAAAAAATATTGGGAATAAATTTATTGAATTTGATACATTATAATTTTTAAAGCACTTGAGCTAGATTTTTCTGCAATAGGGGTTGTAGTTATATTCTAACTCAAGCTTTTTTATTGTAGCTAATTTGATTTTGAAATGCAAATTATACATTGCTGGATAGTTTGATTAGCAAAGTATATGTGAACTTAAATTTTATTTTAAATAGATATTTATCCACTTTTTTAAATTCCAATTCATTTTATATTTTTGCACTTTCAAAAATATTTTCAAACTCTATTCTTGTTATTGAATATCTTTTTGAAAATTCTAAAAACTCTTTTTTATATAATTCATTATCAATTATATTTTTAAAATCGAACATCTTTTTTAAAAACATTTTCAATAATAAAAATGTCTTTTCTTCTCCTTCAAGTTGTTCAATTTTTTTCAAAATTCTTTCATAAAATCTTTGTTTATTTTCAATAGATTTTGCTTTGTTTTCAAAAATTTCTAGAAGATATTTTTCAATCTCATCAAGCATAGAAAATTCACTCATTGTGAACCTTATTATTTTAATTTTTTTTATGATTTTTTTAACATTTAAAAACTTAAAGAATTTGTCTTACATTTTATAGTTTTGTAAAAAATTCGTAAAAATGTAGTAAAAAATATGGTAAAAAAATCTTGTATAAAATTCGTCTAAATTATCTTATAATACTATTGTCACTTTTTACTCACTAAAAAACCCTTGTAAAAAATTCGACTAGGACATAAAAAATTATTTTTTACAAAGACTTTTTTTTAAAAACCCTTATAAAATCGAAGCTATTTAGAAAATATCTTAAAATTTGCTTAAAAAAAATATGTATTTTTTAGTATAATATTTTTGTGTAAAATTCGTCTATATTTAACATTATATATGTCACTTTTCATTTTGTGTTTTTTTACCGACGAGTAAAAATTATTTTGAGGGTGAAATAAGCAAAAAGAGGGATTCTTTCTGCTTTTAATTAAAATTTATTGTTAAAGCTCTTTATTTTGCTCTAAAACATCTTTTTTAGTGTCACCCTTGTCTATGTATTGATTTTCTTTATTTTTACTTTCTAGGGTACTTAAATCGTTTTCAATCGCTATTACTTTGTCTAATTCTTCTTTTGCAATCTTACCTTTACTAAACATAAGAAATATTCCACCAATAATTTGCATCTTTTCATTTTGAACTTCCATTTTAAAATGCTCTTTTTTTATTTTGTAATCTATAATTCATAATTTTTAAAAATTATGAATATAAGTAGAGATATATTTTTTGTAAAATCTAAAAAATGGAATTTATTTTTGAAAAAACTACTCTCAACTTGACAGCAATTATTAAGTTTCTACAATATCTCTTTAGACTCCAATATTAACTTTCTAATTGAATCATACTTTTTAGATTTCTCATAATGTTCTATAAATGGACCTACCCATTTTGGAACTTGTATATCATGGAATCCCCAATTATTGAGTGTTGAATATGGGACATTGGTTATTTCTGAAAACTCTTTTTGTGTTAGATTAATATCTTTTAATCTTTTACAAAACTCTTCTTTTGTCATTAATTATCCTATTTATTATCTAATATAGTTTTAATTATATCATTAATTTATCTATTTTAGATTATATTTCTTTACATAATATCCTTTTTAG
>JBDHWU010000053.1:0-4552 GCA_039810345.1 Aliarcobacter sp. | reverse complement strand
CCAAAAGAAACCAAATTTATTAAAATTCTCTTGCCATTTTACAGCTATTTTTATATCCGTGATTGTTTCTATTTCTTTTAAACCACGATTTATACTTCTTTCCATTTGAGAATTATATTTATAATTTGTTCCAAATTTTCCGTTTAATTCATCAAGAGAAAACATTTGATAAGTTACATTTTCGGGAGCTTCTTCTCTCTTTGCATTTTTATATCGTAGATACATTTCCCAAATAACTATGCCGTATTTTGTTTTGAATTTATTTGAGATTTCTATATCTATTTTTGTATATTGTTGGTGTTGCTTCATTCCCTCAATTAAATCTTCATCGAGCCTTATAGTTACATAGTCCATACTATCTTCAAAAAGCTTTGCTTTATCAAGAAATGAGCCTAAATACCATTTTAATTTTCTACCTTTTTTATCGTTAAAGTTTCTCAATTCTATTGGCTGTTTGAGTATTCTCAAACTATCTTTAATCCTTGTATGATTTCTTGTTTGATTAGATATATCCAGTTGCTTACATAAATCTTTTAAATGGATTGTAAACTCTGCTCCTTGAGTTTCATAATTTGAGTATAAAACATTTACTAGCTTTTGAGTTAATACTGCACTATCAGGCAATTTACTATCTGTTAGAATGTTGTTTTTATTGATTATTTGATTGATAATCATATTAGTACCTTTTGACAAATATATATTTTTTATTATGCCTTATTGTTTAATATTTGTCAAGATGTAATTTATGACAAATAATTAGTACCATATGACGAAAAAATTAAAAATAATTAGTACCATATGACAAGAAAAAGTTAAAATAATTAGTACCATATGACAAATAATTAGTACCATATGACAAGTAAAAGTGTTTCAAAGCACTATAAAATGGTGCTTGAAATGTGCGGTAAATCTTAAAGATATATTTAGATTATAAAAAGAAGAAAAAAGTATTTCTTTTTTCTTCTTTTTCCTCCAAAAAGGAAGAGGAAAATTTACTTTTGCATATCTAATCTTCTTGTTGGAGTTTCTTTTTTTATGTAAGCTTTTAAATCTTTTGTAGCTTGGTTTAAATCTTCTTTTTTTACAGGTGAGTTAAGTATCTCTTCTAAAGTTTTATCTTTTGGAATTGGTTTATTAATCTCTAATTTAGATTTTTCATAATTAGTAACTAGCTTATCTAAAGCTGTTTCTTTTTTTTCACTGTTTAGGGGAGATAGTTCGGATTTATCTTTGCTAAGTTCTTTTATCTCTAGTTCTGCTTCTCTTAGTTCTCTTGATAGTTTATCATTCTCTTTTTTTAAACTTTTATTCTCTGTTTCTAGGTTTAAAATCTTTATTGCTTGAGCTTTGATTATGTCATAAGCATTTGTCAATTTCTTTTTTACACGCATAAAAAGGGTTAAACTCTCTACATTTGGCGAGTGGCTAAACTCTTCTTTTAGTTTAACTTCATAACTTTTTCCTAATAATCCTTTTTTGTTAGCTTCTAGTTCGGATTGAAAATCATCTTTTAAGCTACCTAAAACCTCTTTTTCTTGTTTTTCGATAGATTTATCGTTTAAAATGCTTTCGTTCGTTTTAGGTGCTTTATCTTGCTTATATTCATTGATGATATTATTAAGCTCTTCAATCGTTAGAGTTTTATTTTTTACTTGCTCTTTTAACTCTTTGTTTAATGCTTCAAGTTGTGCATAATCAGCTCTTAAAGCTCCCATTTCTTTAAGTTCTTCTCTAAGTTGTTTATTTATCTCTTGCAAGTCCTTAGCTTTTGCTAGTTCTTGCTTTAATTCTTTTTGTGTTTCAAGTTCTCTAGCTCTTGCTAGGTGTTCATCTTTTACAAGATTTACACTCTTTTTAATTCGGCTTGTTTCTTGGTCGGGTGCGAACAATAAACCTAATTCATCACTTACAAATTTAATTCTCTCACTCATATCCTTTTTTTGCATTCTTGCAGTCTTTCCAGTTTCTCTATCAAACATTGAAAATTTTGCGTGAGCGTGATAATTATAAACTTTCTCAAATTCATCAATATTTACAATTCGATCAAAATCATCTTGCTTTGGTTTTTTGATTGAATTGTCGGAACATACATACCAATCACCATTTTTATTTAAAATGTTTTTTGTAGGATAATATGCAATATCATCTTTTAAAAAATATCCTTCATCTCTATGAATTGCAACTTCTAATAATTCGTGTCCACCATATTTTTGATTTAACTTTTTGAATAAATCTTTTACATCTTTTTCATCTTGGTTTGGCTGTAAAGTTAAAACAGTTTCTTGAATTAAATTCTCAACTTGTTTTTTTTGCATAGTCTGTTTTATTTTATCTTTGTAAATTGCTTGAGCTTCCAAAATAAAATCATCATCTTTTTTTAATAGCTCATAATAATTTTTTTGAGAACTGTCGATTAAATATTTTGGAGCTAATTCCCTTGAGTTATGTTTAGCAGAATTTGGGTTTGCAGTCTGAACAGAAAAAGTACCTTTTCGCATAATTAGTAATTGCCTTTAAATTTTTTTAGCAGGGGCTTGTCCCCAATAAAAAACAACTAGTACCTTTTAAGGTGCTATGTTGCAACATAGCACCCCTAACGGAGAGCTAGTTGAAAATTATAGCACAAGGCTAAAATTTTGGCAAGAGTTTACCACTTAAAAAAGTGACACAAGGTCATTTTTAGAAGTGCTAAAATAAAAAATATAAATAGTTTATATATATTTTAATTATCAAAATTTTCTTACTTAAAATATATAAATAATAATAAAAAAAAGGAGCATAAAATGAAGAAATTAAAAATTAAAAAATGGGGAAAAGGATTAATATTTATTTGTATTTTGAGTATAAATTTTTATGTAATAGATATAAATGTAATTTTAAATATATCAGTATTAAATGTAAGTATTTAAAGAATTTTCTTTGAATGCTTATATTAAAAAAATAAATGTTTGGTTGGATATAATATATTTATGAGGTTATGCCAAAGGGTCTGAACCTCTGGCATAAATTCTACCTCTGAAACGAGGTGAGCTTATTTGCCTAATTTATTCATCATTGTAATTATACTATGTTTCATCATAGTTATCAAGGCTTACTAGCCTTGCCCCTTTTGGGGTTACTTTGATGTTAAATTCCCCTTTGGCTTTCTTTTTTTCGTTAATTCTCAATAATCTATTTCTTGAAGATTTTGTAATTAAATTTTTTGAGTATATTATATTTACAGTATTTATAAATTCATTGTAACTCAAAGAACTTTCATCATCAAATATATTTCTTAGATTATCTTTTAATGTCGAATTCATTGTTTTTTCAATAAGTAAATTTGCTTGATTGATAAGGTCTAAACTCATCTATTTTACCTCCTTATCAGTAATTTTTTTTGCTTCTTCTAAGCTATATGTTTTTAATTTACCTTCTTTTAAAAGTTCAATATATTTCTCACACTCTTTAATATCTTTATAATCCTCATAGATTTCATCATCAAAAGTTATATCCATATCATCATTTTGTAATGATTGCCAAAGTGGTCTTAGTACTTCTTGTGAAAATCCTTTCTCTTCTTTATCGGCAAAAATCCTATTAAATTTATTTGTGTATTCTTCTAGTGTTATATCTTTGTTCATTGTTTTTCCTTGTTATCGTTTATAATAATCAAATGCTCTCTAAGATATGGGTATCTTCTTATATAGTTATAAGCTATGATTTCTATATCAAATCTTTCAATAGAAGTTAATTTGTATCTATAAAGGCTTTCTAGTTCCTGATAATCTTCATCTTTTATTACATCATTTTTAATAGTAAATTTTGGATTTCTTTTGTTCTTTCTTTTATTTTCTCTTTTTAATTCTTTATCAATTTCTATTAATCTTCTTATAAAAGTATTTTTCAGTCTTTCTCTAAGCTGTACATCATTTCTACTTTTAGTAATTTTTACAAGTGGTTTGCTAGAAAATTGAAGTCCAAAATTCTTTAATTTTTCTACATTTTCTAAATAGTTATCTATCTCAAAAATTCCTATACTCCAACAACCTTTTAATGGATTTCCTGTATATTTATCTGTTAATTTCGTTCTTTGCCATTTTGCAAAAAAACCGTTGTTATTGCAAAATTCCATTACTTCATCAAATTTTGAATAATCTAGTATTTCATTATCTTTAAACCAATAAAATAAAATATTCTGTTTCATTAAATTCCCCCTAAAAATCAAATCTAGCTTGTTTTAAAGCCATAATTTGATTTTGATGTGTAAATAAATAGTTCCATAACTGTTTGGCTTCGGCTTTGCCAAATTTAACATTCTCAAACATATCTACTAAATAACCCTCTTCTGTACATTTTAGGGCAATTTTTCCAGTGTATTTTTTTGTTTTATAGTTATCTATTTCAAGTAAAAATTCATTGAAATATTGAGTTCTAATATATTTAATAAATGCTAATTCATCAGTCATAAATTTTTGTGTTTCTTTTTCTCTTTTCCAAAAGAAACCAAATTTATTAAAATTCTCTTGCCATTTTACAGCTATTTTTATATCCGTGATTGTTTCTATTTCTT
>JBDHWU010000052.1:0-4793 GCA_039810345.1 Aliarcobacter sp. | reverse complement strand
GATGAGATAAATACTCAAGTAAATTTAGTAAATGAAGCTATAAGCGTAATTGATAATATTGCATTTCAAACAAATATATTAAGTTTAAATGCTGCTGTTGAAGCTGCAACTGCAGGTGAAGCTGGAAAAGGGTTTGCAGTTGTAGCTCAAGAGGTAAGAAATCTTGCAAGTAGAAGTGCAGAAGCTGCAAAAGAGATAAAAGATATAGTTGAACTTGCTACTAAAAAAGCAAATGAAGGTAAAGAGATTGCAAATAGTATGATTGAAGGATATAAAGATTTAAATTCAAATGTCTCTCAAACAGTAACACTTATTTCAGATATAGAGATGGCAAGTAAAGAACAATTATTAGGAATTGAACAGATAAATGATGCAGTAAATAACTTAGATGCTCAAACTCAACAAAATGCTATGGTTTCAAATCAAATAAATGATTTATCAAGAGAAGTTTCTGAACTATCATCAAAATTAGTTTCAGCTGCAAATTTAGCAGATTATTCTAAGAAAACTAAAGATTATATTTGCAATGTAGATTTAGTATTTAAAACAGCAAAATTAAAGAATGATCATATAAGATTTAAAGAGAATAATTTTGCAAAACTTGGAAATAACGAGAGATGGACAGTAGTATCTTGTAATGATTGTAATTTAGGAAAATGGATAAAAGAGTCTGAACAAAACCAAGAAAAATATACAAAAACTCAAAGTTGGAATAAATTAAAAGATTACCATGCCGATATTCATAATAGTGTTCAAAAATATATAGATGAAGATGTAGAAGTTAATCCAAAAGTAAATTTAAAAGATTTAGCAATCGATATAGAAATTTTAACTTCACATATTTTTGATGAGTTAAATATGGTTAAAAAAAATGTATGTTTGGAGAAACCAGAAATTTCTTAAAATAGCTTGACTTATAATAAATAGATATTATCATTAATATAAAAAAACTAAGGAAGCCTGAAATAATGTTTGAAATAATAATAAAAAAAATAAGTAATAAAATCATCATAGCTTTATTCCTTTTAATGTCATTTAGTAGCTTAACAGTAATCTTAGTAACTACTTCAAAAGTAACAGAAGATTCTATAGCTAAAACAAAAGAAAATTTAGAGATGTTAAATACTGCCATGTTTCAAAGTCTTAGAAATGCCATGAATACAGGGGTTCCTGAACAAATAGCAAAAGCGGAACATGATGCAAGACAGATAAAAGGTGTAAAAAACTTAACAGTTGCAAAAAGTCAGCTGTTAATGGACCTTTATCCATCAAATGATAAATATACGAAAGATAAAGATATTTTAAAATCTTTTGATACAAAAGAGCCTTTGTTGTTACAAACAAAAGATGAAAATGGACATAATTTAAGAATGATTAAGCCAATGATAGCAACAGCTGAATGTATGATGTGTCATGCTAATCAAAATGAAGGAGATGTAATTGGAGTAATGGATTTAACTTTTTCACTTGATGAATTAGATATAAAAATCAATACATTGATTACAGAGATATCATTTATTTCAATACTTTTATCAGTATTAACTATAGGATTAATTTTCTTTATTGTAAAAAAAGCTACAAATCCAATAGGGAAATTAAAAAGTGGATTTGAAAATCTTTTACATTCAAATGATACAAATATTACATTGGTAGTTGAGTCAAAGGATGAAATAGGAGAAGTAGCAGATTTATTTAACTCATATATGGATAAAGTAAGAGTTGGATTAAAACAAGATGAAAAAGTTATTGATGAAGCAAGTGATGTTTTAGAAAAAACAGCGAATGGATTTTTTGTTTATAAAGTAAATGAAATAGCTTCTAATCCACATGTTGAAGATTTAAAAAATAAATTAAATTCAATGATTGAAAGAACAAAAAAAACTGTTGATAAAATAAATGAAACATTAAGATATTATGCAGAATCAAAATATGATTTTATAATAAAAGATGATGGGATTTATGGGAATTTAGGTTCTTTAACTTCAGGAATAAAACTTGTTGGAAATAATACATCTGAAATTTTAGCAATGGTAATGAATACAGGGAATTCTTTAAATGATAGTACAAAAACCCTTTCTAGTGCTTCAAATAATTTATCTGTTTCTTCGAATCAACAAGCAGCATCGCTAGAAGAAACAGCAGCAGCTTTAGAAGAGATTACAGCAACAATACAAGCAAATACACAAGCAACTTCAAAAATGGCACAACTTGCTAATAATGTAACTGTTTCTGCTAGAAGAGGTCAAGAATTAGCAAATCAAACAGCTAATTCAATGGATGAAATAAATAAAGAAGTAAGTTCTATTAATGAAGCTATTGAAGTAATTGATCAAATAGCATTCCAAACAAATATTCTTTCACTTAATGCGGCAGTAGAAGCAGCAACTGCTGGAGAAGCAGGGAAAGGATTTGCAGTTGTTGCTGCTGAAGTAAGAAACTTGGCAAATAGAAGTGCAGAAGCAGCACGAGAAATAAAAAATATAGTAGAACTTGCAAGTAAAAAAGCTAAAGAGGGTAAAAATATTTCTGATAATATGATAGAAGGGTATAAAGAGTTAAATGAAAATATTTCAAATACTATTTTAACAATAGATAAAGTAGCAACTGCTTCAAAAGAGCAAGAAAGAGGAATAGTACAAATAAATGATGCAATTAATATGCTAGATCAAGCAACTCAAAAAAATGCACAAGTAGCAGATCAAATTTCAACAATGGCATCAAATATTGCACAAATGTCAGATTCATTAGTAACAGCAGCAGCAAGAGCATCTTTCTTAGAAGATTCATTAGATAGAGTTAGTGATGTTGATTTAGTTTATGATACAGCTTTATTAAAAGTCGATTTATTAAATACAAAAGATGAAATATATAGAAGTTTAGGAGATTATAAATTATTTAAAATAAATGAGATAACTAGCTTAAAACAATGGTCTTCAAATCATATAAATTCAGGGAAAAGAGTTGATTTACAAATGATGAAAACTCTAGAAGAATCAACAATAAGTTTTTATAAAAATCTTCAAGAATTAGTTGAAGCAAATGCGAATAAAAAGAGTAATGAAGAATTAAATAAAAAAGCAAAAGAAGTTGAAACAAATACATTAAAAATATTTGGATATTTAAACGATGTTAAAAAAGAAGCTTGTAAAATATAAAATGAAGAATTTAGAGTTATAGATAAAAATGATAAGTAACTTAAAAAAAATAGATTTAATGTATATTATAAATATTAAGTGTACATATGGAAAATAATGTTTTAAAAATAATTGAAGAATCAGGTTCTAAAGGACTAAATAGTCACCCCTGAAAAAGGGGAGTATCCATTTAACTGTGTAAATTCAAAAATATCAATTTATTAGATAGAATAAAAAAACTATCTAGTAAATTTTTCATTAAAGGATTTACAAATGAATATATTAAATAAAGAAGAGCTAAGAAGACAAATAAGAGAAGGGAAAGAGATATCATTAGATGGTATTTTAGAAGAGTTTAAATCCCTTCTTAGAGAATCACTACAAACAGCAAGTGAAGAAGAGCTTACTTCACACCTAGGTTATGAGAAACATCAAGAATCAGAAAATACAAACTATAGAAATGGACATAGTAAAAAGAGTTTAAAAACTAAGTATGGACAAATAGATGTAGCAATACCAAGAGATAGAGAAGGAACATTTGAACCAAAATTAGTTCCAAAAAGAGAGAGGATTTTAAAAGGTAGTGAAGAATTAATATTGTCACTATATGCAAAAGGGATGAGTGTTGCTGATATTAGTACTCACCTTGATGATTTGTATGGCTATCAACTATCAGAACAAACAATTTCAAATATTACTGAAGCAATTATGGATAAAGCAAAAGAGTGGCAAAATCGTCCACTTGAAGCAATTTATCCAATAGTATTTATGGATGCAACTGTTTTAAAAATTAGAGTAGATAGAGTTGTAAAGAAAATATTGCAGCTTATATAATGCTAGGTATTACTCTTGAAGGTAAAAAAGAGATACTTGGAATTTGGATTGGTGAAAATGAAACTTCAAAATATTGGTTAACACTATTAAATGAACTAAAAAATAGAGGTGTAGAAGATATACTAATATTTGCAATAGATGGTTTAAATGGATTTAATCAAGCAATACAAGCAGTTTATCCTAAAGCTGAAATACAAAGATGTATAGTTCACCAAATAAGAAGTTCTCTAAAGTTTGTATCTTGGAAGGATCGTAAAGCTGTTGCAAAAGATTTAAAAACAATTTATACTGCAAAAACAGAAGAAGATGCCCAATTAGCACTTACTGAATTTAATGATATTTGGGGTTCTAAATATCCTCATATTTTACAATCATGGTTAAATAACTGGAATGAATTAGCTACTTTTTTTAAATACCCAAAATCGATTCAAACACTAATTTATACAACAAATCCTATAGAATCATTAAACGCAAATATAAAAAGAAAAACTAATTCTAAAGGCTCATTTCCAACAATAGACTCAGCTTTTAAAATGTTATATATGTCAACACAGGAGGTTCAAGCAAAATGGGAAAGAACTAGTATGAGAAATTGGAGTGAGATTTATCCTCAACTTTGTATATTTTTCAGTGAAATTATGGAAAAATACACAAAGTAAGAAAAACGGCTATAGGTGGTTTACACAGTTTAATTTACAGTCCCTAATTTAGGTGAAAAAGCCTAAATTATTTTATTTCTTAGGGACCGTTCAGAATTTTGTGTCAATTAGGTAAAATAGAAAATACCAAAGGACACAAATATGAAAATCGAAATAGATGTAGAGC
>JBDHWU010000051.1:0-4811 GCA_039810345.1 Aliarcobacter sp. | reverse complement strand
AACAATAATGGAGATATATATCCAAATAGTTTTGGTGGAGCTCAATTAGCTAGTATTCCACCATTATCAATGATTGAAAGAGTTGAAGTAATTAGAGGTCCTATGAGTACACTTTATGGTTCTGATGCTATTGGTGGAGTTGTAAATATTATTACTAAAAAAATATCAAACGAATGGACAGGAGCTATTGGATATAGTAAAACACTTCAAACTGATAATGCTTATGGTAATAATGATAATACAGATTTTACTATTATGGGACCACTTATTAAAGATAAATTAGGATTAAGTCTTAGAGGAAGTTTTTATGATCAGGCTAAATCAAATCCACAATATGGAAAAGTATATGATAAAAATGGTGTAGATAGAAGTAAATCAAATGATAGTTTTGGTGGAGGAAAAGGAAATGTTCAAAATGAGAATTGGACTTTTGGAACAGGATTAACATTTACTCCAAATGAAAATCACACAATAAAAGCCGATTTTGATGTTGCAAAACAAAAATTTGATAATAAGTCATACATAACTTCACAAGGAGATATAAACTACCCATTAGGAACAGGTGATAGCTATGAGACAATTTGGAAAAATCAAAGAGTTGGATATGCTGATACTTTAAAAATGGAAAGAGAGCAATATTCACTATTTTGGGAAGCGAATTGGAATGTTGGTAAAAGTACAATTGGTGTTCATCATGTTGAAAGTGAAAATATTGGAAGAAGTATGCCTTTAAGTGGTGATGATAGAAAATTTATGAAAAATATGAAATCAAAGTATAAAGGTGATTTAGCAAATTTTTATTCAAAGGCAACACAAGCTGAAAAAGATAGGTTTAATGGATTAATGCCAAGAAATGCAAGAACACTAGAATCAACAAATACAACTTATAGTGCAAAATATGAAGTTCCTTTAAATAATCACTATTTGGTTGTGGGGACAGAATATTTAGATGCACAAATGAAAGATGGTGTATTTGGAATGGATAAAGGAAAAACAGGAGGCAAAAAAGAGTACTATCAATATGCTTTATTTACAGAGGATAATTGGAATATTATTGACCCATTAACTTTAACTTTAGGGGCAAGATATGATAAGCATGAAAATTTTGGAAGTCATTTTAGTCCTAGAGCTTATTTAACTTATTCAATTAGTGATAGCTGGACAGTAAAAGGTGGAGTTGCTACAGGGTATAAAACCCCAAAAACATCAGATTTACAAGAGGGAATTACTGGATTTGGCGGACAAGGAACATCTCCTTGGGTTGGAAATCCAGATTTAAAACCTGAAAAAAGTTTAAGTAAAGAAGTTGCTGTTTATTATGAGCATCCAAATAAACACAATTTTAATATTACATTATTTCAAAATGATTTTAAAGATAAAATCGATAGTGTAACTGTTACTGAAAACCAATTAGCTGGAAGTGAATATGATGGTATTGCTACTTCATTTAGCCAAAAACAAAATGTTGGAAAGGCAGAAATTTTAGGGCTTGAACTTGCAGGAAAATATTTTATTTTGGATAATTTATCAATAAAAGGAAACTGGACTTGGATGGATTCTAAAGTAAAATCAGATGATAAGCAACAAGATGGAAAGCCTTTAAGTACAAGTCCAAAACATATGTATAGTACAACTTTAGACTATCAAGTAACATCAAAGTTAAATACTTATTTACAATATTCTGGAGAAGTTGATAGATTTAGTACTAGGTATCAGATAAATGGTGCAAATAAAGATTTGTTTTATAAAAATTACTCAATTTGGAACTTAGGTACTTCATATAAATTTACAAAAGATTTTACTCTAACAGGAAGAGTTAATAATCTATTTGATAAAGATTATTTAGAGTATAGCTATGAAGATAGTGTAGGAACTACAAATTATTATAACGAATATAATAATAAGACATCTGGTAGAAACTTCTGGTTAAGTGCTAGATATACTTTTTAAAAAAATATACTTAAAATTAGAAGATAGGTAATTTCTTACCTATCTTTATTTCTAATACCAATTATTAATTATATTAATATGGGGTTAAAATTGAGTTGATAATATCCATTAAAATTTTTTAGGAGAAAATATGCATAAAACATTTTGGTTCCAGTTGCACTGGTTTTTAGGTTTTGTTTTTGGAGCTTTACTTTTAATTATTGGTCTTAGTGGGGCTATATTATCTTATGAAAAAGAGATAATGAATGTTATAAATAAAGATACATATACAGTTCAAGTTCCACAAAATCAAGAGCGATTAAATGAAGCAGAGATTTTAAAGATTTTTAATGAAGAAAATCCAACAAAAAAGATAAATAGTATCTCTTTTTCAAGTGATTTGGGAAAATCAGTATCTATAAATGTGGTAAAAGAGGGTGAAAGAAGAGGAGTTGATTTATACTTAAATCCTTATACAGCTGAGGTTTTACCTGAACTTGTAGGAAAAGATTTTTTTATGTTTTTCTTTAAGCTTCACAGATGGCTAACACTTACAGATGAAAATCAAGTAATAGGAAAACAAGCTGTTGCACTTGCTACAATTGCTGCAATATTTCTTACAATTGGTGGAATTGTAGTGTATTTTCCAAGAATTAAAAATGGTTTTGTTAAAAGCTTTACTTTTAGTTTTAAACAAAAAAATAGAGCATTTTTATCAACTATGCATGGTGCAATTGGTATGTGGGTAGTTCCATTTTTTCTTTTAATGTGTTTTACAGGACTTTATTGGTCATATGATTGGTATAGAAGTGCGATGTTTACGGTGTTTCAAGTAGAGCAACCAAAAAGAGTAGCTCCAATACAAGCAACAAATCAACAAACTAAAACTGATAATAAAGAGGAAAAATCAATTTCATACGATGATATTACAAGTAGTATTGAAATTTTTAACAAAAATGTAATTAAAAAGTATCAAAATGCCACTTTAAAATTAGACTCAAGTAAAAGTGGAACTTATACTATTTCATATCTATTTGAAGATGCAACACACTTTAGAGAATCAAACACTATGGAAATTAACCCAATAGAAAAAAGTGTAATAAAAGATGAAAAATACGAGAATAAGAAATTAAACGAAAAAATTATGAGTAGTATTTTACCACTTCATAGTGGAGAGTATTTTGGATGGTTTGGAAAGCTTACATATTTTATATCTTCTGCTTTAATGGCACTTTTTGTAATCACTGGTTATATGTTGTATTATGATAGATGGAAGAAGAAAAAGGCAAAAGCTCTGAAAGAGAAAGTAGCAAATATATAAGCTAAGGTTTTTAACCTTAGCTTTTTTTATATCAAAACTAAAGAAATTTATAAACTACAAAAGTGTAAATGTACATAAGCATTTACAAAACATAAAAAGGCTAATATTGTAAATGTATATAAGCATTTACAATATTGGAGAAAATTATGTTAAAAATGGCATTTAAATATCAAGAGAGATTAAAAAAGAGTTTCAAAATAGAGTACAAAAGATATATTTATGAAAATATAGATTTCAGTGATAAAATGATAGCTATTTTTGGAGCAAGAGGAGTAGGAAAAACAACTACTCTTTTTCAATATCTAAATGAACTAGAAAAAGAGAACAAAAAAGCTCTGTATATCTCACTTGATTACCCTTTTTTAAGTGGAGTAGATTTAATAGAGCTTGTAGAAGAGTTTGCCAAAGATGGTGGAGAATTTTTACTTCTTGATGAGGTACATAGATATGAAAACTTTAGTTCGTATTTAAAAACAATCTATGATTTATTTGATATTAAAGTAATATTTACAAGTAGTAGTGCAAGTTCTATACTAAATGCAAAAAGTGATTTAAGTAGAAGAGTAACTTTATACAATCTTAATGGCTTTTCATTTAGAGAGTTTTTGGAGTATAAATATAGTATAAAACTAGAAAAACAAACAGTTGAAAATATTTGTAAAAACCATATTGATATAGCAAAAAATATATTATTAAATAATATTAATATAAAAGATGAGTTCAAAAACTATTTGGAAACAGGCTACTATCCATTTTATTTTGATAAGCAAAGCTCATATTATCAAAATCTTTTAAATACTATAAATCTAACTATTGACTTAGATTTAACATCTTTAGGATTAATTGAGCAAAAATATACATATAAATTAAAAAAACTTTTGGAAGTTATTTGTGAGAGTAAACCTTTTGAAGTAAATTATAGCAAAATTGCAACTATGGCTGAAATTAGTAGAGTAAAACTATATGATTATTTAAGTTTTCTACACGATGCACAGATGATTTTATTGGTAGATGAGTATAGCCAAGGTGTAAAAAAAGTTCAAAAAGCAGCAAAAATATATCTAAATAATACAAATTTATTATATGCTTATTGTCCAAAAAGAGAAATAGGAACTATAAGAGAGACTTTTTTTGCCAATCAATTAAGTGCAGTTTACAATTTAAATATATCAAACAAAGGTGATTTTTTGGTGGATGGTATCTTTACTTTTGAAGTTGGTGGGAAAAATAAAGATTATAAACAGATAAAAGATTTGGAAAATAGTTTTTTGGCTCTTGATGATGTAGAAATTGGATATTCAAATAAAATCCCACTTTGGCTTTTTGGTTTTTTGTATTAATTTGATAGATTAATTTAAAACATTAGTTTTTATAAAGTTAGGCTTAAAAAAGCCCAACTAAAACTGTATTAGTAGAAACTCTACTCTAAAAACTTTTAACAACACTTTTTAAAACCACCAGTGTTGTATTTCCTATCTAAACTCTCCTGACTTCGTCGCTTTTTTTCCATAAAAAAATAAAATCCTATAAATAGAGCCTTTGCAGTTATTTTTAAGTCACT
>JBDHWU010000050.1:0-4923 GCA_039810345.1 Aliarcobacter sp. | reverse complement strand
GTCAAAACCTATTTGTTGTTCCATTGTCAATCCTTGATATTATTTTATCTGATTGACACGAAATTTCTAACACTCCCGAATTTTTCAAATAAAATTATATATAAAATAGATCTCACTTTATCTAATTTTAAATATTTTTATAAAAGTATTTGGACATAATCTTTAAAGCCATTTATTTAAAAATCTCATCACTCTTTCATCTTTATCTTTTTTATAATTTAAAAAGCTTACAACTAATCCACCAATAAATAAAAATATAGCTGCTTCTTTTGAGTCATTTATATTACTAAAAAATAGTATTATTGATGGAATGATTAAAAATAGTATTATGAGTATATAATTTTTCAAGTTTTATCCTTAAAGTTGATTTCTATAGTAATTATAAACACATTTAGCATATTTTTTTATTTATTATAAAGTTAAATATCATTATTCTTGATTTTTACTCTCTTCCCACTCTTTTAAAAGTTTATAAAACTCTTTATTAGCTTCACTATCATCTTTACCCATAAGATATTTTTGCATAAGTAAAAGTTTGATTAGTTCCATATCTTTTGAGCCATATTTTTCAAGTAAACTATCTGCTTCAGATTTTATTCCTTTAAAGCTAAACTCTTTTAGATTTAGTGCATCTTTGATAATATCTTGACTATTTTCATCATAAACTATATCTTTTCTATATTCTTTAAAAGCTTCGCCTAAAGTTTGAGTCTTTGAAGCTTTTAATTCATATATCCAATCTCTTTTACCAACTCCATATGTTTCACTCTGTCCAACATCATGAAAAGAGCCATTTTTATAATCTATTGATAAATTTAAATCTTCTATATTTTCAAAGCCTTTTTTTGCAACTTCTGATAAATCGGCACTATAACTATCAAAGGCAACACCCTTATACTCTTCAGAAATATGTTTACTATTCATAACACCAATTCTTAATAACTCCATAACATCTGTTCCATCTTTTGTTAAAAACTTACCATCTATATTTTCCAACTCTCTTAGGTCATATCCAGTTAGCTCTTTTACATTATGATATATTCCATATTTCATTGATTTATCTTTATCAAACTGAGTTGAATCATCTAAATAGCTTGAACGACTATATGAAATATGTCTAAATAATTCTTTTGAATTGTTTCCTGTATTTAATACATCTTCGATTAAACTAGATAGATTTTTATCATCAAGTCCACTAACAGTTACTTTATAATCATAAGGTTCAATTGTAAATCTAAGATTACTATCTTTAGGAATAGAAATACCATATTTTTTTAAAAGTTTTTGGAACTGTTCATTAACCATATCTCTATTAAATGCTCTTTTTTCTGCACTCTCTACTCTATCATTCATTGAATTTAAATCTTTTATATTTGGGTCAATAAAGCTTATATTTCTTAACTTCCCATATTTTAAATAATCCATTTCATGTTTATGAGCTACATCTCTTTCCATTCTACTTAAACCTTCTATATAATATGGTGAAGCTTGTGAATAATATTTATCATTAATATGTTGCTCTGGATTTGCAAATTTTTTATTCTCTTTTGTTGCTTTTGAGTAAACTTCTTCTAGTCTATTTCTAATAGCTTTTTCATCATCACTTATAAAGTTATTGTAGCTTTTAATAAAAGTTTCTTCCCCCAAAGATGATAATAGATTTAAAGTATCTAGTGTCTTTGAGTCTATATTTATATTTACAGCTTCACTATTTTTACTTTTATCTATACTTTGATTAGTATTTCCATTTTGTGTTACTTTTATTCCACTTTGTGAGCTAAACGATTGTATATTAGTATTTATATTCATAAAAATCCCTTGTTATTTTATTTAATCAATTTATAGTCAAATATCACTACTCTTGATTTTTACTCTCTTCCCACTCTTTTAAAAGTTTATAAAACTCCTTATCTGACTCACTATCCTCTTTCCTCATAAGATATTTTTGCATAAGTAAAAGTTTGATTAGCTCCATATCTTTTGAGCCATATTTTTCAAGTAAACTATCTGCTTCAGATTTTATTCCTTTAAAGCTAAACTCTTTTAGATTTAGTGCATCTTTTATAATATCTTGACTATTTTCACCATAAACTATATCTTTTCTATATTCTTTAAAAGCTTCTCCAAATGTTTGTGATTTTGAAGCTTTTAGTTCATCTATCCATTTTGTTTTTCCTGTTCCAAAATTTTCACTCTGTCCTACATCATAAAAACTTCCGTTTTTATAATCTATTGATAAATTTAAATCTTCTATATTTTCAAAGCCTTTTATTGCTAATTCTGTTAATTTTCCACTATATAGCTCAAAAACCATTCCTTTATACTCTTCGGGAATATTTTTACTATTTATTACACCTGTTTTATATAATTCTAAAATATCTGTACCGTCTTGTGTTAAAAATTTACCATCTATATTTTCTAAATCTCTTAGGTCATATCCAGTTCTATTTTTTATTTCATGAAATAGTGTTTTTTTATCAGATTTTTCTTTGCTTACTTGAGAATTATTATCCAAAGTACTATTATAAATATGAGAAAATAACTCTTTAGAGTTACTTGCTGTATTTAAAACATCTTCTATCAAACTAGATAGATTTTTATCATCAAGTCCACTAACACTTACTTTATAATCATAAGGGTCTATAGTAAAAGTTAAGTTTGTATCTTTTGGAATAGAGATACTATATTTATCTAAAAGTTGTTGAAATTGAGTATTTACAGCTTCTCTATTAAATTTCTTTTCTTCTAATTCCTCTATATAACCATGAATTGAAGTTAAATCTTTTAGATTTGGGTCTATGTAATTAATTTTAGTTAGTTTATTATTCTTTAAATAATCCATTTCGTGGTTGTATGCAATTTCTCTTTCCATTCTACTTAAACCTTCTATATAGTATGGAGAAGGTTGTGAGTAATATTTATCATTAATATGTTGCTCTGGATTTGCAAATTTTTTATTCTCTTTTGTTGCTTTTGAGTAAACTTCTTCTAGTCTATTTCTAATAGCTTTTTCATCATCACTTATAAAGTTATTGTAGCTTTTAATAAAAGTTTCTTCCCCCAAAGATGATAATAGATTTAAAGTATCTAGTGTCTTTGAGTCTATATTTATATTTACAGCTTCACTATTTTTACTTTTATCTATACTTTGATTAGTATTTCCATTTTGTGTTACTTTTATTCCACTTTGTGAACTAAACGATTGTATATTAGTATTTATATTCATAAGAATCCCCTTCTTTATTACTAACTTTTCTTAATATTAGTTTAATTATAATCTTTTAAACTTTATTTAACTTTAATACTAATAAAATAAAACATTATTATACAAGGGGTAAAAAATGGAAATAGGTAAAGCAACAAGTGTATATCAAACACAAGAGGTAAAAGGAACAAAAGAGACTTATTATAAAGAAGCACAAAAAGTTGATTATAGTAAATATTCAGCAGATGATTTAATGCAAATACCTTTTGAAGAGGCAAAAGTAAATCAAGAATCTATAGATAAAAGAGTTAAAGAATTAAGCGATGATGGAAAAATAAATGTTAAGAAATTTGGTAAATATATAGATTTAAAAAGAGCTTTAAACTTTAGTGGAAATAGTAGTATTGACAAAGCATATTATGAAACTATTCAAAGTATACAACCACCAGAAAAAACTGGATTATTATCTTTTGAATTTCAAATGAATTTTCAAGGATTTGCACAAGGAGAAGATATAAGCCCAACTTTTATGAAAGATGGAAGATCTGGAAATGGAAGTTATTTACTAAATAAAAATCAAGCTACAAGTGTGGATTTTGATGCATTTATAAATAGTGCAATAAGTAGTTTTGAAAAGAATTTAACAAAAGCAAAATCTTCAAATGCAGAAAATAGTGTACAAAATCAATATCAAGGAATAGTTGATTTTTATAAAACTTTTCAAGATAATTTTAATAAAGCTACTAAAGAGCCGTATTATGCTTGATAATAAAATTAAGAAATAGTTAAAAATATTATATGGGGGAAATATATGCACATAGGAAATAGCCAAACTCAAACTTATGAATATAATACAACACAAAGAGCAAAATATGATAATGCTTATAGTAGTTTTGTAGTAGATACAAAATCAGTAAAAGAAAATGCAACTATGCTAACTAAAGATTTAATAAAATTTATAGATAAAAGCGGTGGTTTTTCATCTTTGTCAAAAGAAGATGAAGAGTTATTTAGAGCTATTCTAGAAGATGATGAGATTTCAACAAGTGAAGCAAAAAATATAAGCTATGAACAGATGGCAAAACTTAATCAGCTATTTAAAAACTTAGATAGTGGAACTTTTTTTATAAAAGGTTTTGATATTTTTCATAAAGCAAATATTTCAAATGATGAGAACTTTAACAAGTCTTTATTTGAAACTCTAAAAAATATTGAAAATGAAAGTGATAGGACTCTTTTTTCACTTAATATAAAAAGTGACTTAGGATACAATAAAATACGACTTCCTTTTGAAAAATCCATAGAAGATGAGATAGCAGAGAGAATTACTTTTGAAAAAGAGAAGTATAAAGATTTTCCAAATAAAGATGAAATTTTAACAAATATAATTCAAGAGCTTAAAAACTGGAAGATTTATGATTATGGAAGCTTTATTGACAAAACTCTATTTCAATTAAAAAAGGACATTTCAAACCCAAATACTTCAGAAGATGGAAAATATTATCTTTTAAAAAAATTACCATATTATGAAGATTTAAAAATAAACTATAATAAAGTAATAAATGAACCTAAATATGCTTGATGGAATAATTTATGGCTAAATTTATTAATATTTATCCTTAAAGTTGATTTTTATAGTATTTATAAACATAATTACCATATTTTTTTATTTTTATATATTTTAATATTGAAAATATAAATATTAAAATTAAAAGTAT
>JBDHWU010000049.1:0-5278 GCA_039810345.1 Aliarcobacter sp. | reverse complement strand
TGATAAAAAAAGAGCTTATCAAATAACTAATGGTGTAAATATATTTACAATCTATAATTGTGATATTAAATAAAGGAAGAGATAGCATGTGTAATTTTTATAAAATAGGTAATAAAACTATTTGTAGACTTGGAAAATTTCTTTTTGTAATATCTATTTTAGTTTTAGTATGTTCTATTTTATTTGTTATGGTTTATGCACTTTTCTTTAATAATGAATATGAATATTTTGATTTTAATAATGGGCTTTTATATATTGCATTTTGGGCTGTATTACTAACTTCTGCAGTAAAAATTGTTCATAAGAGTCCAGATAGTTTTTTAAAATCAAATAGTAAAGAAAATAAATCTAAGAAAGAAGAATAGTTATGAATGAAAAGAGATTAAAAAAATATGAATATCTATCAAGTAAATTAAGAACACAATTTTTTATAATATTAGTTATATTATTATTTCCATTGATAGTTTTATATTTTCATCTAAATGAAAGAGCTAATGTAATAGATGATTTTAATAAAAATAAAGAGCTTATTTGTAATATGAGTTCTTTAAAGATTGATGTCTCAAAAGCTGATAATTGGAGTGTAGATAAAAATAGTTTTTTAAAAGGCTCAACTTCAATTCCTGTTACAAAATGTGAAATAAAGGATTAAAAATGTTACCAATAAATAGATTAGATAAATTTTTATTTATTTGTTTATATAATTTTGCAAATTCATTTAAATTATATATTTATATTTTAGCTATTTATATTGCAATAAGTATATATTTTGGAATAAATGATGGACAAATAGCTATAGCTTTTGTATTATGTTTTATGATGTTAATACTTCTAGCAATTGACTTAAATGATAAATTTAAACGAGAGTTTAACAGATATAAAAAATATCTAAAAATTAAAAGAATAAGATCATATAAAGGAAGATAAAATGGTTAATGAAACTCAAGGACTAATAGCATTAGGAACATTTACTACAATTGTAGCTTTAATTCCAATATTAATGAATATCTTTATGAAAGCTCCAAAGAAAAAAACAAAGAAATGAGTTGCTATTCTTTGAATATCAATACGAATTAAGTCTTCAAGATAATTAATTCTTGAAATCTCATCGTACTTAACCCACAACTTAGAAGTAAACGAGAATTAATAGAAAAATTCATCAATTAAAATCTAGTAAAAATTGATAACAGTGAAATATACGAAAGTCAAATAATTTTTTCGACACATATGTCGGAAAATCATATCTCTATTTTCGTACGAATTTTTATCTATAAGTTTATTTGATAATTTAGAAACATATATAGAAATTATTTTTTAAAATAAACCTTTTCCATTTGTTGGAACGTAACCCATCTTCTTATATCCTCTTTGTCTTTTGTGAAAACTTGATCTTAATATTGGAGTATTTTCATCAAAAAAATCAATTGCTACACAATCTTGTCCATTCCTTCCAATTCTTCCAAGATATTGAACTATTCTTCCCCAATATGAAATAGGCATAGCAAGAACAATAGCATCAAGATGAGAAAAATCTATTCCCTCGCCAATAAAAGAACTAGTAGATAAAATAATTGAAGAGCTGTTTGCTTCTTTTAAAAACTCTTTTTTCATTTTTGATTTTAACCCACCATGTATAAGAGTTGATTTTATCTTTTTTGCATCTAATAGATGATATAAAATATTTAAATGCTCAATTCTTTCGCTAAGTACTAAAATATTTCTATCTTTTAATTTTTCAATTTCAGATATTATGAGATTATTCCTATCAAAATCTTCTACCATCTCATTTAAAATAAGTCCAAAATCATCACTAAGTGCTTCAAATTTTGAATTTACAATTTTTAAAGTGTGTCGTTTGTTAATTTCTTTTTTTGATTCAAATGCAACATCTCCACATTGCATAAACATAATTGGATGCATTCCATCTTGCCTTACAGGTGTTGCACTAAGTCCTAAAATAAATTTACCTTTAAATCTTTTAAGAGGTACTTCAAAAGAAACAGCTGGAATATGATGAACTTCATCAATAATAATTTGAGAATACTCTTTAATTAGTTCAGGTTTATTTTTTAGTGATTGCAAGGTGGCTATATCTAGACTTGAATTTAGTTTTTTCTTTCCATTTCCAAGTTTTCCTATTGTTTTAATATCAATCTGAAAATACTCACAAAGTCGCTCAATCCATTGATCAAGTAAATTGCTTTTATTTACCAAAATTAATGTGTTAACTTTTCTTTTTTCAATTACTGCAGCTGCAATAGCAGTCTTACCAAATCCTGGAGGTGCAATTAAAATTGAATAATCTTGAATGAGTATTTTTCCTAAAGCTAGTTTTTGTTCATCTTTTAAAGTAAGTGTGAAATTTAATTTATGAATAGATTTTATAAATCGCTTGTCTTCAATAGTAAGCTGTGCTTTATTAGAATTAAAAAGATTAATGATTTTTTGAGTAAGCCCTCTTGGAACAATAATGTATTTTTCATTTATATCAAAGGATGTAATTATTCTTGGAGTATTAAACGTTGATTTTCGTAAATTTTGCAATACAAAAAACTCTGGATTTGAAAAGCTTGATAATCTTTGAAGTTTGTTTAATACTTCTTTTGAGAGATTTTGTTTTTCAATATATAAAGCATCATATAAAATTGCTTTTGTTATTTTTGGAAATACTAAAGGTTTATCTTGTTTGATTTCCCAAGGCATTAAGGTTTCATCATTGTTTGAATTTAATAAATGCTCCTTTAAAATTGCTGTTACTTGATAAAATGATATTTTTGAAAGATTTTGTAATATCTCCCATTGATTCTCAAAGGGTTGCATAGTATTAATTTCTATAAAAATCGTTTTATTTTCACATCTTGAGCCGTAGTGCAATGGAAGTGCTACTAAATTCCCTAATGCATTAGGAGCTACAAAATCTTGATTGGGAAACATCCTATCATAGCTTGTCATATCAATTCTACTACTTGCATCCATAGCTTTTGTAATAATTATATCACCTAATTTTCTAGCATCTTTTGCTTTGATTGGTAATTCAAAAAAGTACCAAATATGGATACCATTTCCTGATTTTGAGAGTTCTATTAACGGTTTTAGTCCTAGACTTAACGAGATTTTCTTTATAGCTCTTGAATCTTCAAAAAAACTTGCCTTATCTAAATCATTACTAAAAATTTTGCCATAGTCTGATTTATTACAACATAAGTACCAAGTCTGATTTTTCCTTCAAGATGTTGCTGGATAATCTGATTTGAAATTGGAATATAATCATTTCCTTTAAAAGTGTAAGTTGTTGGAGAATAACCTTTTTTTAATCCATCAGAACTTATCCAATATTTTGCAAAAACATCATATCTACCAATAAAAAGAGATTTAAAAAGCTCTATCTTTTGTTCTTTTGAAAAAGGTGATAACTTTTCTAACTCTCTTTTTGTTTTTAAAATCTCATTATCTAAATTAATTCTTTGTGATTCTAAATGTTGTAGTTTTTCTCTAAGTTCAAAAAGAGTCATTTAAATCTATTTTACTTTGATATTTTCAATTACAGCTTCAAAAAACTCTTTTGACCAAAGTTCAATTTCTCTCATATCTTTTATAAAAGGTTGTACATCATTTTTTGCTTTTTCAACATCAAGAGTTTCTAACCTTTCTAGTAATAACTCTTTGATATTCTCTTTTGTAAGATTTTCTGGAATTTTTATCTCATGAGACTCTAAATATTTACAACTTTGAGATAATCTCGCTTTTAAATGAATAGAATCAAGTTCCACACTGTTTGCAATATACCAAATTAAATCATACCAATCTCTTCCTTTTGGTCTTGTACTCCAAGCCCTACATAAAATTGCATGCATTTTTCCTGCATATAAAGAATCTAATGTGAAAGCATTTATAGAAAATGGTCTTGGTGTTAATCTAATAATATTTTGTGTTTGAAAATTTAAAGGTGGATTTGTATCAACTTCTAATTTAATTTTTACTGTTTGATCTTTATGAATTTTATTTGTTATATCTTTGGGAGCATTTATATTTAATAGATGCTCAATTGTATTTCCTTTTACAAAAGCAGAAGCTATTGCACTATTTGAACTCTTATCTTTAATTTCTATAGTTATATCAAATCCAAATGATTTTAATGTATCAATAATAGCTTCTTGAAATGGTTTTAAATCAAAATTTGGGTTTACTTCAAGAAGTGAAAAGTCTAAATCTTCTGAAAATCTTGGAAGATTGTGTAAAATTCTTAAAGCAGTTCCACCATAAAAAGCAGCATGTTTGAAAAATCCTGCATCATAAAGTCCAAGGAGTACTATCTCTTGTAGTATCTCTCTTAAAGCATCGTAACTACTATTTGAATTTGTTAAATCATATTTTTCTAACATTTTTAAAAGTGCTGGATGAGTCATATTTTACCTTTTTTTACTAATGTGGCTAATGTTTTTAAATTTCTTGATTTATATGCTTTTGCAATTATCTCTATAAGTTCATAATTTAAAGGATTTATAATATCAAGTCTTAAATCATATTTTAAATATTCACTCATTGAAGATTGAGTTAATGTTCCAATTCCTCTATCATATTTTATTTTATCGCATAATGCTTTTTCAGGGGTTGCTATAAATCTTCCACCTTCAATATCATCATAGATCCAATCAACACCTAAAGAGTAAGCTTCAAGACGTACTCTTTTATAGCTAAATCTTCCTATTGGCGTTTCAAAAAGTTTTTCATTTTTACATGTAGCAGATGTTATTTCACTAACTCTTTCAGGAATCATTCCATAGTAACTTAAGGCATAATCAAACGATACATAAGATGGACTATATAAACTATTTGCAACACTAATTAAATCAATTGGTTTTGTTTGATATGGTTTAGAGAAAGTATAAAAACCTTTTTTTAATCTTATTAAATCAGCATTTTTAACAAGATTTGATATTTTTTCATTTACATTACTAAATGATTTCTCAAGAACTGAAGATATCATTTCATGAGAGAATATACTTAAAGGCAAAGCATTTTTTAGTTCTATTGTTTTCATAAGTATTATTTTATCATAAAATGCATTATATTATATAGATAATCCACATTATACGTTTCAAATATATTAAATAATGATAATCTTTTTAAAAAATATATTTTTTATGGAATAAATATTATTAAATAAAAATAAAAATTTAATTATCTAAATGTTCAGCCTCATGCATTTCTAGCATAAAATTTATTTTTTCATAAATTTCTTCTGCTTCTTTATCATTTAATTGATGATTATCAATTG
>JBDHWU010000048.1:0-5747 GCA_039810345.1 Aliarcobacter sp. | reverse complement strand
TTTTAGTTTAAGGTTTAAAATTCTGAATATAACTTTTTATTATTCTTCAACTGCCTAGTTTAGCACTTCGTTTGACATTAGGAAGAAAACTTGAGGTTAAAGTTGATTCTTTAATGAGAGATTATTACTCTTCTGTTGGTTTTAAAAATGATAAAAAACAAAATAGCACTTTTACAGAAGAGAGTTCATTTCAAACTATTAGTTCTGTTTCATCACAAGTTATTAAAGGTGCTTATGTAGATAAAACTTACATAGCAAAAGATGGAGAACTGTTTGTATTAGTAAAAATTGATTCTAGCTTAGTTGCAGAACACTACTCAAATGATGCAAAACTTCAACAGTTTATTCAAACAAAATTAAATGCAAAAGAGAGTTTTGAAACTTTAAAAGAAGAAGTTAAAGATTTTAAAGAAAGTAAATAAAGGGGTTAAATATGAATATTTTAAATGAGCTAATAAGTATATATATTGAGATAATAGCAACTATGATGCTACTTCAATTTATATTTTTAAGTATGATTTTTATTAAAATGGGTTTTTGGAATTTGATTAAAACACTCTTAATAATACTAATTCTTTGGTTTGCCTTTGAGTATATATTAATATCTTATATGGAAACTGGTCTTAAAATAAATCTTGAAAAGAATGCAATACTTGTATTATTGACGGAAGTATTACTAGGCAGTATATTAACAATATTTGGATTGATAATTACACTAAGGATTAATCAAGTTAATAGAGATAAAAAAGAAATTGGAATGGATGTAAAAAAAGATATTAAAGATGATAAAGCTATAAATATAGATAAGCTTGAAGATTAAAAAAGATTATGTTTGAAAATAAAATGAAAAATATCTTAAAAACTACTTTAAAAACTATTTTAAAAGCATCAATTCTCAGTTTAGTTGCTACTTCAACTCTATATGCAGATTCAGCTAAATTGATAAACAGAACTGATAATCAAGATGAAACAATAATTACATATAATGTTAAACTTGATATTAATAAAAACAATAAGATTAATAGTTATAAAGTAGAAGATTTAAGAAAAAAAGCTATTGATTTAATTAGAGAAAAATTACCTAATGATTTAAAAAGTAAAGTTGTAACAACTAAAGAAGCAAGAGAATCAAAAAATGTAGTTTTAGATACTACTACAGTAAATACTTTTAATGAAAAATCATATAGTAAATCAAATACTGTAAATATAGAACTAATCCCAACTAAAGCAGAAGTAGTTAATGAAATCATATCTGATAGATCTTATGAAGCTAAAGTTAGTTTAATTATTAATAACAATGTTAGTAGAGTTACTAAAGAAATAGCTAAAGAACTATCGAATGAGTTATCTAAAGCTCAAGATTCTAATAAAGAAGTTAAAAAAGAGTTTAAACCAAATAACTTTTCAATATCAAATGCTAATGTTTTAAATCAAGAAATACAAAAGTCAGAATTTAATGATGATTATGAGAAAGCTAGAAAAAATAATGTTGAGTTTAATAAAAAAGTTTTAATACAAGAACTTATAGATTCAGCCTATGTTGATGTTAAATTTATAGAAAAAGATGATTTAAAGGCTACTTTTAAAATTAAAGTAAAATTTAATGAAGCTACTGCTAAACAATATGCAAAAGTTATTACAGAAGAAGCTGGTGAAAAGTTTAATCCTAATTATGATGGTTATTCTACATTTACTGTGGCTGGTAATAAATCTACAGAAAAAGGTCGTAACAAAGTAAAATGGTTTTTACACCCTGCTGATTATGTATTAAATTGGTCATATTGGAAACTTAATAGAGTTGTTAATGATGCTTCAGGAATAGTAAATTTATTTATAACCTTTGGTAATAAAAATGATGTTACTGAGGCTAAAATATTTCTTCTAAATGATGAAAGAATAGCTTATAGTTTTGAAGGTGAGCTAGAAATATCTTTGGGAAAATATGACATTAACCCTAAAGAAAGACTACACAATCTTCTAAATAATATCAAAGTAGAAATAAAATAAAAA
Organism: Aliarcobacter sp.; assembly: GCA_039810345.1. Lineage (GTDB taxonomy): Bacteria > Campylobacterota > Campylobacteria > Campylobacterales > Arcobacteraceae > Aliarcobacter. The sequence goes on along the minus strand of JBDHWU010000048.1, from coordinate 3,737 downwards.
GCAATCTTAAATAAAAGGAAAAAAAATGGAAAAAGAAATAGTTACAAAGATAGTTAGAGAATTTGATGAGAAAAAATGGAAAAATACTTATAATCGTAAAGCAAAAGAGAGCTTTGAAACAAAATATAGATTATTTGTTTTTCATAAATATTTTGAAAAAAATATAACAGAGATAGATAAGCTAGATGTAGATGAGTCTTTAGATTTTCCTATTACAGATGAGCTTTGCCACTCTTTTTTTAATCTTTATTATCAAAAAGAAGAAGTTCAAGATATTCAATATAAAGGTAAAAACATAAAAAGTAGTAAGATTACAAAAGATTTATTTTGTTATGACAAATGTGAAAATAAAATCTCTTTATTAAGGCTTACTTCTGATAATTATTTAAAAGAACAAGATATAAAAGTAAAAGAAAAATACTTAAAACTACGGAATAGCTACAGAGAAGAGTTTAAAAAGAGCATTTTCACTTGGGAAGATTTTAGAGATATGGTTCAAAATTCTGATGAATGCCATTTTTGTAAAATATCAACAGAAAAAATATACAAAATGGGACAAAATGGACTTTTAAGAAACAAAAGAAGTACTACAAGAGGATACTCTTTGGAAATAGATAGACTAAATCCAAATTTAGAATATAGAAAAAATAATTGTGAAATGGTTTGTTATTGGTGCAACAATGCAAAAACAGATGAGTTTTCTTATGAAGAATTTAAAAGAATTGCCGAAGGTTTTAAAGTTGTTTGGCAAAATAGATTAGCAAATATAAAAGAGAAATAAAAATGAAAAAAATATTTTTTATTTTGCTAGTTATATTGGGTTTAGTATTAGTTAGTATGTTAAATTTGGATTTTAATAAAAATTTTAATGACGGCTTAAAAGCTTATGAAAAAAAAGATTATGAAACAGCTTTTACTATTTTTGAAGATTTAGCAAACAATGATGAAGATGTTCAAGCACAATTTTATTTAGGAAAGATGTACTACGATAGATTAGGTGTAGAAAAAAACTATAAAAAAGCTTTTGAATGGTGGGAAAAAGCAGCTAATCAAGGACATGCAGAAGCACAATTTTATTTAGGCGATTTGTATAATAATCTATTTTGGGAAGAACAAGATAGCAAAAAAGCTAAAGAATGGTATAAAAAAGCAGCTAATCAAGGACATGCAGAAGCACAACTTAATATAGGAGATATGTATCATTATGAACAAGATTATAAAAAAGCTTTTGAATGGTATGAAAAATCGGCTAATCAAGGATATGCGGATGCACAATTTAACCTTGGACTTATGTATTACAATGGAGAAAGAGTTAATCAAAATTATAAAATAGCTAAAGAATGGTTTGAAAAAGCAGCTAATCAAGGACAGGTAGAAGCACAATTTAACCTTGGAAATATGTATAATAATGGATTTGTAGTTAGACAAGATTATAAAAAAGCTAAAGAATGGTATGGTGAAGCTTGTGATGGTGGAGTTCAAGAAGCTTGTAATTACTATAGAGAATTAAATCAACTAGGATACTAAAATACAAAATATCTATAAGCAAAAAAAGAGGATTATTGCCTCAAAATACTAGATTTTGGGAGCATTAATTAAATATTTTTAGGGTGAAATGCCCTAAAAAATAATATATTTAATAGGATTTTCAAATAAATTTTTCTACTTTTTGAAATTCATAAAAATTTTATTTAACCACTTTAAAACTAAAATTTAGCTACACTAAAAACCAATTAACAATTAAAAAATACAAAAAAGATTTAAAAAAATATGTCACAAATACCACAATTTACACATTTGCATCTGCATACAGAGTATTCGCTACTTGACGGGGCAAACAAAATCAAACCACTTGCAAAAAAACTAAAAGAGTTTGGAATGACAAGTGTCGCTATGACCGACCATGGAAATATGTTTGGTGCGATAGATTTTTACAATGCTATGAGAAATGAGGGAATAAAGCCAATTATTGGAATGGAAGCCTATATCCACAATAGCGAAGATTTGGGCGATAAGACAAATAGACAAAGATACCATTTATGCCTTTATGCAAAAGATGAAATAGGCTATAAAAATCTTATGTACTTAAGTTCACAAGCATATATAAATGGTTTTTACTACTATCCAAGAATAAATAAAAAACTTTTAAGAGAGCATAGTGCTGGGCTTGTTTGTAGTGCTGCTTGTCTTCAAGGTGAAGTAAATTGGCACTTAAATACTCAAAATGAGAGAAATGTAAAAAATGGTGCAAAAGGTTATGAAGAAGCAAAAAAAATAGCTTTGGAATACAAAGAGATTTTTGGAGATGATTTCTATCTTGAGATTATGCGACACGGTATTGGTGACCAACATTTTGTTGATGACCAAATATTAAAAATCTCAAACGAAACAGGAATAAAAATTGTTGCTACAAATGACACTCACTATTTAGAGCAAAAAGATGCCGATGCACACGAAGCTTTTATGTGTATTGCTATGAATAAACTTTATGATGACCCAAATAGATTAAGACATAGTGTTCATGAGTTTTATTTAAAATCACAAGAGCAAATATATAAGCTATATGCAGATATTCCTGAAGCTATTGAAGCAACTCAAGAAATAGCAGATAAATGTAATTTAACTATAAAACTAGGAAACCCAACTCCACCAAACTTTAAATTTACAAGACAGAAATTAAAAGAGTTAAATATTGAAATTCCAGAACCAGAGCTTGAGTATTCATTAGAAAATGATAAAGTGCTTTTTTCTTATGAGTGTAGAATTGGACTTGAAGAAAGACTTAAACTTGTACCAATCGAAAAACATGAAGAGTACAAAGCTAGACTTGAACTTGAAATTGAGATTATAAATAATATGAAATTTCCTGGTTATATGTTAATTGTTTGGGATTTTGTGAAAGTTGCAAAAGATATGGGAATTCCTGTAGGTCCTGGAAGGGGATCTGCAGCTGGAAGTTTAGTTGCATATAGCCTTAAAATCACTGATATTGACCCAATTCCTTATGGATTACTTTTTGAGAGATTCTTAAATCCAGAAAGGGTATCAATGCCAGATATTGATATGGACTTTTGCCAAAGCAGAAGGGGAGAAATTATTGATTATGTTGTAAATCAATATGGAAGAGCCAATGTTGCACAAATCATCACTTTTGGTAAGCTTTTAGCAAAAGGGGTTATAAGAGATGTTGCAAGAGTTTTAGATATGCCCTATGCAAAAGCTGATGCTATGGCAAAACTAATTCCAGATGAGTTGGGAATTGATTTAAAAAACTCATGGGAGAAAGAGCCAAAAATAAAAGAGCTTTGTGAAGCTGACCCACAAGCTGCAAGAGTTTGGGAATATGCTTTGGCTCTTGAAGGTCTAAATAGAAATGCAGGAACTCATGCAGCTGGAGTTGTTATTTCAAATGAGCCACTTTGGAATAAAACACCACTTTTTAAACCAAGCGGACTTGATACTTTAGCAACTCAATACAACGGAAAATATATCGAAGATGTTGATTTAATTAAGTTCGACTTTTTAGGACTTAAAACTCTTACAGTTATTGATGAAGCAATAAAACTAATAGAGCAAAGACATGGTAAAAAAATAGATTTTAAAACCATAGATGTAAATGACAAAGGCGTTTATGATTTAATCCAAACTGGCGATACTTTGGGACTATTTCAAATAGAATCTGATGGTATGCAAGATTTATGTAAAAGATTAAAACCATCAAATTTTGAGGATATTGT
>JBDHWU010000047.1:0-5820 GCA_039810345.1 Aliarcobacter sp. | reverse complement strand
CTTTCATCTAATTTAATCTCATCATTTTTTCTAGTATAAGTTTGATATATCTCTTGTGATATTTGTTTATAGATTTGTGTTCCAGTAATATTTTCTAGTAAACTTGAACGTTCATTTTCCTTTGCTTTTAAAAAGGCATCAAAACTTCCTTGAGCCAACATCATAGATTGAATAAACCTATCAAAATCAAGACCTGATAACTCTTCTATATATTTTGGAACTTTTGAAAGATATGATTCTAAAACTTTTTCAGATTCAACCTCACTAACTTCCATTTTAGCACTTTGAAAAGCTCCTTCAGGACTTTTTCTAGCTCTTTTTTGACTCCAAGAACTTCTATAAACTTTTCCTTTTACTTCAAATTCAACTTCACATAAACACTCACCAGTATGCCTACTCATAAGTTCATTTGGATTTGTAAGTCTTGCAGTTCTTCCATATAAAGCACATGTAATTACATCTAAAATAGTACTTTTTCCAGCACCCGTTGGTCCAGTAATAGCAAATAAAGATTCATCTTTTAAAAACTTTTCAAAGTCTACTTCAAACTCACCTTTTAAGGAATTAATATTTAGTGATTTTATTTTTAGTATTTTCATAGGCTTTGCACCTTAGAAACAACTTCTTTAAAGTTTAAAAGTAGTTCTTTTTCAAACTCTTTATCTTCTAAATTTTCAAGTTCTAATCTCTTTTCAAATACTTGTTCAACTGATAATTCATCTAAACTTATAACTTTTAATTCATTAGCTTTTAACTGTTTTTCACTTTTATCTATTTTTACTGCAAGTAGTATTAGTTCAAGTTTTGAGGCAAGTTGTCTGATTTCATTATTTGCATACATCGCATTATCATCTTTAATATGAACTTCTATCCAAGAGTTTTTATCTTCTATTTTAGTAAGTTCATTTTTTATAGTTTCATAATTGCCTTTGATGACAATTAGTTTTCTATAAAGCGGAACTTCTATCTCTTCTATACTCATTTCATTTTGAGTAAAAGATACAAGATTTACTTTTTGACTGTTTTTAGATTCAGAAAAACTAAGAGGTATTGGAGAACCTGAATATCTAACATGTTCATTATTTCCAACTATTTGATTTATATGAAGATGCCCTAAAGCAACATAATCAAACATACTAGCTAAATAATCTCCACCAATATCAATAGTTCCACCAATATAAATATCTCTTTCACTTTGAGAACTTCTGCTTCCAACAGTTGTTAAGTGTCCCATCGCAACTATTGGTATATTTTTATCTTCTTTTAGTTCAAGCGCTTTTTTGTAACAATTTTCATAATAAGCTTTAATACCACTATTTGCTAATTTCTCTTTTTCACTTATTGTTTTTCCACTAAGAGATTGTCTAATAACACTATCTCTTAAAAATGGAACAGCACAAATAATAGATATTAAATCATCATTTTTATTTATAGGAATAATTACATTTTCATCTTCATCACCAGTTGTTATAACATTAACATTTAAAACCTCTAAAAGTTGTTTTGGTGCTTTTAGAGTTGAAACTGAATCATGATTTCCAGCAGTTATAATAGTAGTAATTAAAGTTTTAATACTTGATAGTTCTTTTAAAAAATTATAATAAAGTTCTAAAGCATAATTTGGAGGAGTACCAGTATCAAAAATATCCCCTGATACAAGTAATACTTCTATCTCTTTTTCTTTTATAATCTTTAAAAGCCAAGATAAAAAAGCTTCATGCTCCTCTACCCTACTTTTTCCCATAAAATTTTGACCAAGATGCCAATCTGAGGTATGTAAAATTTTCATTATATTGTCTTATTTAATAAATTTATTTTATTATATATAAATTATGTCACATTCTTGTCACATTTCAATGTTTATTTAATTTATATTATTGGGGATTTCCAATTATTAATTTTTTTATTAAATAATTTTTTACCAATAAAGATTCTTACTCTACAAAAATTTGGGAGAAAAAAAAGAATATATGATGTTAAAATAAAAAAATAGTTCATCAAAAAATTATCTGAAATTAGGATAGCCTTTAATTAAAATAATTCAAGCTTTATTCAAATTTTGATATCGTTGCACACACATAAAACATAATAAATTAAATAAAGGAATGAATTATAAAAAAATACTCAACTAATCAAATTAAAAATGCTGGTAAAACTCTTATTGGTCCAGATAATGAAAATATTGAAGCTTTGGAAATTTTATCGTATTGGCGTACAAGTCACGCTAGTGCTTTAGAATCCGCTTTTGACTTACTTGAAAATATAACTAATAAAATAGATAAATATGCTCTTCTTGCTAAAAGATTAAAAAGAACCCCTTCAATTGTAAATAAATTAAAAAGATTTAATTCAAAAGGTATGCAATTATCAACAATGCAAGATATAGGTGGATGTAGAATCATTCTATCTAATTTAAAAAATGTAGATAGATTAATTAAAACTTTAAAGAAAGAAAGATTGTTTGAATTAAGAAATGATTATATAAGAAATCCTAAAGAAGATGGCTATAAAAGTATCCACCTTATAGGTAAGTTTAAAAACTCTGAAGGTGAATTAAGAAGTATTGAACTACAAATTAGAACAAAAGTTCAACACTCTTGGGCTACAGCAGTTGAAATTGTTGATTTGTTTACAAATCAATCTCTTAAATCAAATTCAGGAAAAACTATTTGGAAAGATTTTTTTAAATATACAAGTCATCAATTTTCACTTTTAGAAAACAGTATATACTTGAACTCCTCAGATACTAGATTAATTTTTAAGGGCTTTCTTGAAGAATTTAGAAAATCAAAGAAAAAATCTCTAACTTATAGTGCATTTAAAGTTTTTGACTCTTGTAATAAATTAGACATTACAAAAAAATTCTCTCTTTTTGCTAGCTCTTTGCAAGTAACAAGTGAACAGTTAAAAAATAATACTTCAAACGGATATATTTTAATTATTGTTGAAATAATTGAAGAAAACACATTTGGAATTAACTCTATTTACTATAATGAAAACGAAGTAGTTGAAGCAAATAATGACTACTTGATTCAAGAAAAAAAGGCATTTGAAAACCATAGTATAGTTGCTCTTGTATCAACTAATGCAATTGGTGGTGTGAAAGAAGCTTATCCTAACTATTTTGCTGATTCTGAAGATTTTATAAAATATTTACATATAATAAATTCATCATATTTAAAATTAAATCCTGGATTTTTTAGATTGTGGAATAAATTTATTTATAAGTTTAAAAAACCATTAGTTATCAATTAACATATATGATGATTTCTTTATCATATATATTAATGACTATTTCTTCTACCTTTAGATATCGCCAAAACTGATTCTTAATTTGATAAACTAAAGATAGATCATTTCTTTTTATCTTAATAAAATCTTTTAAAAGCTAATTTGCTTTTTTGGTATTAATAATTATAAAACTAGCTGAAATTTTATTAATTTTTTAATTCTTTATATATCATTATCTACAACATAGACTAAAATAAATTTTAATTAGAATATTTATATTAAAATATAGTTATAAATCAAGCAAAAAATTGTAAAAAAATAATTTACTCGTTACATAACGAATAAATTTTAATAATATTTAAAATATGTCAAGTATTACTTGAAATATATTTATAATTTAGATACAATAAATTAAATATTACTCGTTACATAACGAATAAAGGATTAAAATGACAAAAAAACTAGGTGATGTTATTGGTGTTACAGTCCAAAAAGGTGGTGTTGGGAAATCAACTTTTTCTCAAGCAATAGCATACTCATATGCTAATAAAGGTTTTAAAACTGCATTAATTGATCTTGATCCACAATCAACACTCTCTGGTGCATTTTTTGGTTATTCTTATGGTGCATTTACATATACTGAAGAGAATGGTGTTCTAAAATATGACGTAAGTAATATTACAAATATATTTAGAAATGAAAAAGTTACTCCAATTACTATTAAAACTACAAAATATTTAGATAATCCTAATAAAGGAAAAATGTTACAACCTCACTATCTTGAAGATAGTTTAGAAATTGATTTTTTCCCTTCTAATTTTCAGTTATTAAATTTAACAGAATCTGATGAATTTAAAAGAGATGAAAAAATTAATATTTTATCAAACTTTATTGAAAGTTTAAAATCGAAATATGATAAAATAATTATAGATGCCCCACCCTCTTTTGGAATAATTACAACTTCTATTCTAAAATGTGCAAAATCAATTTTAATACCAATTCCAACTAAAAACGTTGATACAGACGGAATGGTTGGTTTTTTTAGAACATTAGATAAAATATTTATTACAGAAAATTTAGAAAATTTAGAAAAAATTGTTTTAGTACCAAATATGTTTGATAAAAGAATTACAGATGCAAAAGAGACTCTTGCTGAAATAAAAAGAATCCCTACTCTACTTCATGAAACACAAAACTTAAGAAATTTAAATTGCAAAGTTATGAATCCATTCCCACAAAAATCTTGTGTTCAAGAAGCCCCTAGTTTAAAATATTTTTTAGTTCCTTATATTATGGATTTCCAAAGATCACAAAATCAAGATTTAATTTTAATGATTGATAATATTGCAGATGAATTAAATTAAGGATTAAATATGGCAAAAGTTAAACCTCAAAGAATAACTTCAATTAATAACACAATTGATGAATTAAAAGCAGAACAAGATATATTATTAAAAAACAATACAAATATTATATTGGTTGATATTGATTCAATTTCTGAATTAAAATTAGACAATGATATATTAATGCACAATAGAATATCTTATTCAAAATCAAAATTACTTGAACTAGCCGAAAATATTTCGAAACTAGCAGAAGTTGATGCTGGTATTTTAGGTACAGGATTACTTAATCCTGTAATGTTAAGAAAAAAAGATGGAAAATTAGAAAGAATTCATGGCGAAAATAGAATTAGAGCTTTAAAATTAAATGGTTCAACTAAAGTACCAGCAATAATTTTAGAAAATGTAAGTGATGAATTGGCTAGATTTATGAGATCTAGTGAAAACTTAAATAGGGAAGATTTAAATACATATGATGAAACTCTATCTATTCTAGAACATATTCAATTAGCTTGTAATTTTAGTGATATTGAGAGTGTAAAAAGTTTTTTAAATAAAGTAAAAAATTTCCAAGCGGGGAAAAGTAGTTTAAATGAAGAAGAAAAAGTTTTACATAAAAATGTAAGTAATGTTTTTGAAAAAATAGGGCGATTTGATATTATTACATTTGTAGATAGACTTTCTGTATTAAAATTAGATCCTTTAATTAAACAAGCTTTAGTGGATGAACAAATAAGTTATAGCCAAGCAAAAGTTATAAAATCTAAATTAAAAACTCAAGCTGAAATAACAAAAATTTTAGAAGTACTCAAAAATAAAAAATTATCTGTAAATGAATTAAAAGTTTATATAGATAATTTAAAAAAATCTACTACTAAAGATGAGCCTTTAAATAAAAATATATTTGATAAGGTAAGTTTTTATTCAAAGAAATTATCTAAAAAAGTTTATTCAGGATTATCAAATGAAGATAAATTTTTTATTGATAGTAAATTAAAAGATATTGAAAAATTATATCTTGAAATAAACTCTAAAATTAAAGAATAAACTCTCTTTTCTTTAAGAGAGTTTATTTCTTTTTATAAGTATTTTTATTAAAGTTTATAAGAACTCCGTAAAGCACGAAGAAATAGCCGTTTGAATAGCATTAGCTGCATATGAAATGAGAAATATAACACCTCATTTGAGATGTTATGACTTAAAAATAGAGAACTATTGAATCTCAAAGTATATGATATAACATATA
>JBDHWU010000046.1:0-5944 GCA_039810345.1 Aliarcobacter sp. | reverse complement strand
TCTCCAAAAGTTGATTACATAGATATTAATTCAGAAGATGAATTTGGGGCTATGGCAAAAGTTGTAAATGAAAATATATCTAAAACTCAAAAGGGAATAGAAGAAGATAGAAGATTAATAGATGAGACAATAGCTGTTTTAGGAGAATTTGAACAAGGAGATCTGTGTCAAAGATTAAAAATAGATGTAGCAAACCCAGCTTTAATGCAACTAAAAAAAGTATTAAATAATATGGGTGAAAACCTAGAAAAGAATATAAATAGTATTTTAGATATTTTAGAACAATATGCAAACTATAACTACCTAAATAAAATAGATAAACAAGGCTTAAAAGAGCATTTACTAAAACTTGCAAATGGTGTAAATCATTTGGGAGATTCAATTACATCTATGCTAGTAGAAAATAAATCAAATGGTATGACACTAGATGAAAGTTCTACAATACTTTTAACAAATGTTGATAAACTAAATATAAGCTCAAATGAAGCAGCAGCATCATTAGAAGAGACAGCAGCAGCAATAGAGGAGATAACAAGCAATATTAGAAACAATACAGAAAATATTGCAAAAATGTCAAAATTTTCAAATGATATAACAGTAGCTTCAAAACAGGGTGAAGAGTTGGCAAACAAAACAACAACTGCAATGGACGAGATAAATACTCAGGTGAATTTGGTAACTCAGGCTATTAGTGTGATTGATAATATAGCATTTCAAACAAATATTTTAAGTTTAAATGCTGCTGTTGAAGCAGCAACTGCTGGAGAAGCAGGAAAAGGATTTGCAGTTGTTGCTCAAGAGGTGAGAAATTTAGCAAATAGAAGTGCAGAAGCTGCTAAAGAGATAAAAGATATAGTTGAAGGGGCTACGCTAAAGGCAAATGAGGGTAAAGATATTGCTTCTAGAATGATAGAGGGATATAAGGGATTAAATAATTCTATTGAACAAACTATAAATTTAATTAGTGATGTAGAAATGTCAAGTAAGGAACAACTTCTAGGAATAGAGCAGATAAATGATGCAGTAAATCAACTTGATCAACAGACACAACAAAATGCAATGATAGCATCTCAAACGAACGATATTGCGGTTGGTACAGATGAGATAGCAAAATTGGTTGTAAGTAATGCAAACCAAAAAGAGTTTGAAGGTAAAAATGAAGTAAAAGCAAAAGATGTAGGGATAAAAAAGGAAGTAAAAGAGCATATAATAGCTTCAACACCTAAAAAAATAATCAAATCTTCAAAACCAAATATTAACTCTACAAAAGAGATAACAAGCAGTTTAAGTGATGATGAGTGGGAGAGTTTTTAAAATTTAATTACGCATAGTAAAAGCGGTGATTACTATTCCAAAATAAAACATATAAAGCTAATATCTAATAAATTTAATACTTTTTAGATACTTTTTATGTATATAATTTTTCTCATAAAAAATTATAAAATAAGTTAAACATAAAATAATATATCTAAAAGAGTTATTAAATTGATAATTAGGAGAAATTTATGTATGAAGATTTTAAGTTGTTAAATACAAATATAGAAAAATCAGTTATTTTAATGAGTGATTTAGAGTTTATGAATAATAATATTAATTCTAAAGAAAATAGGTTACATATATTTATTAAGAGAAGGAAACTAAAAAAAATGTCAAAAAAATTAGAGAATTTAACTTGCATAATTTTACAAGAGTTAAATACTTTTAAAAAATCTTTAGAGAAATAGAAAAGAAGAGGAAAGATGTTTAAAAACTATACTATAAATTTTAAAAAACAAAACTATAAAAATGATTTGTAGAAATAGAGTAAAACCAAAACTACTAAGAGATATTAAAACAGAGGCTCTTTTAGTATTTGTAAGAACTACTTTGGAAGATTATTTTTATCAAATTGAGAAAGGTAGCTGTTTTTTTAAACTTTCAAATGAAGAAGATATGAAGTATGTTTATAATAATCTTAGAAAGTTACTCGATTATTTGGAAGATAGTGTTATAAATTCCAGTTATCTAAGAAGTTTAATAGAAAATGCAAATAAAAATGCATCTTTAAGACTATTAGCAAAAAAGGAAGAACCTCTTATGGTTTATTATGACTCACTTGTAAAATCAATAGAAAGACAACTCCCAAATGGAACTTTTTGGATACCAGAACTTATTGTAATTTGTCTTTTAAGTGAGTGGATAGTAGAAGAAGAAAAAAGCATATATTTTTACCCTTTTCTTAAAGATTTTGATTATATAGATTTAATAAATAGATATGAGGTTATTAAAAAAGATTTAGAAGTAGATAAAAAAGAAGTTATTTTAAATATGTTCATAATCTCTACTAAGCTAATAGAAAAACTAAAAAAAGTGGATTTTAAATTCAACTCTATGAAACAAAAAAATAAGAAAAGATGAATTTTATTGTTTGATGTAAATCTAGCAATTTTATATTATTTTTTTATATTATCTAAGTTTATTAAATGAATATTAAAGGATTTTAACTTTGTTTGATTATGTATTACTTAGGAAATATTGTAAAGATATTTCTGTATTATTTGTTGAAGATGATGAAAATATTTTAAAAGAGATGCATCTTTTATTGAAAGATTTATTTGATTTTGTTGATGTAGCAAAAAATGGAGAAGAAGCTTTTCTAAAATATACAAATTATTATAAAGAAAATAAAAAGAATTATGATTTATTAATCACAGACATTTTAATGCCCATAGTAAATGGTATTGAATTAATAAAAAGTGTATATAGTATAAATAAAAAGCAATTAGTAATGGTTCTTTCAGCTCATAGTGAAAAAGAGTATTTAGTAGAACTTATAAATATAGGAATTTGTAAATTTATATTAAAACCAATAGATTATGAGACTTTTTTGGATGATATATTTAATATTTCAAAAACTATTTATGAAAAATCTCAAGTAAGTATTGTAAAAAATTCAAATAGAATTTATTTAAATGATGAATTATACTGGGATAAATATACAAAACAGTTGTTTTCAAATAATAGTGTAGTAAAACTTACAAAAAAAGAGTTTATTCTTATAGAATTATTAATTTTAAATGGAAATACTATATATTCAAATGATAGAATTATAAATTATCTTTGGGAAGATTATAGTGATTTTGATATACAAATAATAAATTTAAAAAATATTATATCAAGACTTAGGAAAAAAATTCCATCTTTAAATATACAAAATAATTATGGTTTTGGTTATAGCTTAGAGATTTTACATTGAAAAAAGGAGAAAAATTGAAAATTGAAGATGTGTTAAGAAGAGTAGAATCACTTCCACCACTTCCTAGAACAATTGTTTTAATAGAAGAATATAGAAGAGATAATGAAAAAGAGATAGATAAGTTACATAATATTATTTCAAAAGATGCTTTAATAGTCACGAATCTTCTAAGGATAGCAAACTCAGCTATGTTCGGATTTAGAAGTAAAATAGAAACTCCATTAAGAGCTATATCTCTTTTGGGAATCAATTTTACTATTTCTATAGCCATTTCAACAAGTAGCCAAAAAATATTAGTAAACTCTTTGTCACCATATGGGCTCACAAATGATACTTTTATGAATAGTTCAAATATGGCTTCAGTATTAGCTAGTTTATGGCTGGAAAAGATTGATGAAAAGCTAAAAGATGAAATTATCTTACCTGCATTACTTCTTGATATTGGAAAATTTATCTTATCCGATTTAATTGTTAGTGAACATTTAGATAAAGAGTTCAAGATAAAAATAGATGAAGGTATAGCTATAGAAGATCTAGAAAAAGAGTATTTTGGGTTTACAAGCTCTTTTGTTACAGCAAAAATTTTTAAACACTGGAGACTAAATCCTAATCTAGTAACCTCTATAGAGTTTGTGGATGATTTAGAAAATGCTCCAGAAGAGTTTAAAGAAAAAACAAAGATTTTAGATGTTATAAAAACTGCAACTTGTATAAAAGAGCCTTTAAGCAACAATTCAATTAAAAAAGCTTTAGAAAAAGCTAAAAAATATGGTTTTGATACAAAAATTTTAGAAAATGCTATATTAAATTTAAAACAGAGAATAGATTTGGGAGTTGATAAGTATTAGTTTTAAACTCTTGACTCTATAATAATATTCGCAAATGAAGATTATTGTAATGTAGATAGTTATTTTATTGCTGAAATTCTTGAAAACAAAATATTATGGTTATACATAAGTATATGCCAAAAGCTACATTGAAATCTTTGTTTCTTTTAACAATTTCTTATGATTTTATTATTTGTTTAAACATTTCCATTGAAATTTCTAGAGTTTTAATATGACTCATTAATTTGAATATGTATTAGGTTAGGATATTTTTGTAATCTATATTTATAGTTTTAATAATATTACTTTTTAAATACTATTTTTTATTAAAATTCCAATAATAAAAGCTAAGGTGTAAAGAAATATATAACATAATAGCTTATTTGATAGATGGAATATTTTTTAAGACTCCATCTCTCTCCTTAATTAAAAAAATACTTAAAAATAAGAAGAAAAGGCTATTATAGATGTTAAGAATAGATGATATCAAGATAAAGTATAAAATAAATATTATTAGTTTTACTAATATGTTTTTATTTATTATAGTCACAATTGTTTTATATTATGCTATGAATAATATAAAGAATATTAATGAAGAAAACTATACAATGAGTAGACTTTCCACAACAATTCTTTCCAGTATAGAACAAGGACTTCAAGTCTCAAATGCTTTAAGAGGAATAATTATAAGTCCAGATGATACAATAGCAAAAGAGAACTTTATACAAGCAGTAAAAGAGCTTGATGATTTAATGCTAGTTTTAAAAGATAGTAAAAAGCAATATGCAGGTTTTGAAAAATTTGAAATTGCTCCTTTATATGATTCTCAAAGCAAGGTATTAAATAAAATAATTGAAAAAATAAAAAACGGTGAAGCTTTGACAAAAGAGGATAATACTCTTTCAACAAAAGAGTGGAGACCACTAAAAGCTGCTTTACTAAAATGGCAAGAGAGAAATCTTGAAAAAAATGAAGAGTCGAAACAAACTTTAAATGAAATAACGCAAAATAGTATAAATATCATTGTTATATCTATAATAGTTGGGGCTATTTTTATCCAAATAATAATTGCATTAATATCGAAAAATATAGTTTTTAGTATAAACCATTTTCAAACTGGACTCTTGAATTTCTTTTCTTATTTAAATAGACAATCTCCAAAAGTTGATTACATAGATATTAATTCAGAAGATGAATTTGGGGCTATGGCAAAAGTTGTAAATGAAAATATTAAAAAATCAAACGAAATTTTATTAAATGAAGAGCAAGTATTAGAACAAATAGAAAAGATGATTCAAAATATTGAAAGAGGCTTTTTTATGTATAGAATTAAATTAAAATGTGAAAATCAACAAATTGAAACTATTAGAAATAATATTAATGCTCTTGCAAATAATTTACAAATGAAAATTTCTTCAATAAGTAATGTTCTATTAGATTTTGGAGAGTCTCATTTTGAAAGTAGAGTTCCTGAAGATTTAGAAATGGTTGGAACTTATGGAAGCTTAAAATCTAGTACAAGATTAGTAGGAAATAATGTCTCTGAACTATTAGCTATGATATTAACAACAGGAGATAAATTAAATGAAGATACAACTATTTTATCTGCATCATCTCAAAATTTATCAATAAATGCAAACGAAGCAGCAGCATCTTTAGAAGAGACAGCAGCATCTTTAGAAGAGATTACAAGTAATATTAGAAATAATACACAAAGTATAGCAAAGATGTCAGCCTTGTCTTTTAATGTTACAAAATCAGTAAAAGAAGGAGAAGAGTTAGCAAATCAAACAACTATTGCTATGGATGAGATAAATACTCAAGTAAATTTAGTAAATGAAGCTATAAGCGTAATTGATAATATTGCATTTCAAACAAATAT
>JBDHWU010000045.1:0-6256 GCA_039810345.1 Aliarcobacter sp. | reverse complement strand
AAATGGGGTAAAAAATACCCTATAGTATTTCAATCCTGGAGAAATAAATGGGAAAATTTAACAGTTTATTTCCAATACCCAGAAGATATAAGAAAAGTAATTTATACAACAAATATTATTGAATCTGTTCATAGACAATTTAGAAAGTTAACTAAGACTAAAGGCGCATTTCCAAATGATGATAGCCTTCTAAAACTGCTATTTATGGGTATAAAAAATGCTCAAGAGAAATGGACAATGCCAATAAGAAACTGGAGTTTAACTCTGTCTCAACTAGCCATCCACTTTGAAGGACGGCTTGATGATAGTTTAAATTTATGATAAAATATTAGTAATTATCTAATGCTGACACAGAATTTTGAACACTACCGTTTAAAGCTTTTATTTTTTTAATAACTGCTTTTTTATTTCTTCTTTCTCTTTTAAATACTCTTTTAAAGTTTTTTCTTCATTTGAAAGTTCAACTTTTAATTTTTTCAAATTCTCGTTTTTCCAAATATGTTTTGTAATAGCATTATGATTTTCTTTAGACTCTTTTTCTACACTATTTTTTAAATCTTCAACTCTTTTTTCTATTAAAGAAATTTCATTTATTAAAAAATCTTGTCTTTTTTCTAAAGCTTTATAATCTACATAAAAAAATATTTTATATATAAAATAAACAAGAAGAATTAGAATAAAAATAACAAAATATTTAAGATATTTTTCAATTTTTTCATCTCTTTTATTATCTTTATTCAAATTATACTTTTCATCTATTTTATATTTAATATCAATTTTATTGTTAGAGAAATTATCATATTTTCTATCTTTGGAAGCTTTCATCTTAGAAATATACTGCCTTAATTCTAGTATTGCTGATTCAACCATTGAACTATATTCAGCAATATTAGGATTTGCATCAGGATTATGAACTGTATCATTTCTAATTGATGCTATTTTTCTTAATCTTTTTACATTGATGTTGTTATCAACAAATGCTTTTTTCATAAAATCTATATACTCATGAAGCCCTCTTCCTTCAGCTTTTAATTCATCTTTAAAGATTGCTTCTAGTTGCTTGGATAATCTAACAACTTCTCCTATAGCAAATGATTCTAGTTCAGCATTCTCTATATATTCATTATTTAAATTATCCATAATAGCCCTAAAATATTATTTCTTTGAAAAAATTGCTTTTATTAAATTTGCAATTCCCTCAATAGTTTTAATAATTATCCAACCTAATTTCATAAAACCCTTTAAAATCCATGCTTTCCAACCACTTACACCATTACTCATTTTTTCTCCTTTATTTATATAAATTTTTAATATTATTTTTTCTTTTTTCTAATTCATCTTGAGAGCTTTTATATTTTTCTTTTAGTTCTTCAATTTTTTTGTTTTTATCTTGCAATTCTTTTGCAAAATCTGAATAAATAGCTAATGCAATTTTTTTTCTTAAATCACAACAATCTGTATAAATGAAAACACTAGTTATTAAAATGATTAAAGAAGCAATTAAATATCTCATTCTTTTCTCCCAAATATCTTTATTAATGGTAAGCAGAAAATTATCAAACCTTGTTGAAGTAGAAGATATGATATTGAAAGAGTAAAAAATTTAATAAAATTTAAGACAGAAATTACAGAATAGAAAAGACTAAAGTAATGTTTTCTATCATTATCTAAGAAAATATCTACTATTTCATTTGCAAAAGCTAATTTGAAATTGTCTAATAATATATAAGTTATAACTATTCGTCTTGATATATCATTGCTTCCATTTGATTCAGTTATATCTCCCACCTTTAATTCATCAAAATTATTTATACTGATTTGATTTGATACAAATGAGTTGGTATCATTATATGATATTATCATTGCTAAAATAAGAGATGATAAGGCTGCACCTACAAAAATTCTTAAAAAGTTATTACCAACTTCTGTAACTTCTGACTTTAGATTATCTTCTAAACTATTTGGAATCCATTTTTTTGACATAGAAATATTAAATACTAATACATTAATTGCAACCATTATAATTAATAATAATAAATTATTAGAGCTTAATGAAATTCCTTTAAATATGTATAATAACAAGAATGAAGTAATAATACTAAAAATTATTGATATTATAAACGATATAGCACTATGTTTACTAAACCAATGAAATATTTTGCTATCTTCTTTTGCAATAATTCTAGTTGCTTTTCTAAGACTATTTTGCCTTTTAAATAGAGCAAGAAATATAAAAAAGCAAGAAACAAGATATAATATTAGTGATATTTTGTCATTTTTTGTAAAAATTATATTTTGTACAAAAACAAAAATCCATAATAATAAAACAAAAAATAAATTAGTCAAACCAAACTTTTTAATAAAAAACACATCATTCCCCCGTATAATAAAATTAAAAAAAACTACCTAATAATGAAATTAGATATATAAATAATAAACCTAAAATAGTACCTAGACCTATGATTTTTAGGAAAGAAACAATTGAAGATTCTTTATCAGTTTTATAATTTCCATTAACAATCCCTTCTAACTCTTCTCTTTCTAATTTTTTATAAACTAAATCCCTTGATTCATCAAAAATAATATTACTTATATATTTAATATTTTTTAGTTTTTCATCTATATCTGAAATATCGCTATTTTTATCCAGTTTTGCAAAGGATTTTAAATCTTTAATATTTACACCAATAACTCTTAAATACTGTTCTACAGAATTTATTTTTTTAAGAAATGTACTTCCATTAGCATTAAACTCATCGCTTAATATATCTTCAATAAATTCAAGTTCTTTAAAAAACTCTTTCCTTTTATCAATATCTTTTCTCAATAATAATCCAATATATTAGATTGTTTTAGAAATCATAACAAACTAAACTTAAAAAATCTAATATATTAGGGTGATTTTTGAAAGATATTGAAGATTTAGAATTTGATTTTGCTGAAAAATTACATAAAAGAATTGGTAAAAATGTTCAAAAAGTAAGAAAAGCAAAGAAAATATCTCAGCTAAAACTAGCTTATGCTTTAGGTTATAAATCAGTTTCTCAAATATCTAGTGCTGAAGTCTATTATAATAAAATACATTTTAATATAGAACAACTAGCAAAAATCTCTTATGTTTTAGATGTTCCAATATCTATATTTTTTGAAGATTTAGATATTTAAAATCCAGTTATTAAAAAATCAATAGAGTTTATAATCTCATCTCTTCTATCTTTTAAAGAGCAAACAACTTCATCTAAGTTTTCTATTGAAATAGTTGAAATCTCTTGAGTTGAAAGCACAACTTCAAGCCCATTTATACTAAATTTTGGATTTAAGATATTTATAGATTTGCTAGATTTTCTCATAGGGATTACAACTCTTGATGATAAGTTTTTCAAAATACTATTTTGTATATCAAGAATATATGGAAAATTCTTTTTTGTAGCTTCATTTTTATTTTTATAAACATCAAATTGGGCCATCAAAAATTCCTAAAATGATCAGAAAACAAACCTTGTTTTTCTACTCTTTTGTTGTACTCTTCTATTGCTTCAATATTTTGTTTTTCCCAATTTGCTTTTTCATATTCTACTATTAGCTTTTCAAGAGTTTTTTCAACTGTTGCAGAGATATTTATCTTATATTTTTTTGCTTTTTCTAAAAGTTCAGAATTTATAGAGATATTTGTAGCTTTTTTCTTTATATTTTTATCATATATTGTAGTCATATACATATCCTTTATATACATAAATATTGTATAAATTGTATCATATATTTCTTAGAAATTTTTTTATGTTATAATAAAAACTTCAACAAAGGATAAAAAATGAAAATAGTAATTTTGGATAGAAAAACTTTAGGTTTTGATGTAAGTGTAGATGTTTTTTCAAAATTTGGAGAAGTTGTATCTTATGATATAACAAACGCAAATGAGACAAAAGATAGAATTAAAAATGCAGATATTATTCTTACAAACAAGGTTTATGTGGGAGAGAATGAGCTAAAAGGCTCTAGTGTAAAACTTATCTGCATAACTGCAACTGGGATGAATAATGTAGATTTAGCTTATGCAAAAGCTTCAAATATAGAGGTGAAAAATGTTGCTGGTTATTCAACTTCTAGTGTTGTTCAACTTGCATTTTCTATGATTTTTTATTTTGTACAAAAGCTTGATTATTATAAAAATTATGTGGATAATCAAAACTGGCAAAAAAGCGATACTTTTACTCATATTGATGAGCCATTTTTTGAACTAGATTGTAAAAGAGTGGGAATTATTGGGCTTGGAGAAATAGGTAGAGATTTTGCAAAAAAAGCTTCTGCTTTTGATTGTGAAGTTGTTTATTATTCCACAAGTGGGCAAAATTCAAATACTCTTTATAAAAGTGTAAGTTTGGAAGAACTTCTGAAAACTAGCGATATTATCTCTATTCACGCACCTTTAAACGAAAAAACAAAAGATTTATTAAAATATGAGCAATTAAACTTAATCAAAAAAGGTGCAATTTTATTAAATCTAGGACGAGGTGGAATTATAAATGAGTCTGATTTAGCAAAAATTTTAGATGAAAAAGAGATTTTTTGTGGGCTTGATGTTGTTTCAAAAGAGCCAATAGAAGAGTCAAATCCACTTTTAGCTGTAAAAAATAAACAAAGACTTTTATTAACTCCACATATTGCATGGGCAAGTGTTGAAGCTAGAAAAAGGTTGATAGAAAAAGTGGCAAAGAATATTGAAGATTTTTTAAAATAGATTTGAAATTCAAATCTACTTTAAAAGTTGTGCTACATAATTTTGTTCAACTTTATTTACCTGAGATAGCGTAAAAGAACCAGCTTGTGAGATGATATTATATTTATTAAAATTTGCACTCTCTTGTGCATAATCAACATCTCTTATTACACTTTCTGCATTTTTTAGCTGTACATATCCTGTCATATTGTTTCTAATACTTGATTCAAGTTGATTTGTTCCTGCACCTACATTTGCTCTTTGAGAATTTAATTGAGAAAGAGAAGTATCTACAACATCCATAAGAATTTGAGCTTGAATTTTTAGATTTGGATTTGTATCATCTCTTATTAAATCAGGATTATCACAAGCACAATTATTTGCCAATGGATTACCAATATTTCCTCCAATTGAGCCTTGCCATTCAGCACCAACATCATAAGAACCATTTCCATTTATAAAAACAACTAAGTTTTCTGTAACATCTGGAATTACTACCATTTCATCATCAGCCGCTAAATTATATATTTGTGAAACACCATTTTTATCTATCCAATTTACATTAGCATTACCTAAAGAATCTTTTACAGAGTTCAAAGTATATCTTGATAAATCATCACTATATGTTGCTCCGACATTAAATTTATCTGAGTATAGAGTTATTATATTTTGTGGACTATATCCACTATCCCAACTTGAATGTCCTACAGGAGTTCCTGCAACATGAACACCATCTTTTGTAAATATTTGAATAGTATCATTTGCACCATGGTCATATAGATGAACTGTTAAATCTTTTGTTCCTGCAGGTATCTCTATCATAAAATTTCCAGCTGGATTTGAACTATAAACAACTCTATTAGTAAGGTCATTTTGTAGTACAATACCTGAATTAGGGTCTCCAATAGTTGGTGGTGTTGGAACAGGTATAGGAGCAAAACCACTTATAAAATTTTTTAGTTTATTTGGATCATCTAATCCCATTTGCCTAGCTTGTATATTATCTATTTCAACAGAGATTAAATCATTTGAATTAGCTCCAACTTGAAAATCAAATGGACTTGCACAACCTGTTAGTAGTGGAATTCTATTATAGTTTGTAGAACAAACAATATTATCATAAGAGTCAATTAGTTTTAAAATATCATTTTTTATTAAAACTCTTCCATCTTCACTTGTTGTATCTGTATTCATCTGAATAGATTTTGCTTTAATTTTGTCTAAAATGTTACTCATTTCATCCATGGCTTTGTCTGCAATGTTCATCATAGCAACTGCACTATTTGCATTTGCAATACCCTGTTTTATACCACTTGCTTGAGTTCTTAATTTATCTGAAATTGCAAGGCTAGATGCATCATCGGCTGCTTTATTTATTTTTAATCCAGTTGATAATTTCTCTAGTGAATTTGTAATATTTCTACTGTTATTTACAATATTTTGTTGTAGTAAATTTGAAATTATTCCTATATTCATAGACTATTTTCTCCAAATAAATTATAAGTTTGAATTATTATATCAAATTGGTGTGGCAATTGT
>JBDHWU010000044.1:0-7066 GCA_039810345.1 Aliarcobacter sp. | reverse complement strand
CGGGAGACGAGACTCGAACTCGCGACAGTCTGCTTGGAAGGCAGAAGCTCTAGCCAACTGAGCTACTCCCGCATAAATCCTATTTTAAAGGATTGGAATACTATCTAAAAAAATATTAAAAAAAACTTAATATTTTTTAGCTGGTGGGTCGTGAAGGACTCGAACCTTCGACCACTCGGTTATGAGCCGAGTGCTCTAACCAGCTGAGCTAACGACCCAGTGGCGGACAGTGAGGGATTTGAACCCTCGGTACCGTTGCCAGTACGTCTCCTTAGCAGGGAGGTGGTTTCAGCCACTCACCCAACTGTCCATAACCAATTTAGATATTAACTAAATTAGGACGAGAATTATAAGGCTTAAGCCCTTAAAAAACCCTTAATTTTTTAATCTTTTTAAATATTTTGTAAAATTCTTTCTACAACAGCTTTTGGATCACTATTTTTATAAATTGGTCTTCCTACAACTATAAAATCAACTAAATTTTCTTTTGAAAAATTTATATCTGCAACTCTTTTTTGATCCCCACTATCTTCTCCAAAAGGACGAATCCCAGGACATAGAGTAATAAACTCTTTTGAAGTGCTATTTTTAATATCAAGACTTTCAAATGCACTACAAACAACTCCATCAAGCCCAGCTTCAAAAGTAGCTTTTGCAAAATCTCTTGCTTTTTTATCTATATCTTCACCATAGATTTTTTTGAAACTAGCATTGTCAAAAGATGTAAGAGCAGTTACAGCTAAAACCAAAGGACGATTTGGTATATCTTTTATTCTATTCATAACTGTTTGCATAGCTTCAATTCCTGCACTTGCATGAACATTAAACATATCAACAAGCCCAAATTTAGAAATATCTTCTGCTGCATCTGCCATAGTATTTGGAATATCATAAAGTTTTAAATCCAAAAATATTTTAAAGTTTGGATTTATAGCTTTTATATCCTCTAAAAATCTTTTTCCATCTCTTAGATATGTTCTAAATCCAACCTTTAACCACACATCATAATCTTTGATTTTTTCTACTAAAGTAAGATTTTCAAAACTACTTTCTAAATCTAAAGAGACACATAATTTCATATCTTTTTTCATACTATTTCTCTTTTTTAATTTGGTCTAAAATTGCATTTATAAACTTTGGAGCTCCATCACTTGCTAACTTTTTTGCTAATTCTATTGCTTCATTTATTACCACTGCTTTAGGCAGATTTTCAAACAAAATTTCAAAAATAGATAGTCTTAAAATAGATTTTTCCACACTACCTACATCTTCAAGAGTTCCTTGAGTGATATATTTTATTATCTCTTCATCAACAACTTTAATATTTTTAATTGTTCCATTAAAAAGATTTAGTGCAAACTCTTTTTGTTTATTTCTAATTTTTTTCTCTTCTAAAAGTTCATCAACAAACTTAACTATCTCTTCATTTCCTAAATCATATGCATATAAAAGTCCAACCACAGACTCTCTTACTTGTGTTCTTGTTGCCAAATTATTTTTCCATTTCGCTATATAAGTCTAGCATCTCTATTATTGTAACCATTGCTTCAGCACCTTTATTTCCTACTTTAGAACCAGCTCTTTCTATTGCTTGTTCTATTGTATCTGTTGTTAAAACACCGTTTGACACAGGTTTTCCATATTTTAGAGCAACTGTTGCAATTCCTTTTGTAGCTTCTGCACTAATATAATCAAAGTGTGGAGTAGCACCTCTTATTACCGCACCAACACAACAAACAGCATCATATTTTTTACTTGCTAGTGCTTTTTCAAGAGCAAAAGGAATCTCAAAAGCACCTGGAACTAATATTAAATCTAAATTTTCTTCATTTCCACCATGTCTTTTAAATGCATCTTTTGCACCTTCAACTAATCTATCAGTTATTATATGGTTAAATCTTCCATTTATTATTGCAACTTTTTCAGTCCCTTTTAATCTTAAAACACCTTCTATTATTCTCATTTTATTCTCCAAAATCTTTTCAATTAAGTGTCGATTATACACAAAATCTTCTTAAATAATATAAGTTTATAAATAATATAGAATAAGCAAAATTGTTGTAAAGTATATTTATTAAAATTATCTTAAAAAGGCAAGGAAATGCAAAAAGTTTTAGGTTTAGATTTAGGGACAAATAGTATAGGATTTGCTCTATTGGAGCTTGAAGAGAAAAATGATACTACAATATTTAAAGAACTTGCTTCAAACAGTATTATTTTTAGTGAATATGTAATGGCTACAGATAGAAGAGCTTTTAGAAGTGGAAGACGAAGAAATGAAAGAGCAAGTAGAAGAAAAGAGAATATTAGAAAACTTTTTTGCTATTTTAATCTAGCTTCAAATGATATTTTAGAAAATCCAATAGAGTATTTTAATAATTTAACAAAACTATATAAAGAGCCATATAGCTTAAGAGAAGAAGCCGTAAAGGGTAAAAAACTATCAAAAGATGAATTTATTTTTACTCTTTATACAATAATCTCAAGAAGAGGATACACAAACCTTTTTGCAAAAGAAGATGATGATAAAGAAGCAAAAGAAAATGAAAAAATAAATAGTGCAATACAGACAAATAAAAGCTTATATAAAAATAGCAATTATGCACTTCCATCAAAAGTTTTAACTATAAAAAAAGAGACTCTTGAAAAAGATGGATTCATAAATATTGCAATAAGAAATAAAAAAGATGAATATAGCAATTCACTTGATAGAAAACTTTGGCAAGAAGAGACAGAACTACTTTTAGAAAGCCAAAAAAACAACACTGAGCTTTTTGAAAATTTAAAAACCTATGAAGAGTTTAAAGACAAGCTTTTAAATGGAATAAATGAAAACTCTAAAGGAGTTTTTGAGCAAAGAGATTTAAAAAGTGTTGAAGAAATGGTAGGTTTTTGTTCATTTTATAACTACTACTCAAATGAACCACAAAAAAGAGTGATAAATGCACATATAAAAGCTATTGAGTTTATTTTAAGACAAAGGATAGAAAACTCTATTTTAGGGAATTTGATACTCAATAAAAAAACTGGTGAATTTCTACAGCTTTCAAAAGAAGATATAGAAACTACTATTGATTTTTGGCTAAAAACTCCAAATGTACAAAAAATTACAGCTAAAAACATCTTTAAAAATGCAGGGATTAAAGATATAGAGATAAAAACTTCAGATAGACAAGATGATACAGTGCAAGATATATCACTACATAAAGCACTTTTAGATATTTTAGATTTTGAAACTATTTTAAAAAATGAAGAGTTTTACTCAAAACTACTAGAAGTTTTACACTACTATGTAAGTGAACAACAAATAAAAGAAGAGCTAAAAAAACTAAATAATGAATACATCTTAAATGATGAACAAATAGAAAAAATCTCAAAACTAAACAAAGCTACAAGCTCTTATTTATCTTTTTCATTAAAATTTATAAATGAGATTTTGCAAAAGATGAAAAGTGGGATTTCATACCACAACTCACTAGAAGAGTTGGGCTATTTCAAAAGATATACAAATATGAAAGCTTATAGCTATCTTCCTCCATTAACTCCAAGCCCTGAAGATATAAAATGGCTAGAAAAAAATATTGAAAACTTTAAAGCAGACGAACTATTTTATCAACCACTTATTAGCCCAAATGTAAAAAGAGTAATATCAATTTTAAGAAGATTAGTAAATGAATTAATGGCAAAATATGGGAAAATAGATAAAATCATTATTGAAACAGCAAGAGAACTAAACTCAAAAAAAGATGAAGAAAAAATCAAAAAATCTCAGGAACAAAGTAAAAAAGAGATAAAAGATGCAGAAATTTTACTAAAAAGTATGAATAAAGAGTTAAGTAGTAAAAATATTTTAAGAGTAAGACTTTTAAAAGAGCAAAAATCAAAGTGCCTTTATAGTGGCGAAGTTTTAACTCTTGAAGATGCAATGGATGAAAATATTACAGAAGTTGAGCATTTTATTCCAAGAAGTAAAATCTGGATAGATAGCTATAAAAATAAAATACTGGTTCTTAAAAAATATAATCAAAATAAAAGAAACCAACACCCAGTGAGTTTTTTAAACTCTATTGGAGAGTGGGATAATTTTATTGGTCGTGTAAATGAGTTTTTATCAAACAAAGATAAAAAATTTTGGCTTACAAATGAAGAAAATATCCAAAAAATTTGGGACAATGAAAGCCTTGAAGATAGATTTTTAAATGATACAAGAAGTGCTACAAAAATTGTAGCAAACTATTTAGAACACTATTTGTTTCCAAAACAAAATGAGTATGGAAAAGGTGAAACAAATGATAATGTAGTAAGAGTTACAGGAAAAGCTATAAGTGAGTTAAAAAAACTTTGGGGAATACACGAAGCACAACCTATAAATGCAGATGGCAAAAAAGATAGAGATACAAACTATCATCACACAATAGATGCTATTGTAATAGCACTTTTAAATAACTCTTCAAAAAAAGCTTTAAATGACTTTTTCAAACAAAAAGAGAATCACTTTAAAACAAAGGCTATTTTAGAAAGTTTAAAAACAAGATTTCCTATTTCAAAAGATGGCAAATCTTTATTTGAATTTGTAAAAGAAAAAGTAGAAAAATATGAAAAAAACGAACTATATATTTGCCCATATATGAAAAAAAGAGTTAATATAAGAGGTTTCAAAGATGGAAATATAAAGCTAATTTGGGATGAAAATTTAAATAATTTTGCTCAAATAGATAAAATAGAGATAAGTAAAAATCTTCTTTATGATAATTTTGGAAAAGAGCTAAAAAATGAAGATGTATCAAAAAGATTCAATGATATAAAAGAGAAACTAAATCTTCCAAAACAAAACAATATTAAAGAAGCTCTTGAAGAGTATGAGCAAAAACTACTAAAAATAAAAGATAATATAAACTCTATTGTTGTAGTTATAAAAGACGAACAAAGCAAACTTCCAAGAGATAAAAAAGCTATTGATACAGCCCAAACTTTGGAAATAAAAAATAAAATAGAGGAGCTAGAAAAAACAAAAAAAGAGCTTATAAAAGAGCTAGAAACTCCTTGCTTTTTCTATACAAAAGATGGCAAAAAACAGATAGTTAAAAATCTAAATATAAAATCGAACTCTGTAACAAAAGCTGATAGTATAATAATTACAAATAAAAAACAAAAAAATAGAGTACAAAGGCTAGATTTTGAGGTTTTCCAAAACCTAAAAGAGAATAAAACTCCATTTGTAGCAAAACTAAATGACAATACTCTAAGTGTAGATTTATACAATACACAAAAAGGACAAGTAATAGGTCTTAACTATTTTTCTTCTATAAAAAATGATATTTTGCCAAAAATTAATACAAGTAAAATAGGATTAATCCAAAATTATAAAGACAAAATAACTATTTCAAAAAATGATATTTTAGAAATAACAGATTTAAAAAATGGTACTAAAGAGTATTTTGTATTTAATGGTGGTGGAGATGTTACTGCAACAAATCATACAGTAGTTTTAGAATTTATAAATTTAAAGTCTGTAATAAAAGTTAATAAAAAAGGGAAAGAAGAAAAAATTTCTACAAAAAAGGTTACAATAAATGAAACTACTATTGTAAAACAAGTAAAAATAAATTTCTTTGGAGAGATTTCTTATGAAGAGTTTAAGAAAAACTAAGATACTATTTCTCCATATCAAATGGGGATTTGATAGTCTGATTAAAACAAGGGACGATTTAGTCCCGCAAAAATTTTATAAACTCTTTTTTAGGAGTTTATAAAATGTCTTTTCAAAAACTCTACATAAAAAACAAAGCCTACTTAAGCTATACAAACAACCTAATCAAAATAAAAACCGAAGATAGTGAAAACACAATCTGTTTTGATGATATTGATACTATTTTAATAGAAAACTACCATACCACAATTAGCTCTGCACTTTTAGCACAACTTTCAAAATCAGATATTAGTGTGATATTTTGTGATGAGAAATTTATGCCAAGCTCAATTTTGCTAGGAATAAATAAAAATAGCCGTACAACAAAAATCCAAAAAGCACAAGTGCTTCTAAGCAAACCAAAATTAAATCAAATTTGGCAAAAAATAGTTTACTCTAAAGTAGAAAATCAATCAAAAATTTTAAAAATATTTAATACAAAAGAGAAATATTTAGATAGTTTGCTTCCAAGAGTAAAATCAAATGACAAAGAACATATAGAAGCAGTTGCAGCAGCATATTATTTTAAAGAACTTTTTGATAAAGATTTTAGTAGAAACTCTTTACTTGATGGAAGAAACGCAGCACTTAATTTTGGATATACAGTATTTAGAAGTTCTATTTGCAGATACTTAATAGCACATGGATTAAATCCAGTTTTTGGAATACATCATAGTAGCGAGTTAAATGCATTTAACTTAGCAGATGATTTAATAGAGCCTTTTCGCCCAATAATTGACCTTTATGTAAAAAGAAAGATAAGCAAAGATATGGAATTAACAAGCTCTATAAAAGTAGAACTTTTAAAACTACTAGATGAAATTGTAATATATGATAATCAAAGAGTACAAGTATCATATTGTATGAAGCAAATAGTTGCAAACTATCAATCTATTTGCTTAGAAAAAACCGACGAATTAAAACTTTTTAATTTATGAAAAAAATAGAAAATAAAGAAATAAGTAGATATAGGAAAATGGTACTTTTTGCAATGTTTGATATGCCAACTGATACAAAAGGTGATATTAAAAAATATACAAAATTTAGAAAAAAACTTTTGGAAATGGGTTTTATAATGTTTCAGTTCTCTATTTATGTGAGATTTTGTAACAGTTTAGAAACTGCACAAAAATATGAGAGAAAAATCAAAGAAAATGCACCTACAAAAGGTTCAATTAGAGTGTTAAAAGTAACAGAAGCACAATATAAAAATATGATTATTATAGAAAATTATCGTGAAAAACCTGAAAAAAAAGTAGAAAAACAGACTCAAGCAGTGCTTATTTTTTAAGCAAAAAGGCTTATAAAAGCCCTTTATACAGGGTTTTAAGCTACTCTATTATATCAAATGGGGATTTGAGAGTAGATTAAAACATA
>JBDHWU010000043.1:0-8655 GCA_039810345.1 Aliarcobacter sp. | reverse complement strand
TTTAAAGCTATATCCATAATCATAATTGTTGGCATATTATTCATAAAAGCACTTAAAAATGCTGCTATAAAACCTGTTCCTAAAACTTCGATTGCTTCACCTTTTTGTGATAAATAGTTTAAAATTTGTGATAACTCATCTGTAAGTCCTGCATTTTTCAAGCCATATACAACAATATAAAGTCCAATGCTAAACCAAACAATTTGCCACGGAGTATCTTTTAAAACCTCTTTTGCCTTTACACTTTTACTTAAACTTGCAATAAAAAGAAAAATTAAAGCACCTCCAAGGGCGAAAAAAGAGATAGGAAGTTTGTAAATATCGCTTAAAAAATAGCTTAATAGTAAAAAAGCCAAAAATACCCACGAAAAGTAAAATAGTTTCATATTTTTTATAACACTTTTTGGCTCTTGCAAAAGATTTATATCTACTTTTTTTGGAATATCTTTTTTCAAAATTAGATATAAAACAAATATTGAAGCAAAAACACTCACCAAAAATGGCACAAACATATTTAAAAAATATTCCAAAAAGCCTATTTGGAAATAGTTTGCTGTTACAATATTTGTAAGATTTGAAAACACAAAAGGAAGCGATGCACTATCACTTATAAATCCACTTGCTAGTAAAAATGCTACAATAGTTTTAAGATTTAGTTGTAAAACTCTCATTTTTGCTAGGATTATTGGAGTTAATATTAAAGCTGCTCCATCATTTGCAAAAAGAGCTGAAACAAAAGCCCCCAATAAAACAGAATAAATAAACATTTTTATTCCACTTCCTTTTGAAAACTTTGCCATTTTCAAAGCACACCACTCAAAAAATCCAATTTTATCTAAAACCAAAGATAGAATTATAATCCCAATAAATGCCAAAGTTGCATCCCAAACTATTTTGGAAACCTCTACAACATCACTAAAATCAACAACTCCAAAAACTAGAGCAACAGTAGCACCAATAACTGCACTTGTGCCTATTTTGATATTTTTTGGCTGGATTATTACAAATAAAAGTGTGATTAGAAAAATAGATATTGGTAAAATCATCTTTAGTAGTTTATGTCATCTTCTAAAATTTCATCTTTTAAAGTGTAAATAAAAGTCTCTATTTCCATCTCATTATCATCTCTAGTTGCAACAACAGGCATTCGTATAAACTCTTCACCCTCAAAAATATCAAGCTTCTCCCAATGATTTATTAAATTATCAGAGTAAAATAAAAAGCCGTGAATTGTATCATTTCCCATTTCAAGCCTAATGCCTGGATAGCCCATACCTGCACTCCAACCAGCATCAAGCAGTTTTCCTTTTACAGTTGCTGGGACAAATTTTCCAACAATATTTTCTAAAACATAAGCATTTGGGCAGTTTGGCATAAGTGTGCCATATACAAAAAGAGAGTCTTTCAAAGGAGTTTCCTAAGTTTAAGTAGTTTTATAAAAAAGAAAAGAGATAAATATCTCTTCTTTTTTTATTTGTTGTTTTTAAAATCTTCTTCTATTTTTGCTTGAAGTTTTTCTATTGTAAATCCAAATTCATTGAACAGGTCTTTATCTTTTCCACTAGCTCCAAAACTATCCATTCCAAAAACAACATCTGCATATTTATAATACTCTAAACCTCTTGCTGCTTCAACAGCATAAACTCTTGTGTTTTTATCTATGATTTTTTCTATATAAGCTTTGTCTTGTTCTAAAAGTAAATCAAAACAAGGAACAGAAACTATATTTGCAATTATCCCATTTTTCTCTAAAGCACATGCTGTTTGAAGAGCAAGCATAACTTCGCTTCCACTTGCCATTATTGTAATATTTGCATTTTCTCTTTGTTTTAGTAAATATCCACCATTTGCAACACTTCCAAAAGCTTTTTCATCTTTTAAAACTTGAAGCCCTTGTCTTGAACATACAAAAGCAGATGGAGAGTTCATTTTAAGTGCAACTTTCCATGACTCAACATTTTCATTTGCATCAGCTGGTCTAAAAACATAAAAGTTTGGTAAAGCTCTAAACTGAGATAAATGCTCGATTGGTTGGTGTGTTGGTCCATCTTCTCCAACTCCAATACTGTCGTGTGTCCAAACAAAATGATGTGGAATATTTGATAGTGCTGCAATTCTAGCACTAGGTTTTAAATAATCTGAGAAAACAAAGAAAGTTGCACTATAAACTCTAAATAATCCATATAAATTCATGGCATTTACCATAGATGCCATAGCATGTTCTTTTATTCCAAAGTGAATATTTCTTCCATTTGGGAAAGTTCCCATATCTTTTAACTCTGTTTTATTTGATGGAGCTAAATCTGCACTTCCACCTAAGAATCCTGGAATTGATGCAGCAATTGCATTTAAAATTTTATGGTTTGAATCTCTTGTAGCAACACTTTTACCATCTTCAAAAGTTGGATAAACTATTTTGTCAAAATCTGGATTTTGTAACTCTGCTATTTTTTTCTTAGCTTCACCGCTTAAACTATCGTTCCAAGCATTTTCTAAAGTTGAACCAATAATTAATTTATCAAAAGCCCCTTTTACTTCAGGGCTTACATAAAATTTCTCATCTGGATTAAATCCAGCTTTGATTTTTGCCTCTTTTATCTCTTGTTCTCCTAGAGGAGCTCCATGTGAATGGTGGCTTCCCTCAAGTGTAACTGCACCTTTTGCGATAGTTGTTTTTGCTATAATTAATACAGGTTGAGTTGAACTTTTTGCTTGTATCAAAGCTTTATCAATTGCATCAAAGTTATGTCCATCTATTTCAATTACTTCAAAATCTATTGCTTGAAATCTTTTTTTAACATTTTCACTCCAAGCTAAGTTTGTATCACCCTCAATTGTAATAGAGTTGCTATCATAAATTATTACAAGATTATCAAGTTTTAAATGCCCAGCACTTGCAGTTGCTTCATAAGAGATTCCCTCTTGTAAATCTCCATCTCCACAAAGACAGTAAACTTTATGATTTATTACATCTTTTCCCAACAAATTTTGTGCATATTTTGAAGCCATTGCAAAACCAACAGCATTCGCAATTCCTTGTCCTAAAGGTCCTGTTGTTATCTCTATTCCTTTTGTATGTCCATATTCTGGATGTCCTGGAGTTTTTGAGTGTAGTTGTCTAAATTTTTTTATATCACTTATTGATACATCAAATCCCCAAAGATGAAGAAGTGAATAAACTAGTCCCGTTGCATGTCCACCACTAAAAACCAATCTATCTCTATTTAACCACTTCTCATTTGCAGGGTTTATATTTAAGTGTTTACTTAAAACTGTTGCAATATCCGCTAAGCCCATTGGAGCTCCTGGGTGTCCTGAATTTGCTTCTTGTACCATATCAGCAGCCAAAAATCTAATAGTATCTGCTTGTTTTTGTAAAAGTTCTTTTGACATATTTATCCTATATTGTAGAAATTTATTTTGATTATTTTTCGATTATATCTAAATAGTGTTTAATTTTTTGGGATTATAATTTCAAAACAAGCGCCACCAGTTATATTTTTGGCACTTAGTTTTCCATGCATATTTTGTTCAATTATTAGTTTTGACATAAAAAGACCAATTCCTGAACCATTTTGTTTATTATGAGTAAAAAATGGCTCAAAAATTTTATCAATAGGTTTTACTTTTATTCCACCTGCATTATCTTCAATTACTGTATAAATTAAATCATTTTCCTCATAAATAGTTATTTTTATAAATGGATTTTCTATTTTTCTTGCAATTAATTCATCTTTTGCATTGTTTATAATATTTATTAAAACTTGTGAATACTCATTTTTATAACCCAAAAGCTCGGGGTTTTTTTGTAAAATAATTTCAAGTTTTATATCATGTGCTTTTAGCGATGCACTTATAATATTTACTGTTGAGTTTATCTGCTCAAGAAGGTTAAATTTAATTTTTTCTTTATCTGTAGAAAAAAAATCTCTAAAATCATCTATAGTATCAGACATAAATTTTGTAATACTATTTAACTTTTCTATAGCAACTAATAATTCGCTATTTTCCAAAGTTTGCCCTAAAACGATTTTAGCCTCAATTGGTAAAAATATTGAGTTTATCTCCATTAATGGCTGTCGCCACTGATGAGAAATATTTCCTATCATTTCACCAAGTGAAGCTAATTTTGCTTGTTGAAAAAGTATTTTATCTTTTTCTCTACTTTTTTTTACTTCTTCTTCTATTCTTCTTTCTAGTTCTAAAAAATCATCAATTTTTGTTTGTCGCATCTATTTCCTATTTTTATATAAGTGAAGAAAAATCTTCACTTATATTTTATTAGATATTGTGTGTATCTATATCATCATCAATTAGAAGTTTAACATTGCTATTGTGTGAATAAACATTATATGATTTTCCACTTGCATCTGTTGTTTTTCCATTGCTTGTCCAATCATTTTTATCTAACTCAACAATATCACCTTTATCACCTTTTATTATAAGCTCTTTCTTATTTAAGTCTAAAATGTCTTGTAAATCTACTTTTAGCTTATCATTAGAGTTATTTTCCATGTCTATAACATTTGTAGTTTTAGTAATAACTTTTGTTAAATCAATATCATCTCCCATTAGATGTTGAACATTTTCAGCTTTTCCAGTAGTTGTAACTTTTACATCTGCTGTTATATCAAATTTAACTTTATCTCCATCACTATCACTTGCATTTACTGTAAATGATTTAGTTTCTTGAACAAAATTAGATGATTTTGCATAGTATTTATAATCACCTGTTGCAAAGTCAAATGTTAATTTTAACTTATTATCCCCGATTAAAATACCATCTTTTGGCATCGTATCTTTTGTATATTCTTTACCTTCAACTACTATACTTGTAATTGTTTTTGCTCCATCTCCGCCCATGATATTATCTGCTGCATTACCCTCAATTAATAGCTCTTGTACTGTACTTTCTAACAAGTTACTTAATTGATTTGCATCAGAAATAATAGTTACATCATTCGATACTGCATTTAAGTGTGTATTTAATGTTGTTGTTCCTATTCCAATTGCATAAGACTTATCAAAACTTAGATTTTTATACTCTGCTGAAATTGTTTTATCAACCCCATCATTATTTGCTGTATCAAGTACCCATTGACCGTTTACTTTTTTCATTCCATAATTTGGTACACCATCACTTACAAAATAAGAGATAGTTTTTCCACCATCTGCTTTTGCAAATGGTAATGTTGTTGTATTCATACCATTTATTACTTTTAATAATGCATCATCATAATTTGTCATATTAATAGTAGAAATACTATTAATTAGATTTATTGCTTGTGATGCTGTAACCCATACACCTTTTACTTCTGCTGTATTACTAAATGTTGTTAAATATACTCTAACATCCCCTAAATCATCATATTTATTTACCAAATTAACCATAGCAGCTTTTGCTAAAGTTATAGGATTTCCTTTCATACTTCCAGAGTTATCAATAGTTAATACAAGATTATATTTGAATTCTTTCATTGTAACTTGCTCTGTCTCTTTTACTGCATAAACTGTAGCATCACTATCTGTTGCAGTTTTAGTATTATTTGCAAGGTCACAACTAGCATTACCTGTTGCTTTAGCTTCAATTTTTAAATCTAAATATTTTACATCACTTGGTACATTTTCAACTATTAATTTATCTTTAATAGAAGTAGTTCCATTTGGTACTTTTACATTCCATGTTCCATCACTATTTTTTGTAACCTCATATTTATTATCTATGCTTACAAGTTTCGCATCTTTTGGTACATTTGAAATTGTAACAGTTAATGTTTGTCCAGCTTTTGGATTTTGTAAAGATGCTTCAATATCAACTTTATACTCAATAACAGTTTTTTCAGGTGTAATAACAGGTCCTTTAGAACCAAACACTATCTTTTCAACATTTGTAATACTAAACTCTTCACCAGTTTTTGTATTTTTGAAGTAGTATGAAACTCCTTTATTTAAGTTTTTACCATTAACTTCATTATTATAAGTTGTATATCCTATATCTGAACCACCATATGTTCTTGATATTTTATAATCACTTTGTTGTCCAGTTAAATGTAGTGTATCATAACCTAATCCACCATCTATACTTCCACTTGTAGCTTTATGAACAGCTATAATATCATCTCCAGAACCTGTATTTATTGAACCTTTATTCTCTTCTACTATTACAATATCATTTCCAGCTTCTGTACTAATACTTCCTGTAGAATCTTTAACTACAACTATATCATTACCTTCCCCAGAGAAAATACTTCCTACAAGTTTATTTACAGTAACTTTATCATTTGCAGTTCCTGTTGTTAAACTTCCTACAACTTCACCTTTTGTTACTTCATTCCAAGAACCAGTTCCACCAGTTCCTGAACCACCAGTTCCAGTTCCTCCACTAACTACAATTTCTTCTCTAGTCACATCAATACTAGCTAATGGTGCTGATACTTCAGTTACAACTTTTACTTTTAATCCAACATCAAATGAAGTTAAATCTCCATTAGAATCACTTGCATTTACTTTAAATCCAACATCTTCTACACTAAATTTAGATGATTTTGCATAGTATTTATACTCTCCAGTTGTAAAATCAAATGTCAATTTAATCTTATTATTTCCTGTAATTACTCCATTTGCAGGGAATGTAGATTGAGTATAAACTATACCATCTACAACTATACTATCGATTTTTACAGCTCCATCTCCACCAATAATATTATCAGAAACTGTTCCTGTATATATTAGTTCTTGAACAGTTCCTTCTAACGCATCGCTTAATTGATTTGCATTTGAAATAATTGTTACATCACTTGAAACATTATTTAAGTGAGTATTTAGTTCATTTGTTCCAATTCCAATTGCATAAGATTTATCAATATCTAAATTCTTCCATTGGTCTGATATTGCTTTAGTAACATACTCAGTAGCAGAACCATTTCCATATCTTACCCATTGTCCATTTACTTCAACCATTCTATATGTTGGATTACCATCACTTACAAAATAAGAGATAGTTTTTCCATCTAGTGGAGCTGGATTACTATTTAATGTAGCAATGTTTTTTAATAATGCATCATCATAGTTTGTTCCACCACCAGCAGTTATTCCATTGATTAAGCTAATTGCTTCAGTTGGGCTTACCCAAACTCCTTTAATCTCTCCATATGCATTAAATACATTTAACAGTACTTTTACATCACCTAATTGTGTATATTTGTTTACTAAATTAACCATAGCAGCTTTTGCTAAAGTAATAGGTGTTCCATTCATACTTCCTGAGTTATCAAGTGTAATTATAAGATTATATTTAAACTCTTCCATACAAACTTGGTTACTCTCTCCAACTCCATAAACCGTTGCATCACTAGCTACTGAATCTTTAGATTTTCCATTATCACAACTTTCACCACCCTCTGTAGCTGTTGCAGTTATTTTTAAATCAACCCATCCAGAACCATTTTTAACATTTGTTAAAAGTAATTTATCTGCAACATCCATTGGATTACTTGGATCTACTTTTACTTCCCAAACTCCATTTCCTTTATCAACTAACTGATATTTATTTCCTGGACTTGTAAGAATTGCACCTGCTGGAACACCGCTAATTTGAACTGTTAATGTTTCACTTCCATCTCTATCTACTAATGAAGCACTTATATCAACTTCATACTCTTCTATTGTAGAATTTTGAGTAGTTACATCTCCTATAGTTTTTCCATCTGCAAAAATAATACCATCTATATTATTTATATATAGAGTTCCTACTTTTATAGTGTGTTCTTTATCTGCCCATTGAGTAATTGTTCCATCCATACCAGTTTGACCTGAATGAGTATTTACATCCCAAGTATAATAAGATGAATCTTTTCCTAAATATAGTGTATCAGTTCCAGCACTATCATTTATCACACCATCTTTTAAATCACCTAAAATTGCAATGAAATCATTTCCACCCATTGGTTCAATTTTTGCACCACCGCTTATATCACCATTTATAATAATGATATTATTTGCACCTGAAGTTTTTAAGAAATCATTTGCATCTAAGTTTTCATTTACAACTATATTCGTTGCATTTGTTGATGTATTATTTCCAACATTTTTTACTTCAGTATATGTTCCTTTATTTACTAAAATATCTGTAATATTGTATGTATTTCCTCCAACCTCAACAACAAAACTACTTGAACTACTTGTAGATGTTTTTGTAACATCAATAGATGTTGTTGGAGCATCTGCTACAGCCTTTATAATTATTTCAGTAGTATTTTCAACTGTAGCCCATTTACTTCCATCATGAACTAAGAACTCAAAGTTTCCATCAACATCAGTGTGTAGTGTAGGTTTAAATACCAGTTTTCCACTATCAATATCTGCTCTACTTATCTCTTGTCCTGCTGTTATAGCTACACCATTTAATAATAATTGTCCATTTGTTGGTAATTCAACTATCTTAACTTTAGTTATAGTTGTTAAAGGTGTACCAAAGTCATTAATACTTAATTTATACTCTGTATCTTCACATATTGTAAAACTATCATCTGTAGATAATTTGAAATCGTTATCTAAGATATATCCTATAGCACTTGAATTTCCTACAGTTACTTTTAATGTTTCAGTATTTTCAATGATTTTATCATCTACTGTTTTTACTACTACTTCAAATGT
>JBDHWU010000042.1:0-9487 GCA_039810345.1 Aliarcobacter sp. | reverse complement strand
ACTCCACCAAATCCACAACATCTATTTGAATCACTCATCTCTTTTAAAACATAGTTTTGTTTTAAAAGTTCTCTTGGTTCTTTCCAAATTCCTTGCATTTTTTTAGCATGACAAGGGTCATGATAAGTTACCATTTGATCAAATTTTTTTCCGCTTTTTGCTAGCATATCTTTTAAATCTGTATTATTTTCAAGCCATTTTGTAGCCATAAAAATTTTGCTTGAAAGTTTTTTTGCTCTCTCCTTCCACTCAGGCTGATCATATAAATAATGCTCCCAATCTTTGTTAATCATCGCACTACAAGTAGCTTCAGGAATAATAACAGCATCAACTTCATCTATCCACTCTTCAAAATATGCAATATTTTTTTTAGTTAAATAATCAACCGTATCAAATGCTCCTGTAAAATATGCAGGTGCTGAACAGCAAAGTTGTTTTTTTGGAATAAAAATATCAAGGTCAAGTTTTTTTAGAATTTTTACTAAACTATCTCCTGTTTTTGTATATGTATAGTTGCTCATACACCCTATAAATATGGCTACTCTTCCTTTTTTAACTTCCTCTTTTACTCTAATATTTTCTGGATATTTGTTTAAGAAACTAATACTATCAGCATAAGGTAAAGCTCTATCTTTTTTTATAATTGGAAGTGAAAATCGAGGTGTTGCACTTTTTTTCTCTTCATCAATTTTAATTCCACAAGTTTGGAACATCCAACCTAGTTTTGACATAAAATCCATAATTTTTCTATGTCTTAAAAGAAAGAAAAACAGTCTTTTGTACCAAGCTATTCCATATTTTTCGGCAATATCAGCTCGTACTTGCTCAATTATCATATCTGTTGGAAGTGAGTTTGGACAAACTTCAACACAGTTTGTGCATAAAAAACAAGATTCAAATATATTTTTTGCTGTAAGGTCAAGTTCTAATTCATCTCTTTTATAAGCACCAAGTAGGTCTATAAAACCTCGTGGACTTGTAGCTTCATCTTGATTTATATTAAAAATA
Organism: Aliarcobacter sp.; assembly: GCA_039810345.1. Classification (GTDB taxonomy): domain Bacteria; phylum Campylobacterota; class Campylobacteria; order Campylobacterales; family Arcobacteraceae; genus Aliarcobacter. The sequence goes on along the minus strand of JBDHWU010000042.1, from coordinate 8,479 downwards.
GTACAAACAGGTTTACACTTTCCACACTTTACACAATCATCACTAATTGCTGTATAATCAAATTTTTTCATTTTTTTTAAATACCTTTTGGTTTAAAATCTATAATATATTAAGTCTATAATATACAAAAAAATTAGTTAAAGTTGCATAAATAGGATGTTTACTAATTTAATTGAGATTTTGCCTTTATTTTATTTTGAAGGTTTATATTTGTTCTATTAATAGCATAATCAATTAAATTTCTATGCTCTATATCAACCACCAAATCTTTTGCTGCTAGGTATAGTTTATTTGCTATTTCAAGCTCATTTCTTGCTTCAAAAATAACTCCTAAATTATAAGCAATTTCATAGCTTTTACCATTTAGCTCTATATCTAGCTCTTCTAAAATTCTCAAAGATATGTCAAAATTTTTATTTTCAAGATATGAAACTGAAGTTTTAAATCTATTTTTTTGCTCTTTTGTATATATTTTATTATCTTTTAGCTCATCAATTAATTCAACATTAAAATATATATAATTTGGAGAAATATCATTTACAAAATCTTTTGCTATTTCAAAAGCTATTTGAGAATTGACTTTAAAACTATCGTTTTGAGCATTTAAATGGCTAGGGAAAAATGGAGAATATGAAAAATATCTATCATAACAGATATTATCTTTTGAAGATTTATCATAAGTTTTTGAAAAAATAATTTTATTTGTTTCTGGATTTATTAAACTTAAGGCAGTTGTAACATTATAATATCTTGCTTCACAAGGAGTATATCTAATATCATATTGCAAACAATGTTTTGTTCTTGTTTTTTCATCATATCTAAAATATCTACATCTTGAATAATCTATATCTTCCTCATAATATACATCATAAGTTGCAGATGAGTTTATTATTTCGCCATTTATTACAGCATCAACCCCAATTGGGTTATTTTGTAAAGTAAAGACATTTTTATTATCGATAATCTTATTTGTAATAGCTGTTGCTATGCTGTGAGTTTGATTTAAATTGTCATTTTTTATATTTGATATAGCAACAATATTTACTTTTTGTGAAGAAATTTTGGAAGGTTCTAATGCTTGAATTGTGATTTTTGGTGTACAAGCTGCAAAAAATATAGAAGATAAAATAAGTATAAAAATATTTAATAAATTTTTCATATAAAACCTTTTTTTAAATTACTTAATTTTATATAAGCTTTGTGTAATTAAAGTTTAAAAATGTGATAATAAAAATAAAATGTATAAGGATTTGTATGTATTTGTTTGGTTTTGGTTCTCTTATAAATATAAAAAGTGCTCAGAAATCTTTTTTAAATAGAGTTTTAAAAAATGAAGATTTAATTCCTGTAAAAGTATCTGGCTACAAGAGAGTTTGGAATGCAATTGAGAGTGTTATTTTTGATAAAAATATTGAAAAAGTTGCTTTTTTAAATATAAAAAGGGATGAAAAAGAGGATATTTATGGCGTAATTATCGAAGTAACAGATGATGAATTTGAAGTTTTAAAAAAACGAGAAAAAAACTACTCTTGTATAAAAATAGATAAATCTTGTGTAAAAAACCTAAAATTAAATGATGATATTTTTGCTTTTATGACAACAAATGAGAAAAATTTAGCAAAAAAAGGCGATAAAGATGTTGTAATTGCCCAAAAATATATAGATATTTTAAATGAAGCATTAGTAAATTACAAGATTGAATTTAGAGAAAATTTTGAAAAATGTTTAAAAGATTTTGATTTTCCAATAAAAAATGGTGATTATAAATTTAGTGACCCAATACAAAATAGAGCTAGCGGAAGAGAGTAGATGCAAAAAATAAGTTTAATTACAAACTCTTTGAATAGTTCTAAAAGAGTAAATATAGATGAAAAAATAGTAATAAAAGAAAACAATAGTTTAGAAATAACTTTTTTAAGAGATGATAATTTAGGAAAAATTGAAGAAGAGTTAAATAATCTTGATAAAAATAGAAAGATTTTAAAAAAGATAAAAACCTTTTTTAATAAAATAATAGTCCCATCTATTTCTGTTTTTGTACTTTTATTTATGCTTCTAGCTTTAGCTATTTTTGAAGATTTTTTTAAAAAAATAATTTTTCAAACTCCTTTTGAGTTTACAATTAATGATTTAATATCACTATTTTTTGTAATAATTTTTATTTTGGTTTTGACTTTTATGCCATCACTTATGAATATTGAAAGAACAGAGTTTAAAAATTTTATATCTTCAATGTTTAATAAAAAATTTGCAAAACTTCAAAGATTTAGAGCTTTACTGTCAAGTTTGGATAATAAAACTACAATAAATATCTATAATTTTGATATTTATGATGAAAACAATGAGATTTATGAAGTATTTTTTAAAGCTCTTTCTTTGAAATTTAATACAATAAACCTATATATTAGAGAAAACAATCAAGAAAAAATTATAGTTTTTTAAAAAACTATACAAAAAATAGTATTGATGTTATTAAAAATGATAAAAAAAATGGTGAAATTCCTGATTTAACTTATCTATTTTCTAATAAAGAGTTAAAGTATTTTAATTTATTAAAATTATGCTCAAATGAAAATTTAGTATCTTTAGAGCTTTTTGAATATCTTGAAAAAGATTTTATAAAACTTGAAAATATTGAAAATAAGGAGTTTTATTTTACTTTCCAAGGTTTTATAAATAGATGTTTTAATGATTTTTATCTATTAAAACAGGAGAAATCTCTACAACACTTTTTTAAAGATGAACTAAATCTAAAAAATTTAGCAAAAAATAATTTTGAATTTATTCAATATTTAAGAAATCATCTTGAAGATATTTTGCAAAAACTAGAAAATCCTATCTCTTTTGTAATATTATTTGAGTATTTGAAAAACATAGTTTTAGATGAAAAAAGAGTTATAAAAATTTTAGAAAATTTTATAGAATCAGTAAGAAATAGACAACAATATGAGTTTATAGATAGTTTTTGGCTAAAAACTGCCAAAGATATGTTTGAACTTGATTTTGAAAACTTTGAAAGTACGAGTAAATCTTATTATCGAAAAATATCTATAAAAGCCTTGGATAGTTTATCTCATCTTTTTGAAAGATCTGGTAATTTTATGAATGCAATTTTGGTAAATAGATATTTATATGAAATTAATCCAAATAAATATGCATTAAATATCTCTTCTTTATATGAAAGAATGGGAAATATGCAAAAAGCTTTTGAGATATTACCAAAAGAGTTAAAAATAGAAAATAATAAAAAACCTAGTGATTTAGAAGTGAGATATTATCAAAGAAAAGCTGCTTTTGTAATAATTTCTAGCCAAGATGAGACAAAAAAAGCAGAAGGAGTAGAGAGTTTAAAAACTCTTGAAAAATTTATTTTTTCACATAATGAAGAAAATGAACCACTTTGGTTATGGCATTTTTATAATATTAGTGCAAACCTTTGCGAGTGGGAAAAGGATTATGAAAAAGCTATAAACTTATATAAAAAATGTTTAAAAGTGCCTAGTTTAGGTCATTTTGAATATGGTGCTACTTTTGTAAATATGGCAATATCTTATAGATTTTTATATACTTTAACAAAAAATAAAAGTGATATAGATAAAGCTATAAAATATGGAAAAGTTGGTTTAAATTTAAAAGAACTTGTAGGAGAAAAAGATGAAATGGCTATAGTTTACCACAATCTTGCACTTACAATGTTATATAAAATTGCTGATGATTTTGAGCTAAATTTATGTAATGAAGCTTATAGCTTAGCAAGTGATGCTTTGGTTATTTTAGATAGAACAAACTCTAAAAAAAGATTAGGAATGGTTTTAATTGAAAATTATATTTTAGCAACTTTATTGGAAAAAGATAATAAAGAGTTTGAAGATAGACTAAAAAACTCTATAAAAGATTTTTCAAATGCTGAACTTGAAAATATGAAAAAACTTTATACAAAATTTAAAGATTTCAATAATAAATTTATATTAAATCTATAAATTATGTTAATATATTAAAAAATTATTAAATGGGTAATAATGGATTTTAGATATTTATTTAACAAGCTTTACCAAAGATTAGGAATAGGAATAATTCTTATTTTTTTTATTTCAACTCATATTTTGATAATTATTGGAAACTCTTCAATAATAAAATATGCTATTTTTGAAATAGAAGATGATGCAAGTTTGATAAATAGAAGTGGAATGATAAGAGGTGGAGTTCAAAGAGTTGTTAAATTAACTTTTGAAAATATTGATGAAAAAGAGCAAATTACAAAAATCGATGATATATTTTCTGAATTTTTAATTGAAGATAAGTATAGACTTTTTAGTTTAAAAATGCACTCTTTTGTTGAAAAACTTGAGAAATTAAAGGTAGAATGGGAAGAGTTTAAAAGTTTAATTATTGAGTATAAAAATAATAAAACTTTAGAAAATAGAAATAATGTTTTACAAAAAAGTGAAGATATATGGGTTTTGAGTGAAGATGCTCTAAAAACAGTTGCTGATATTTCAGCAGATAAGTTATTTATTTTAAAAATTACTTATGTTGTATTTTTTGTAGATTTTATTTTGATTTTGTTTATTATGTATTTAATAAATAAAAATATACGACAAAAACTTGAAATCTTATCAAAAAAAGATAGCTTAACAAATATAAATAATAGAAATGCATATAACGAAAGACTAAAAATTGAACTTGACTCTTGCAATAGATATAAAAATAATTTTTCATATATTATGTTTGATATAGATTTTTTCAAATCAATAAACGATAATTTTGGGCATGATATTGGTGATTATGTTTTGAAAAATCTTGCACAAATTATTGAAAAAAATATTAGAGCAAGTGATGATATTTATCGAATTGGAGGAGAAGAGTTTGTAGTTTTAGCAAAAGGATTAAATGAAGCTAGTTTATTTAATTTTTGTGAAAAATTAAGAAAAATGGTTGAAAGTTTTGATTTTAATTTAGAAAAGCCTATAACTATTAGTATTGGAGCTACTATTTACAAAGAGTTTGATAGTGAAGATACTATTTTTAAAAGAGCTGATGAAGCACTATATATTTCAAAAAAATCTGGAAGAAACAAAACTACAGTAATCTAATAATTTGGATATAATAATCTTTATGATTATTAATACTCTAAAAACTGATACTTTTAAAGTTATATTACTTTTGATTTTTGTAGTACTCTTAAACCTCTCTTTGGAGTACAGTAGATATTTGGATTTTAAATCAGAGGATATTTTTGAGTCTAAGTTTGAGGTTTTAAATATCTATAAAAAAGAGAATTTTGATATAGTAAAACTAAAATCTGATAATTTTGAGATTTTTTCAAAAATTAGTAAAATTGATGAAGTAAAAAAGCTAGATTTATTGCTTTGTACTATTGATAGCAGAAATATTGATTTTATCTCTTTTTTAAAAGGCTTTTATACAAATATTTTATATTTTGAAAAGTTAGATAAAAATATTGGTTTTAAAGAAAATATCTTACAAAATATAGAAAAAAATCATACAAATCCTACTATTATTGAGCTTTTCGATGCTCTTTTTTTGGCAACTTCTGTTTCAAGTGAGCTAAGAGATATTATTACAGCTTATGGAATTGCCCATGTTGTGGCACTTTCTGGTTTTCATTTGGTTGTTTTATCTTTTGTGATATATTTTATTTTGTACTATCCTTACTCATATTTTCATCAAAAATATTTTCCATATAGAAATAAAAGATTTGATATTATGATTATAATAACTTTTATTTTGTTTTATTATTTGCTTTTAACAGATATTGTACCATCACTATTAAGAGCTTTTGTTCTTTTTTGTTTGGGTATAGTTTTATTAAGAAATAATATAAAAATAATCTCATATATGACACTTTTATATACATTTTTGATAGTTATTGCACTTTTTCCTAAATATATTTTTTCTATTGGATTTTGGTTTTCAATTTTTGCAGTTTTTTATATCTATTTATTTTTACAATATTTTCAAAACTATAATAAATGGTTTTTGTATATCTTTTTTAATATTTGGATGTTTTTGATTTTTAATCCAATAGTTCACTATTTCTTTGCCCAAACAGCTTTAGAGCAGTTTTATTCAATACCAATTACAATATTTTTTAATATATTTTATCCAGCTGAGATATTTGCTCATATTTTTAATATTTCTATTTATTTTGATGATTATTTGAATATATTTTTGAGTAATAAAATTGATGTATATATGATAAAAACTCCATTTTGGTTGTTTTTCTTATATATTATTTTTTCATTTTTATCGATTTTTAAAAAAATTGCTTTTTATATTTTAAATATATTAATGATAGGTTTTAATTTTTATCTATATTTTTAATAGGATACAAAAATATCCTATTAAAATTGCATACCATTTTCTAAAATAATTTTATTTCTTCCAGAATTTTTTGCTTCATAAAGTAATTTATCAGCCTTAGAAATAGCATCATCATAACTTTTATAAGTACTTCTAATTGTAACACCAGCCGAAAAAGTAACTTTTAAATGCTTATCTTTGTAAACAAAACTATTTTCAGTAACTATTGATTTTATTCTTTTCAAAAATAGTAAAAGTTCTTTTGTCTCTTTAAAATGAACAATAGCAATAAACTCTTCTCCACCATATCTTCCAACAATATCTAAATCTCTAATACTTTTATTTAAAATCTTACCAAAAGTAGAAAGTACAACATCTCCACCTTCGTGTCCAAAAGTATCATTTATTTTTTTGAAGTGGTCAATATCAAAGAAAATAACAGCATATTGAGTACCCATTCTACTGTATGAGCTATCAATTCTTTTTAACTCTTCATAAAATGTTTTTCTAGTAAGAAGCCCAGTTAAGTGATCTCTCATACTTTCATTTTTTGTTTTTGTTAGTTCATCTTCAAGGCTTTTTATCTTATCTTCAAGTTCTTGAACTTTTGTTTTTCCAGATTGTAATTTATTTGAAACACTGTTCATCTCTTCTTCAATCATAGATGCAGCAGAAATAAGCTCTTTTTGAAGAGTTGAAAGAGTGTCCAAATTTGCATTATTTATATCTATTGATTTTAATTTCTCTTTTATATTTAATACATTTTTAGAACCATTTCCACTACTTGAAATTGCATCATTTAAAAACTCTTCCATTATTAAAACAAGTTTTGAAATATCAGAAGTTTTTTCAATAATTACTTTTTTATCTTTTTCAAATCTTAGAGATATAAAGCTCTCTATTTTTTCTTGAACATCTTTTTCAAAAATAAGATTTTCATTTTTATCAATTTTTAAAAAAAGTTCTTCAAGCTCTTTGTTTTCATCATTGCTTATAGAAGGTATTAGCGACTGTTTTAAAATATTTACTAATACTTTTACATTTCTAGTTGGAACTCTTTTTAGTAAAAGAGTGATTAAACCCTCGTGTGAATTGATTTTATTGTGTTCTAGTTCTAGCTTTTCAGTTTCACAAAGTTTTTGTATAAAATTTTGCATTTTCTATCCTAAAAGTTTTTTTACCATTTCATTTATTCTTTTTCCATCAGCAACACCAGCAAACTCTTTTGATGCAACTCCCATAACTTTTCCCATATCTTTTAAGCTTGTAGCTTCTACGCTAGAAATTATTTTTTTCATTCCAGCTTCTAGTTCATCATCACTTAATTGTTTAGGTAAATATAGCATAAATACATCTACTTGGCTTTGCTCTTTTTCTACTAAATCAGCCCTAGAAGCCGCACTATATTGAGCTATTGCCTCTTCTCTTTGTTTTATACCTTTTTGAATAAGCTTTACTACTTCAGCATCATCAAGCTCTCTTCTTTCATCAACTTCAATTTGTTTTATCATTGTATTAATAGCTCGTATAGAGTCTCTTTTTACTACCTCTTTATCTCTCATTGCTTGTTTTAAATCTTCATTTAGTTGCTCTTTTAAACTCATATATACTCCTTAATCTAATTAAATATTATATTCTTTTAATTGTTAAAACTCTCTATTTTCTCTTCAAGCTCTAGGTATCTTTCAACCTTCTCTTCATAAATTGCTTTTGTTTCTTCAAGTTCATTTGAAAGAGCAACAATTCCTATTTTTTCATAGCATTTTGGATCTGCCAAACAAGAGTTTAACTCTTCAATTTTTGCTTCAAGTTTCTCTATTTCCAAAGGTAAATTATCATAAGCTCTTTGTTCATTGTAAGATAATTTTGTCTGTTTTTTAGGACTATTTTCTATTTTAGGGCTATTTTTCTCTTTTTGTATTTCTAATTCCAAAGAATCAAGCTCTTTTAACTCTTTTTCTATTTGTAAATATTCGCTATATGGTTGGAAACTCTCCATTATATGCCCATTTCCAGTAAATACATAGAGTTTTTTTGCTATTTTATCCACAAAATATCTATCGTGAGAAACAAATATTAATGCCCCTTGAAAGTTTTGTAAATACTCTTCAAGTATATTAATAGTTGGAATATCTAAATCATTTGTAGGCTCATC
>JBDHWU010000041.1:0-11082 GCA_039810345.1 Aliarcobacter sp. | reverse complement strand
GTCAATGAAAAAAGGGACAAAAAAGGGGACAGAATATTATTAAAATATTTTGGAAATTTTAAGAATTTAGAATAAATCTTTAATTGTAATTATACGATTTTTCCGTAATTTATAGAAAAGCCATATCTTCATAATATATTCTTAATTTCATTCTATAATACCCTTTATCGTGCATTTAATTATATATTCTTCTTTATCTAATTATAAGTTAAGAATTATATTAATTATAATCTTTAAACTTATAAAACTTCCAGTTTTGAACCTAAATCAGCCATTCCTTGAAGATAAATAGAACTTGTAACAACACCATCTACACCTGTTTTTGCATACTCTTTTATATTTTTTAAATTTATTCCACCACTTGCAATAACTTTTCTATCTTTAAAATATTCATTTCTATACTCAATAATTTTTTTAATCTCATCAAAAGATACTTTATCAAGCTGTATTACATCTGCATTTGATTTTAGAAGATTTACTGCATCTTCATAGTTATTTGACTCAACTATAATCTTCTTTTCAGGCATCATATTTTTAAATTCATCAATTTTTGAATAGAACTCCAAATCATCTTTGTACACCTTTCTATGATGAGGAAAAAACAAAATTGTTTCACTAAGATTTAATCTATGAACTTTTGCACCACCATCTAAAATAGCTTTGATACAGAATTTTTTTGCAAAAGGATAAGTTTTTCTTGTAGTTAATATTTGACAGTTTGGATTTATTTTTTGTGCAACTTCAACCATTTGATTTGAATAAGTAGCTATTTTTGAAGCATACTCTAAAAGAAGCATAACTGTTCTATAAATTTTGTGAATTTTGTTGTAATCTCCAGTAAAAGAGATTAAAATCTCACCTTTTTTTAACTTCTCTTTATCTTTTGCACAAAAATTAACTTCACAATCATTAAGCAAAACTAGCCTTTTTGCCAAAGATACACAAGAAACTACAATATCATCTCTTGTAAATATTTCGAATTTTACTTTTTTTTCTTCTATTTGTTGCAAAGATGTAGTTAAATCTAAATATGGAATATCATCTTTTAAAAATTCCATTAATTCAAAATCACTAAAATCTACCATAACTCTCCAATTTTCAAGTTTTATTTATTTGTTTTTTTTAATAAATTTATATAATCTTCTCTTGCCCTAGCCTATATATTGCAAAATCGTATTTTATAGGGTCATTTTCATCAAACTCTTTTAGTTTTTGTGTAATTTCAAGTGCTGATTTTAGATTATAAGTTTTGTTTTGTAAAAGTCCCAATTTTTGGCTTACTTTAAAAGTGTGAGTATCAAGAGGCAAAATCAAATCACTTTTAGAAACATTTTTCCAAAGCCCTAAATCAAGATTATCATCTCTTACCATCCACCGTAAAAACATATTCCATCTTTTATATGGTGCATTTGTGGGTTTTATTAAGCCCTTTTTATCTCTTTTTAGAACATTTCCAACTAAAAAATCAAAACCTTGTGAAGTATAATTTGCTTTTTCTTTTATCTTTTTTATTACAAAATCAATACCTTCTAAAACAGAGTTATCTTTTTTGTAACCTTGCAAAAAAAGCTCTTCAAGGCTACTTTCTTGTTTTATCTTTCTAAAAGCTTTAAAAACTGCTATCACATCTTTGCTATTTTGAAATCTATAGTAGTGGTTTTTTAGATTTTCTTCTATCTCTTTTTCACTTTTATTTAAAAGTGAAAAATCTAAACTATCCAAAAATTTTACTATTAGTTTTGCATTTCCATAAGCAAACAAAGCACAAAGAAGTATTGCAAAATCATCTTTTTGTCTTTTTGCTACCATTAGAGGGTCTGGTTTATCATAACTTAACTCAAAAGCACTATTTCTAGTACTTGCTTCAATATCCAAAAGCTCTTTTAGCTTTATATCTTTTTTTGTCATTTTTGCCCTATAAATTGTTTTAGGTATAATAGCCAAAAATTAGTTAGGAAAATTGAAAAATAAGATGACAAATATATTAATAACTGGATGTTCTAGCGGAATTGGACTAGAAACTGCACTTTTTTTAAAAGAAAATAATATAAAAGTATATGCAAGTGCAAGAGAACAAAAAGATGTAGAAATGCTAAAGAATTTAGGATTAAATGCTTTTAAAATTGATGTTAGAAATAAAGATGAGATAGCTTTTGCTTTAAGTGAGATTTTAAAAGAGGATAAAAAGCTTGATTGTGTTTTTAATAATGCAGGTTTTGGGCAACCAGCAGCCCTAGAAGATATAAGCGTTGAAGTTTTAAAAGAGCAGTTTGAGACAAATGTTTTTGGGCTTTTTGAACTTACAATTCAGGCTATGAAGATATTTAGAAATCAAGGATATGGAAAAATAATACAGCATAGCTCTGTTTTAGGAATAATAAGTCTAAGATTTAGAGGAGCTTATAACTCTAGTAAATATGCTATTGAAGGGCTTTGTGATACTTTAAGACTTGAAACAACAAATAGCAATATTTTTGTAAGTACCATAAACACTGGACCTGTTACTTCAAAATTTAGAGAAAATTCACTAAAAAATTTCAAAAAACATATAGATATTGAAAATAGCTTTTGGAAAAGCTCTTATGAAAAAGAGTTAAAAACAAGGCTAGAAAGTAGCGATAATAAAGGAGCTTTTACACTTCCACCAAGAAGTGTAGCAGAAGTTGTTTTAAAAATTTTAAAAGCTCAAAAACCAAAACCAAGATACTATGTAACAAAAGCAACATATATTTTAGGTTTTGCAAAAAGAGTTTTGAGTCAAAAATGGCTTGATAAATTATTAGTAAAGATTTAAGTTACTCTAATTTTTAACTAAATCTTTTTTATTTACCATATTTTGTAAATAATCGCTTATTTGTATCAAGCAAAAAGTTATTATAAATATCATAAGCCCTGGGAAAAAGCTAATCCACCAAGCAATATCAATAACAGCTTTTCCATCACTTAAAATACTTCCCCAGCTCATTTGTGGAGGATTTACTCCAAGCCCCAAAAATGATAGCCCAGATTCAGCCAAAATAGCTCCAGCAACTCCAAAAGAGAAAGAGATTAAAAAAATAGGAGCTAAAAGTGGAGCAAAATATTTTAAAATAATTTTTATTTTACTAACTTCAGCCAAATTTAAAACCTTTATAAAAGGTCTATTTGAGATAGCAAAACTTTCACTTCTTATCATCCTTGACATTCCCATCCAGCTTGTTATTGAAATAACAATAACTAAAATAATAGAATTTGCTTCTATATATGACACAAGTGCTAAAAGAAGAAAAAAAGTAGGAAAAGTAAGAAACAAATCAATAATTATAGTTATACTTTTATCTACTTTACCCTTAAAATAACCAGCCGTTATTCCAACAATAAGACCCAAAATTGAAGAAAAAGAAGCTGCTAGAAATCCAACTATAAGTGAAGTTTGACCACCTTCAAGTATTCTTGCAAAAACATCTCTTCCTAGTCTATCAGTCCCCATAATATGCTCAAAAGATGGAGCAAAAAGAATCTTATTTGGGTTAAGCTCATATGGAGAAACTGTATAAAAAAATGGTAATAAAAAAATAAAAATTACCATAAATATCAATAAATAAAAAGCAAATCTAAACATCTAAACCGTATATGAAAAATATGACAATGAACTTTTACCAAATTTTCTAGTTTTTTCTAAAGAAAATTTTCCTAAAGTTTGTGGTATTTCAAGTTTTGAAACATGTTCAACTATAATTTTGTAAATATTATTTGACTCTATATCAGAAATCATCCTAAAAGATTTAAGATATATATCTTCCATTCCTTCTCTATAATCAAATGGAGGATCTATATATAAAATTATCTCTTCTTTTGAGTTTTTTAAAAACTCTAAAATAAGTGGAGTTTGAACAAAGGCATTTCCTTGTATAGTTTGACATTTTTCAATATTTATACTTTTACAATTTCTCAATAAAATAGAATATGAATTTTTATCAAGCTCTATAAAGTAAGCTCTTTTTGCCCCACGGCTTATTGCTTCAAGTCCAATAGAACCACTTCCAGCAAATGATTCAATAAATATTTTATCAATAATATCAAATTGTAAAACATTAAAAACTGACTCTTTTAGCATTGATTTTGAACTTCTTGTAACATCAAGGCTAGGAAGCTCCAAAGTTTTACCTTTAAACTCTCCTGCAATTATTTTTGTAGTTGGCTTTTGTTCTTTCATATTTTTGCCTTTTTTTGTAGATTATCTAGCATAGCTTTCTGCTCTTGTTTCTCTTATAACATTGATTTTTATCTCACCTGGATATTGTACTTTTTCTTCTATCTCTTTTGCTATTTCAGTAGCCAATAACACGGCTTCATCATCATTTACAAGCTCTGCATTTACTATAACTCGTACTTCTCGTCCTGCATTTATAGCATAAGCATTTGTAACCCCTATTTTACTTGTTGTTATGTTTTCTATCTCTTCTACTCTTTTTAGGAAACTTTCAAGCACTTCTCTTCTAGCCCCTGGTCTTGCAGCGCTTAGTGCATCAGCAGCACAAACAGCAGCACTTTCAACATTTATTGGTTCTTGATGTCCATGATGTGCATAAATTGCATTTATAACCGTTTCACACTCTCCATATCTCTCACAAATTTCAGCACCCAAATCAACATGACTTCCAGCAGCTTCATGAGTTAGGGCTTTTCCAATATCATGCATAATTCCAGCACGACGTGCTAGTATTGCATCTCCACCCATTTGAGCTGCAATTAATCCTGCTAAATGCGAAACTTCAAGAGTATGTGCAAGAGCATTTTGACCATAAGAAGCTCTATATCTAAGCCTTCCAACAAGTTTTATTAATTCTGGATGCATAGATTTTATTCCTAGCTCCATAACAACATCTTCACCCTCTTTTTGAATATTCTTATCAAACTCAGCTTTTACTTTTTTATAAATCTCTTCAATTCTTGCTGGTTGAATTCTTCCATCCTCAAGAAGTTCTTGAATAGTTTTTGTTGCAATTGCTCTTCTATACAGATTAAAAGAAGAAATAGTAATTGTATTTGGAGTATCATCAATAATAATATCAACTCCTAAAAGCATCTCAAGTGCCTTTATATTTCTTCCCTCTTTTCCTATAATTTTCCCTTTTGTCTCTTCATCTTTTAGTGGAATATTATTTACTAATCTTTCAGCTGCAAACTCTCCTGCATATCTTGTTACTGCTTGAGATAAAATATTATTAACCTCTTGTTTAGAGTTTTGTTCAGCCAATTTATATTTCTTTCTAAATATAGAAGCAATTGTAGCTCTTGAGTCTTCTTTTATTTTTTCTAACATTAACTCTTTTGCTTCACTAACTGTAAGACCACTTGCATTTTCAAGAATTTTTATAGCTTCAAGAGTTTTTTGCTCATAAGTTCTTTTTTGCTCTTCTATACCATCTTTTAAAATAGCTATTTTTCTATTATTTTCGCTAATCTCTTCTTTCTCTTTTTTAATAAGTTTTAACTCACTTTCAAGATGTTCATTTAGCTCTTTTTCTTTCTTTTCAATTTTAAAAAGCATAGATTCATACTCTTTTCTAGCACTTTTAAACTCCCTATCACACTCTACTTTTGCTTTTAGTTGAGCATCTTTTAATGCAACTTCAGCTTCATGCTCTATTATTTTTGCTTTTGCTTTTGCTTGTTCAATAAAGACTTCAAATTTAGCTTTATTTATCTTTTTTGAAACAAATAAGGTAGTTAAAGAACCAAAAAGTCCAGCAACTACAACTATAATCATATTTTCCATTTAAAACCTAACCTGTAATTATATAATCTGCTTTTATATCGTAATTATCACTTAAAATATCTTCACTTTTACAAAGTACCAACTGAGTAAAAATAATTGTAGGTCTATAGTTTAATCTATAAAAAAATCTATCATACATCCCTTTTCCAAAACCAATTCTCTTATTTAAAGCATCAACTCCAACAATAGGAACTATTGCTAAATCTATCTTTTTTGGTTTTAAAAATGAGTTATTTGGCTCATAAATCCCAAACTTCTTCTTTTTTAAAGGAAGTCTATATCTAACCATTTTAAAGCTATCATCTTGCATAAAAGGTACATAAATCTCCTTTTTTGCTCTTCTTAATTCTAAAATCAATGGCTTAATATCAACCTCTAACTCTAAAGGCAAAAAAAGTAAAACTCTTTTTGCATTCTCTTTTTTTATAATGTCTTTTAATTTATCTACAATTTTTTTACTTTTTGAATATTTTTGTATAGATGAATAAAATTTTAATCTCTTTATACTTGATATTCTAAAATCACTTTTGTGATTTGTGTTCATATTTAAGCCTCACTTAGGTAAAATCTCTACCTAATGAACAATTTTATCTAAAGGAATTAAAATGAAGTTTAAAACTTTAGCAATTTTTTCTATTTTTTTAATTTTATTTTTTGCAGCTTGTGATTCTAAAGATAACAAACAAAGCAAAGATCAACCAAAAGTAGAACAAACTATTGCAAAAAATGATTTTATTCTAAATACTATTGATGGTACAGTTTTGGAATTAAAATCTGAATCAAATAAAATAAATATAAAAAATTATGAAAATAAAATAGTTGTTTTAAACTTTTTTACAACATGGTGTCCTGCTTGTAAAGTCGAAATTCCCGCACTTGTAAGATTGCAAAATGAGTACAAAAATGATTTGGTTGTAATTTCAGTTTTACTTGAAGAGTTTAAAAGTGAAGATGAAATAAAGAGTTTTGCAAAAGAGTTTGGGATAAACTATAAAATCACTATTGGAAGTGAAAATTTTGACTTAGCAAAAGCTGTTGGTGGTATAAAATCTATTCCTACAACATTTATTTTAAATAAAGATGGAAAAATATTTCAAAAACTTCAAGGTTTAGCCCCTTTTGAAATGATGGAAATTGATATAAAAAAAGTTTTAGAAAAATAGTAGGGAAATATGTTTAGTTTTTTTAAAAAGAAAAAAGAAGAAATTGAAGTTATAAATGAAAATTTAGAACAAAAAGATGAGTTATTAGAAAATAAGATAGAAGAAAAAGAGAATAAATCCCAAGAAGATAAACCAGAAGATAAAAAAGGATTTTTTTCAAAAGCTTTAGAAAAAACATTTGCTAGTATAAAAAATGTAGTTCCACAAAAAAAAGAGAAAATCTCTTTTGATGATATTGAAGAGCTATTAATAGAAGCTGATGTTGAGTATGAGATTATTGAAAAAGCCATGAATGGCTTACCTTCTATGATTACAAGAAAAGAGTTAAGACATAGACTTGTAATGCTTTTTGAACATGCTCCAAAAGTTGATTTTAGCAATCTTCCAAAACCTTATGTAAGATTAATTATTGGTGTAAATGGAGCTGGAAAAACTACAACTATTGCAAAACTTGCAAACAAACTAAAAAAAGAGAATAAAAGTGTAATTTTAGGTGCAGGAGATACTTTTAGAGCAGCTGCAATTGAACAGCTTAGCACTTGGGCAGCAAAACTTGATATTCCAATAATAAAAACAAAGCAAGGACACGATGCAAGTGCAGTTGCATTTGATACAATAAGCTCTGCAATTGCAAGAAATATTGATAATGTAATAATCGATACAGCAGGAAGATTACAAACTCAAACAAACCTAAACAATGAACTTGTAAAAATAGTAAAAGTTTGTGGAAAAGCGATGAAAGATGCTCCACATCAAAAACTAATGATATTAGATGGAACTCAAGGAAACAGTGCAATTGCTCAAGCAAAAGCTTTTAACG
Source organism: Aliarcobacter sp. (assembly GCA_039810345.1). GTDB lineage: Bacteria > Campylobacterota > Campylobacteria > Campylobacterales > Arcobacteraceae > Aliarcobacter. The sequence continues at coordinate 3,338 of JBDHWU010000041.1, read as the reverse complement.
AAATTGTTGGCGTTGATGGAATAATTGTTACAAAACTAGATGGTACTGCAAAAGGTGGGGCATTGTTTTCTATTTCTAATCAGCTTGAACTTCCTATATTTTATATAGGTATTGGTGAAAAACAAGATGATTTAATAGAGTTTAGCCCTGATAGTTTTGTTGATAGTTTATTAGATCAAATTTATATTTCTGAATAATTTTTAGGAGAGAGTTATGAAAAGAAAAATTAAAGGTTTTTTTGAAGATTCTTTAATAGTAATTATTTTAATTACAATTATTTATGGTAGTTATAGCTATTTTTTTGATGATTCTATGGATAATTTTGAAGCATCACAAACTATAATCCAAACTAATGATGAACCAAAACAAGATATAAAAGAGATGAGTCAAGATGAAGCAATAAAAGATGTGATAACTGACGAAAATCCAGATATTGAAACAGAAAATAGAACTCCACCAGCTTTAATTCAAAATAATCAAGAAACTAAAAGCACAACTGAACAAAAAGAGGAAACTGTAGAAAGTAAAACTCCTGTTTTAAAAGAGAATAACTCTTCTTTAAAAAGAGAGATAAATCTTATAGAAAATTCAAAATTAGAGAAATCATCATCAAATGAAGAGCAAATTGAAAAAGAGAAATTCTATTTGGATTTAAAAAATAAAATACTTTCAAATATAGATAAAAATTTTGACAAATCTTCTTTAAATGAAATTACATCAACTGATATTAGAGTAACTATTTTAAAAGATGGAAGAATTGAGCAATTAATTATGACAAGCGGTAATGAGAAGCTTTTTAATAGTATAAAAAACTCTATTTATAACTCTTTTCCAGTAGAAATTAGCCCCTCTTTAAAAGGTATTTTTCCTAGATATTATAGATTAAAAATAGAGTTTAACTAAACTCTATTAATCTTTTAGGTTTTGAATATAAATATCCTTGAGCAACATCTACATCTAAATCTTTTAAAATATTAGCTTGTTCTTTAGTCTCTACACCTTCAGCTATCGTCATAAAATCAAAACTTTTCGAAATAGCAACAATAGCTTTTATAATATCACAATTATCAGCACTTATATTATCTATAAAAGATTTATCTATTTTTAAAATATCAATTGGTAGCTGTTGTAAATATTTCAAAGACGAATAACCTGTTCCGAAATCATCTATTAATATTTTAAAACCTAATTTTCTCATAGCAACCAAAATTTCACTTATCTCTTTTATATTTTTAATCAAATATGTTTCTGTTAATTCTATTCCTATTTCACTTGGATTTATAGAGTATTCTTTGATAATATCCTCTATTTTACACATAAAATCTTCTTGCATTAACTGTACAACCGACACATTTATACTAATCATTTTTAAATCTAATTTCTCTTTTAAAAATTCAAAATCTTCACAAGCTTTTCTAAAAACAAAAAATCCTAATTCATAAATAAAACCTATCTCTTCAGCAATAGGTATAAATTTATCAGGAGAAACTGCTCCTAGAATAGAACTATCCCACCTTAAAAGAGCTTCTACACTAAAAATCTTATCATGCTTTAAAGAATATTTTGGTTGATAAACTACATAAAATTCTCCATTTTTTAACCCAATAGGTAAGGCTTGTTCTATTTCAAATCTTTTGCTAACTATATTAGTAAGCTCTTTTGTATAAAATTCGTATCTATTTTTACCATTTTGTTTTGCTTTGTACATTGCTGTATCGGAATGCTTCATTAAAGTAGAGAAATCATCTCCATCTAATGGATATTTTGCAATTCCAATACTACACCCAACATGTAAAGAGTGTTTATTTATAGATATTTTTTCATTTACCTTTTTGATTATTCTTTTTGCAGCCTCTTCTATCTCTTTTTCATTTTCATATTCAAAAACAATACTAAATTCATCTCCACCAAGCCTATAAACACTATGTTTTTGAGCTAAGGTATTTTTAAATCTATAAGCTATCTCTTTTAATAAAATATCTCCTATATCATGACCTAATCCATCATTTATAAATTTAAATCCATCTAAATCAATAAATAAAATAACAAATTTTTTATTATAAATCCTGCTATCGTTTAATATTTCATTCATATCTCTTTGTAAAGCTCTTCTATTTAATAATAGAGTCAAACTATCATGATAAGCTAAAAACTCTACCTTTTCTTTCTCTTTTACATAGTTTGTAACATCTAGTTTTATAGCTAAATAACCTTTTAGTAGTCCATCAACAATAATTGGTGTAATAGATGCAGTTTCATAATATGTTTCACCATCTTTATTCTTATTTATAAACTCTCCAACCCACTTTTCGCCTCTATTTAAAATTTCATTCATATTTTTATAGAACTCTTGAGGTAAATCACCTGACTTTAATATTCTAGGATTTTTACCTTTTGCCTCAATTTTTGAATAGCCTGTAACTTTTTCAAAGGCATCATTTACATATATAATATTTCTATTTTTATCTGTAATAACAACAGAATTATCACTATTTTGAACAGCATATCTAAAAGCTATTAGCTCATCTTTTGTTTTTATTGATTTAATATATACATAGATAAAAATTAATAATAATAAAGTAGAAGCAATAAACAACATCAAAGACAATTTTTGTTGCTTTGAAATATTTGCTTGATTTATTTCGCTTAATTTCTTATCCATAGAGTCTAAAACTATTTTTAAATCAAAACTATAATAATCTTTTTCTATTTTATTTAGCTTATTTAAATCTCTTAATAAAGAGTTTACTCTTTTTATTAAAAAATCAATATCACTATTATTATATTTATTAGATAAGCTATCTAATTTTTTAACTTTTTTAATAATATCATCATCTTTTATCTCTTTGTCATTTATAAAAAGCCTAAACAATGAACTAATTGAATCATCAATAGTTAAAATATCATCTAATTTGTCTTTCATATAATTTACTTTAACTTTGTTGCACAATGATAAAATATAATTTATAGAGCCAACTATAGAAGCATTTACAGATTTAAATCTCTCAATATCCTCAACCTTTTTTTCCCATTCACTATTTAAAACTTCAATTGATATTTTTAAATCATCCCCAAATGTTTTATAAAAATCTTCTCTATTTAAGTCATAAATAAACTCATTTGTATCATTCATTTTTATTGTTAAAGAGTCATAATTTATAAAAGTTGCTTTTGTATTAACAAAATTATTAAATTCATTATTTAAAATTTTTAGTTTTACAATATTGTTATAATATAAGTTAAATTTTTTCACTTTTTCATTTATTAGATTTATATTATAAATAAATAAGCCAGTAACAATAATAAAAAGGAGTAAAATAATATTTATTGGTTCAAGA
>JBDHWU010000040.1:0-11091 GCA_039810345.1 Aliarcobacter sp. | reverse complement strand
ATAGAGATTTTTTAATCTCAAAAATTACTATGAGAAGAAATTAGCTGTTTGCAATGGTTTGAATTTGCAAGTGGCTCATTATATAAATCTATCTGTTTAATTCATATTATTTTTTAATTAGAATATAAAGAATTAAATTTATCAACATCTGCTAGAGTTAAATTATTAGATATCCAAAATGTTTCATTACCAATTGCATATTTTTTTAGATTTTTTGCTTCTAAATATTCTTTATTATCATAAATTATAATATCCTCAATTTTATAAAGAATTTTATCATTAACATTTATTTCAAATGATTCTTCAACAATCTCACATATATATAAATTTGTATTTTTTAAATTTAACTGTATTTGTTTTTTAAAGCTGATAGGTTTGATTTCTAAAAGTGTATCTTTACTAAACATATCTTCATAGTTACGAGTTAAACTCTCTAGTAATTTTGATATTGTTCCAAATTTTAACCTATTATTCAAATTAATTAAAAATTCAAGTGTTTTTCTTTCAATTTTTAAAAATGAATAGTTTTCATCAAAGTTGCTATTATTTATATTGTTTTCAATTTTACTTATTTCTAAATCCCATTTTAATATAGTTTTATCTAACTCAATATATGCTTTTGTATTAGTTTTTATTTTGAAATTTTTAATAAATTTTAATTCATTAATTAATTCCAGCATAATCTCTTTTTTTAATTCTAAGATTTCCTGATTATATATACTCATTTTTCACCTAACGATAGATAGTTGTTAAAAGATTTTATTCAAAATATACTTATAAAAACTAACTATAGGTATTTATTTTGATTAAAAACACTGAAATTTCTAAAGATGATATTCAAATTATTTATAAAACTATAGGTCAAAATGTAAAAAAAATTAGAGAAGCTAAAGGCATAAGTCAGTTGAATTTAGCAATGGCCATAGGTCATAAATCAGTTGGAGTTATTTCTAATTGTGAAATATGCCTACAGAACAAACATTTTAATATTGAGCAATTAGTTAAAATTGCAGATGTTTTAGATGTAAGTATTAAAGATTTTTTTGAATCAATTTAACTAACTATTAAGAAAATAAACTAACAAAATATTGAAAGAATAAATTATCTGAGGCTAATTTGTTCTTTTAATTAAAGTGTTAAGCAAAAAAGGAATTAAAATCGAAAATTCTTATAAATCAATTAGAAATGGAGCAATTGGATCAACCATTGCTGGCATTATCATTTTTTTTATTCCAAGCTTACGTGATTATGCAATTAGCTTTTTTTTATGGGTATGGTCTGGCTTAGTTTGGTGTTGGAAAGCTCTCTTTGTTTCATATAGCTTACCTGGATGGTTGCTGTTGATTATTTCTTTATTAGCATTATTTGCAATAATGTGTATTTTTTTGATTATCAAAGAAAATAAAAGTCCCGAATTTAAAGCGTATACAGAAGATTTATTATTCAATGTAAAATGGCGATGGAATTGGTCACAAAACAAGATAGATAATCTTTGGTGCTATTGCCCTAGCTGTGATGCTACATTAGTCTATGATGACAGAACTTGCCGTAGTTTCTATTCTGATATTAAGAAAACGGATTTTATCTGTGAAAATTGTAATTCAAAAGTCGTTTCAAGTGTTAATGGTGGAGATAAAAATTATGTTATTGGCGCGGCAAAGCGAGAGATTGATAGAAGAATTAGAACAGGTGAATATAAACAAATTAATAAACCTTAGGAACAAATAAATAAGATAAGCATTAAATATATTTATTATGATTAAACTTATATATAATGTTACAAACACTTTATTACAAAATTTAATTTACATACTTATCATTAAAGAGTCATTTATTAGAATTTAAATATAAATATAAACAATTATAGATCATATAGATAATAAAATAATATCATATAGAAATAATAAATTTAACTTAATATATATTATATTATTAAGTAGAAATCCCTATTTTATAGCCTTTTAGAACTTCTTTATTTTCATTTGTGAGAATATTTTCATTTCTTAATAAATAACTATATCCTACACTATTTACAAAATATTCTACAAATGCATAAAAAGAAATAACTGTTAAACGACCATAAGAACAAACTTCAAATTTTATATCTGAAATTATTCTGAAATATTTGAAACATTAATTTCATCAAACAATATAAAAAAAACTAGTGAGATTTTAGATTTATTGTAAAAGATGGTAGAACAGCAATATATAACAAAAGAAGATTTTAACGATTTTTTTACAAAGAGGAGAGCTTTTGAACTCTATCAAAAAGCATCTACCTTCTTCTCAAATTGATATTCTAGATATTAAAAAATATATTTTAAACTGATAGTATTTTACTATTTTTAAATACTATCATTGTAAATATAAAAGATAAAATACTTAAAATAAATAAAAATCCTAACCAATAAAAAATAGAAGTTTCTACTAAATATCCAGCTACTAAAGTTGAAGTTGCTGGAAGTAAAAGTTGTAAAGAACCTAGTAGTGCAGCAGTTGAACCCAAAGAAGTTTTTTGTGAAGACATAGCTATTGAAAATAAACTAGCTTCGGCTAAACCTAATCCAAAAAATGATATAAAAAACCCAATTACTATTCCGTCTAATCCAATCATATCTATATTTGAACTTATAAAACTTATTATTGAACCAAATATTATGATAGCTGAACCAGATATTGAAAGTTGTTTCATATTTAATACTTCTAGCAATTTTGTAGATAGTAATGCTCCAAAGAGTAATGCACTTCCTGTTGCTCCAAATACCAAACCAAATGTTTTTGAATCAAGATTATAAATCTCTTTATAAGAGTAAGAAGCACCTGCAATATAACCAAACACAAACATATACATTAAACAAGTTGCAATAGCTGGGATTAAAAAATTATTATTTTTTATAATATTAGAATAAATAATAAAAATATTTTTAAAATCTATAGTAACCTTTTTTTCTTTTTTTAGTGTTTCTTGAAGTGTGAATAAAGATAAAACAACTACTAAAATTGCAAGTATAAAATATAGATAGAATACTGCTTTCCATCCAAAAACTTGATCAATATAACCACCTATTGCTGGTGCTAAAATAGGTGTAATTGCTCCAATAGTTATTAAGATTGCAAATATTTTTGCCGCAACTTTTCCTTTTGATACATCTCTTACCATACTAATTAAACAAACATATATTAAAGCAACTCCTAAGCCTTGAACAACTCTATATAATAAAAATAGTTCTATATTTGATGAAGTTGTAATTGCAAAAGAGCATAAAGCATATAAAGAGATACCAAGAATTAACGGTATTTTTCTTCCAAAAAAGTCTATAATTGGACCAAAGAAAAGCTGTCCAATTCCCATTGCAAATAGATAAAAAGTAAGTGAAAGTTGTACTTTTGAGTAAGATGTCCCAAAATACTCAGATATATCAGTCATAGAAGCTAAATACATATCTACAGCCATATAACAAAGAATTTCTATTATAGCAATGGTCATAATAAACTTAAAATTAATTAATCTTTTTTTCATAAAATTTTCCAATATATATTTCAATACAGTCGTATTGAGTTTGAAAGTGTATCAAAAAAAACTTAAAGTAAAAAGTTCTTTAAATCTTCAAAAATCTCTTTTTGTTCTTTATCTGATAATTTTATATATTTAAAAGATAACAAAGCAAATAGTGCTTCTGAAAGTAAAAAAGCTAACCTTAATTTCTTACCTTCATCATTTGATGTATCAATGGAATCTAAAGAAGTAGTGTACCAATCTTGAAACTCTTTTAAAATAATTTCATCTTGTAAAAGCATAGTTACCATTCTTGACATTTTGCTGAACTCTTCAGTGCTATTACAATTTGCTATATAGTTAATATGCGCTTTTAATTTAGAATACTTTGAATTATCATTTTTTGATAAAATGTCTATTTGTTGGTTATAATCGTCTTCATTCTTATATGCAACTGCTTTTATCATTCCTTCTTTATTTCCAAAGGCATACTGAACTCCACCTATTGAAATATTTGCCTTAGAAGCAACTTTTCTAATACTTAAACCTGAAATACCTTCATCTAATATAATATCCTCAATAACACTTATTAAGTGGTTTTTATCTATTTTATTTTTTGTACTCAATTTATAACTCCTATTTAATTGCATATTATTTAATTAAAATTTAATATTTCTTTAAATACTATTTCAAAAATATCAAATACATACATATGTATTATAAAGGTTAAATAATGTATTTTTACTTAAAAAAATTAATTTTTTTACTATTTCTTACTTTTTTTGTTGGATGTAGTAGTGAAGAGGAAACTGATTATTCATCAGAAAACCAAGTAATTGAAGTTGGATATATAACATTGAATAAACAAGAAGTCCCTTTACAACAAGAGCTATCAGGACGAATAAAATCTATTTATAAATCAGAAGTAAGACCACAAATTGATGGGATTATTAAAGAACAACTTTTTAAAGAAGGAAGTTTTGTAAAACAAGGAGATGTTTTATATATTATTGATTCAGACTCATATCAAGCAATATATGAAGAAGCTTTAGCAACATTAAAAAGTTCAGAAGCAAATTTAATAACACTAAAACTAAAAAATGAAAGATATGAAGAATCTGTAAAGTTTAATGTAATATCAAAACAAGAGGCTGATGATGCAAAAGCCGCATATCTACAAGCAATTGCTTTGCTTGAACAAAATAAAGCTTTGGTAAAAAGTGCTAAGATTAATTTGGATAGAACAAAAATAAAAGCACAAATTTCAGGATTTATTGGAATATCTAACTATACTGTTGGAGCATTAGTTTCTCAAAATCAAGAAAATGTTTTAACAACAATAAGAGATACAAGTAAAGTTTATGTTGATTTAAGCCAATCAAATAATCAATTATTTAAATTAAAAAAATCAAATCAAAATAATATAAAACAAGATGAGATAAATGTAAATATCATATTACCAGATGACACAATATACAAACATATGGGAAAACTAAAACTTCAAGAAATATCAGTTGATGAAGATACGGGATATGTAACTTTAAGAGCAGAATTTCCAAATCCAGATGGTGAATTATTAGATAATATGTTTGTAAATACAATAATTGAAAATGGTAATGTTAATGCTTTCTTAGTTCCTCAACAAGCTGTTACATTAGATGCAAAATCAAATTATATAGTCACTACTATTCAAGAAGATAATACTATAAAAACAAAATTAATAAAAGTAGAAAGAGCAATAGATAATAAATGGCTTGTAACAGATGGTATTACTCAAACAGATAAAATTATAATTGAAGGTTTGAGTAAAATAAATGATAAAAGTATCGTAATACCAAAAGATATTAATAGTTTAAAAGAAGATGTAAAATGATAGCTAGATTTTTCATCCATCACCCTATTTTTGCTTGGGTTATTTCTTTGATTATAATGTTAGCAGGAGCACTTTCAATAAAAAATTTAGGAATAGAACAGTATCCAGATATTGCTCCTCCAACTATTGAAATAAGAGCTACATATTCAGGAGCTTCTCCAAAAGCCATAGAAAATAGTATTACTCAGGTTATAGAGCAAGAGTTAAGAGGACTAGATGGTTTACTATACTTCTCTTCAACAAGTGGTTCAGGTGCTTCAACAATAAATGTTGTTTTTGAAAAAGGAATAGATCCAGATATTGCTCAAGTTCAAGTAAATAATAAAGTACAGCAAATTTTACCAAGACTTCCAGAAGATGTTAGAAAAGAAGGAGTTAGTGTTGTAAAAGCTCAAACTGACTATTTAATGATACTTTCTATTCATGATGAACTAGGAAAATCTAGCGAAAATGATATTTCAGATTATATGATTAGTAATTTAAAAGATGGACTTGCAAGAGTAGATGGTGTTGGAGGAGTTGAACTTTTTGGTGCAGAATATGCTATGAGAATTTGGCTAGATCCTAAAAAATTAAAATCTTACAATTTAATGCCATCTGATATTAATAGAGAAATTATGATACAAAATACTCAAGCATCAGGAGGAAGTATTGGAGCAAGACCACACTTAAATGGTCAAGAGCTAAATGCAGATGTTGTATCAAGAACAAAATTAGAGAATGTAAGAGAGTTCGAAAATATTGTTATAAAAAGTAATAATGCTGGATCCAATGTACTTTTATCTGATGTTGCAAAAGTAGAGATTGGAAGTCAAGATTATTCATTTATATCAAAATTAAATGGTTATCAAGCAAGTGGTATAGGTATAAAGTTATCATCTGGTGCAAATGCGATAGAAACAGCTAAAAAAGTTAAAGAGTACATATCTTCATTTGAGAGTTATTTGCCAAGTGGTTATAAAATTTCATATCCATATGATACAACTATTTTTGTCGAAGAATCTATAAAAGAAGTTGTAAAAACGCTTTTTGAGGCAATAGTTTTAGTAGTTATTGTGATGTTTGTTTTTTTAAATAGTTGGAGAGCAACTATAATTCCTACTATTGCTGTACCTGTTGTATTGCTTGGAACATTTGCTATTTTAAATTTTTTAGGATTTTCTATAAACTCATTGACAATGTTTGCTATGGTATTATCTATTGGTTTATTAGTTGATGATGCTATTGTTGTAGTTGAAAATGTTGAAAGAAATATGAAAGAAAAAAATCTTTGTGCGAAAGAAGCAACTATTATTGCAATGAGCGAAATAACAAGTGCTTTGATTGGTGTTGCTACTGTTCTTTCGGTTGTATTTTTACCAATGATATTTTTTAGTGGTTCAACTGGAATTATATATAAACAATTTGCTGTTACAATTATATCTTCTATGTTATTGTCAGTTATTGTAGCAATTACTTTATCTCCTGCAATTTGTGCAACATTTTTAAAACCTCACAATTCTAGTCAAAAACAAAGTGGTCCTATTGTATGGTTCAATAATAAGTTTGATAGTTTGACAAGAAAATATAAAATGAGTATTTTTAATTTTATAAATAGACCTCTAAAATGGATGACTGCTTATATTGTAATAATAGCTGTAACGATTTTATTTTTCTTAAAGTTACCAACGGGATTTGTACCATCAGAAGATCAAGGTGATTTGATGATTCAATTTACTCTTCCAGTTGGAGCTAGTGCAACTCGTTCTGAGAATGTTGAAAAAACAATAAGAGACTATTTTTTAAAAGAGGAAAAAAATAATGTTAATTCAATATTTACTATTGTTGGATTTACATTTACTGGAAATGGACAAAATGGTGGTTTAGGTTTTATTGAGCTAAAAAACTGGAAAGAAAGAGCTGGTAAAGAAAATAAAGCAGATGAAATTGCTCAAAGAGCAATGATAGTTTTTTCTGATAGCAGTTCAGAATATTTTATTAGAGATGCAGAAGTTTATGTGATGAATCCATCTTCTATTCCAGGGCTTGGAAATTCAGATGGTTTTGAGTTTCAGTTGCAAGCTGGAGCAAAAATGTCAAGAGAAGAGTTACTTAAAGCAAAAGATTCTTTATTGGAAACATTAAAATCAAGTGAAATAATAGTTGGCGCTAGAGTTGAAGGAACAGAAGAAACACCTCAAATCAAACTTGATTATGATAAAAAGAAGATATATTCATTAGGTTTATCTTATGAAGATATTGATAATACATTAAGTTCTGCTTGGGCAGGAACTTATGTAAATGATTTTATTGATAGGTCAAGAGTAAAAAGAGTTTATATCCAAGCTGGTGCACAATATAGAGCAAAACCAGAAGATTTATATTTATGGAATGTTAGAAATAAAGAAAATAAAATGGTCTCTTTTGAAGAATTTACTAAAATATCTTGGGAACCAGCTGAAAAATCACTTACAAGATATAATGGTTTAGCTTCATATTTATTTCAAGGACAAGCTGGTTATGGGATAAGTTCTGGAACTGCTATGGATGAAATGGAAAAGTTAGCCAAAGCAAATAATAAAGATACTAATTACTCTTGGAGTGGCTTATCTTATCAAGAAAAATTATCAGGAGGACAAGCAATTTATTTATATAGTTTATCTTTGATAGTGATATTTTTGTGTTTAGCTGCCTTATATGAAAGTTGGAGTATTCCTTTTTCTGTTTTATTAGCTGTTCCATTAGGAATTATTGGTGCAGTTATATCAGTTTATTTTAGAGATTTAAATAATGATGTATATTTCCAAGTAGCCCTTTTAACAACCATTGGGCTTGTAGCAAAAAATGCAATTTTAATAATAGAATTTGTTGAAAATGCATATAAAAGTGGAAAACCTCTAATAAAATCAGTAATCCAAGGAGCTAGTTTAAGATTTAGACCAATTATTATGACTTCATTGGCTTTTATTGCAGGAATTATACCTTTAGCAATTTCAAGTGGAGCTGGAGCGAATAGTAGAATTTCAATTGGCACTGGAATTATTGGTGGAACTTTAACAGGTACAATTTTAGCAATATTTTATGTCCCTTTAATGTTTGTTTTAATCAAAAAAATATTTGCAAAGAAAGAGAAAAAAGGTATAAAAAATGCTTAAGTTTTTATTTATTTTAATAAATCTTTTTATATTTACTGGTTGTAGTTTGAAGCCAGATATAGAATATAATGATTCAATAATACCAACAGAGTTTAAAAATGGCACAAATAGCAATTTGGATTATATTCAACCAAATTGGCAAGATTTTGTGAAAAATGATAAGTTAAAAGAGTTAATTACATTAGCTCTTGAAAATAATAGAGATTTAAAAATAGCTATTTTAAATATTGAGTCAGCAAGAGCTACTTATAGAATCGAAAAAGCAAAATATTTTCCATCTATTGAGGCAAAAGTAAGTAATACAAATGCAAGAGATGTTACTTCAAATAACAACACAGAAATCTCTCGTACATATTCAGCAAAATTTGGAGCTTCTTATGAACTTGATTTATTTGGAAAAACTAGAAGTTTAAATGACTCTGCACTACAAAGTTATTTAGCTACAAAATTTGCAGCAACCTCAGCAAAAATTAGTTTAATATCAGAAGTAATTAATATTTGGAATACTCTTTCTTCAAATATTGAACATTTAAAACTATTAGAAAACAGTATTTATAACTTAAAAGTAGCTTCTGAATTAACTCAAAAAAAGTTTGATATGGGAATTATTTTAATCGATGATGTTTTTAGTTCGCAAACAAGTTTAAAAGAAACCGAAGTTAATTTATTAAACCAGCTAACAACTATTGAAAAAAACAAAAATGCTTTAGAGTTATTAGTATCAACAAGCATTCCAAATGATTTATTACCAACTGGGTTTAAAGATACTGGAAATAGTTTGATGTTAATACAATCTGGACTTTCATCAGAAGTTCTTTTTTCTCGTCCTGATATTATTGAAGCAGAATATAATTTAAAAGCAAAAAATGCAAATATAGGTGTGGCAAGAGCTGCATTTTTCCCTTCAATTACTTTAACAGCAGATTATGGTCTTGCTAGTACTTCATTAAGTTCTTTATTCAATGGAAATGCTCAAACAGTATGGTCTTTTATACCAAGTATAAATTTACCAATATTTAAAGGTGGAGAGAATAAAGCAAATCTAGATTATGCAAATGCTCAACAAAAAATAGCTCTTGCTCAATATGAGAAAACTATACAATCAGCATTTAAAGATGTTTCTGATGCTTTAATTGAAAGAGCAAATATCAGTAAACAATTAAATGCACAAGAAGATTTAGTAAACACTGCACAAAAAAGTTATGAAGTAGCTTTAAATTCGTATAAATATGGATTAGGAACTTATTTAAATGTTTTAGTTGCACAAAAAACATTATTTGATACACAAAGAGTTTTAGTAGATACAAAATTAAATGAACTAATAAATAGAGTAAGTTTATATACCTCTTTAGGAGGAAATGAGAAAATAGATTAAATCTATTTTCTTTATTTAACAAAACTAGATAAAGTTTCTATCTCTTTCTCCCAAATACTTTCAAAAACAATTATAGGATTTTATCCAAATGGTGCAGTTGGAATTGAAGCTTTAGAAAGTATTATAAATGCAGAAAAACCTAATCTTGTAGAAGGTATTGAAGATAAACTTAATAGTTACAAAAATGATATTATAAAAGATATTTATTCTTGGGAAAATTTAATAAACGATTTTGAAAAAGATAAAAATGGTCTAATCATAACTATGGGAAAAGGTGGTGTTGGAAAAACAACGATTGCTTCAGATATTGCATTATCTTTAGCAAAAAGAGGACATAAAGTAATACTTTCAACAACAGATCCAGCTTCTCACTTAGAATATGTATCAAACATAAATGAAAATTTAACAATTGAAAAAATTGATCCTAAAATAGAGACTCAAAAACATATAGAAGAAGTTATCGCACAAAATGAAGGAAAATTATCTCCTGAGGATATGGCACTTTTAAAAGAAGAATTAACAACTCCTTGTATCGAAGAAATTGCAGTATTTAAAGCATTTGCTAAAACTGTTGATAAAGCAAAAGATAGTTATGTAGTTCTAGATACAGCTCCAACTGGGCATACCTTACTTTTACTTGATGCTTCACAAGCTTATCATAAAGAGTTATCAAAAAATAAAGCTAATCAAATGGAAAAAGAGTTAGTAGAGCTTTTACCTAGAATCAAAGATTCAAAATATACTAAAATTTTACTAGTTACTCTTCCTGAAGCAACTCCAACACATGAAGCTAAAGATTTACAAGAAGATTTAAATAGAGCTGGAATAAAACCATATGCTTGGATAATAAATAGAAGCTTTGCATTAACAAATAGCTCAAATAATCTTCTTTGTCAAAAAGCATTAAACGAGATAAAATATATAAATGAGGTAAAAGAAAATCTAAGTTCTAAGACTTTAATAAAACCTTGGGCAATAGATTAAAACTTAAATCATTTAAAAGAGTTGTTTTTAATAAATAATTTTTATGTACGAAAATAGAAACTTGATTTCTGACATATATTAGAAAATCTGTTTTTATTTTTCGAAGGTAGATTAGATAGTGAACTTAAAATTTAAGTTCTGGTGTGATAGGAGAGACCGTTAAATATTCCGTGTCAAAGTAATTCTGATAGGAGAAATCCTATCACACCTATTTAGCTATTGCAACAGC
>JBDHWU010000039.1:0-11177 GCA_039810345.1 Aliarcobacter sp. | reverse complement strand
TTTTCAGGAATTGGCCAACCCATTTTATCTTTTCTCCAATTTATCTCATTTGGAAGTTTACCATCAAAAGCTAGTCTTGCAAGATATTTTGTCCAACCATCTCTCATTTTATAGCAAGCTGGAACAGAAGCCAAAAATTCAACCAATCTATAATCCATAAAAGGCATCCTTGATTCTATACTAAATGCCATTGAAACATGGTCAGAATAGTGAATGAGTGTAATTAAATTTTTATTTATATCATCTGCCAATTTTTTATTAAAATTTGTTTCAAAATCTCTTTTAAAAATATTTTTGATTGTAAATTTAAGAAATTTTTCTCCAAATAAAACTCTATACAACCCCAAACACAACCCTACAAATACATACTTACTAGAATTTGGTATTTGTAAACATTTTTTAGCTTGACTAAACATATCAACTATTGATAGTGAGCTTATATAATTAAGCAAATATGGTAAATATCCACCAAGTTGCTCATCTGCACCTTGACCATCAAGAGTTACTTTTACATCTGTAGAAGCAACCAATTTAAATGTATGCCAACCTGACATACAAGTACTTTCTGGTGGATTTTCCATTGAATAAATTACTTTTTCATGCTCACTAGGAATATCTTCCTCTTTTGGCTCTATCTGATTTGAATTAACACCAAGTTTCTTTGCAATTATATCTATAAAATAACTCTCATCACACTCTTGTGTTCCATCGCTTTTATAGACACTTGAAAAAGTTTCTTGAAGATCTTCTTTGTCTTGCTCTTTTAGTAATTTATTTACCAAATATACTATTGAGCTACTATCAAGTCCACCTGAAAGAGCTGAACCTACTTTTACATCTGCTCTAAGTCTTATTCTTACAGCATCTTCAAGTAGTTCATAATATTGTTTTGCATACTCTTTTGCTTTTTCTTTATCAAATTTTTCATGGCTTAAGTTTGGTTTGATTTCCCAAAATTTATTTTGATTAAAATTTTCAAATATATCTTCCAAACTACCTTCAAAATATGAAGAAAAATCAAATCTAAAAATATTTTCAAAAGCTGTTTCTTTTATATACTCTTTAGCACCATTTTGTACATAACTATCCAAAAATTTTAAATTTGGTTTAGATTCAACATCTGGATGAGCTAATATAACTTTTATTTCCGAACCAAAAATAAATTTTTCTTGGTCTTTGTAGTAGTAAAAAGGCTTTTTCCCGAACCTATCTCTTGACATAAAATATTTATCTTTGAGTCTATCATATATCACAAAAGCCCACATACCATTAAATTTACTTAGGCAATCTGCACCCCAAAAATCATAACTAGCCATAATCACTTCTGTATCTGTATGACTTTGAAATACATATCCATTTTTTTCAAGCTCAATTCTGAGTTCTAAGTGGTTGTAAACCTCTCCATTAAAAGTGATAACATATCTATTTAGATACTGCATAGGCTGATGCCCAGCATCACTTAAATCTACTATAGAAAGCCTTCTATGTCCAAAAACAAATTTTTCACCATAGTAGTATCCAAATCCATCTGGACCTCTATGAATAATTGTATCTGTCATAGGTTCAATTATGTTTTTTTCTATTCTTTTTTTACTTATTATTCCACTTATTCCGCACATAAAATTATTTCCTTATTAAATTAATATCAATTTTTCTAACAGCTAAATTTATAAAATATAAATATACCCCATAGAGAATATACTCATGAATTACATAAAATATCAAAAATATTTTCAAATCTATTTTTAAATATAAAGTTATTATAAATAAAATAATACTTGAAATGAAATATAAGTATTGCCATAAAGCAGCTTTCTTTAATTCAAGTGCAGGTATAAAAGAATTACTCAAAGGCGATACACAAAATCTAATTATAAATATTAAAAATAAATATTGTGCTATTTCACCAGATATTTTCCATTTTTCTCCAAATAATAATGGAAAAATATATGGAGATGTAATATAACCAATTATAGTAATTGGTAAAGCAATAAAAAATAACTTTGTAATTGTATTTTTAAAAATAGGAAAAATCTCTATACCATTATTTTTATTTTCAGTTATTTTTTGTAAATAAACCTGACCGATAGAACCTGAAATTAAAGCTGATGGTAGATTAACAATTTTATTAGCAAAGAAAAAATACCCACTAATAGAAAAAGAAAAAATCTTAGGAATAAGAATAGATGGTAATTGTAAAGATAAATTATCAAATAAACTTGATGCCATACCATGTTTAGGAAAATCTTTATATCTTTTTGCCAAAACTATCATTTTTATTTTTGATATTTTTGATACTAAAACTTTATCTTTTAATATATTTCTAGCTAGTTTCATATTTGCAAACATATTTGATAATAATTGTCCAGATATTAAGCCACTAGCTCCACTTTTAATAAATCCAATACTTAATTGAACAATAGCTAAAACAATAGATTTTAGAATAGTTGCATTTCTTAAATCTTTGTAATTCTTTTTTCTATTATTAAAATAATTTAAAATATTGTAAATTCCAGTAAAGAAAACTGCTACTGGAACAAAATATAACCAAAAACCTATTTCATCGTTATCCAATAATTTTGTAAAATAACTATTAAATATTACAACTAAAATTAAAAGTATTAAGGAAATAAGACAAGTTATTATAAAACCTAAAGCAAATATATTTATAGCATCTTCATCTTTTTTTGGAAGCATAATTGCTAGTTCATATCTAGCATTTGCAACAGTTCCCAAGATAGCTGTAATCGCAATAAAAAGTGCAAATACTCCAAAATCTTCAGGGGTATATATCCTAGTAAGTATTGGGCTAATTGCTATAGGTATAGCTTGTGCTATAGTTGTTCCTGTCATAAGAGTTAGAACATTACGGCTAAATTCTGATTTTGGTTTTAGTTTATTTATCATTACTATTCCAAATTATACTTTCAAAATATCTAGCTTGTTCTATACTTCCATCAACACTATGATGATCATCATCTGCATAAAGCATTTTCCCATCTTTTATAGCATAACAATATTTATCATCACAATACATATCTTTTGGATCAAGAATATTGATATTTCTATATTTTTGAGATAATTTATAAGTAAATTCTCTATATTCACCTGCTCTATTCAAATATGAATCTAAAGGCAAGCTACAATTATTTGTAAATAAATCAAAAGGTCTTATCATACAATTCTTTGGCGAAAAACCTAATTCTGGATTTTCCATAAGATAATAAAATTTCATTTTTTTATTGCTATTAAAATAAATAAAAGTATTTTCTACTACATCAAAGAAAGTTTGTTTTTGACTGTAGTTTTTGTTATATTCAAAAAAACTTTCAAAATGGTAATTATATGGCTTATTTCCACCATCTATTTCACCAAACCCCATATCATACATATATCCCATTCTAGTAGTAAGAATAACTTTTTCTATATTTAAATTAGTATTTAAAAGTTTATAAATGTTTTCTATTTTTTCTTTACAAATATTAAGTTCAGAAATAGTTTTACCCATTGCCCCCCCTAAATATGGTGGGCAAGAAGAATTAGATAAAAGTATAGTTTCATATCCATATTTTTTAAATTGTTCTGAAAATCCATGATATGAAGTATGAGCATGACTATCTCCTATAACTAAAATATATTTCTTAGTCATATCATCTGAAGTCGATTTTATATAATCATTTATTGGCTTATATCCTAAAACTTTTGTAAGCAAAGATATTCCCAAATCATTTTGTGCAGGAGTTCTTATGAACTGTTTTTCAAATTTTTCATTTGATTCAAGATGACTTCTATTTGGTAAGCCATCTTTTTTTGATATATAGCTTCCCAAAAATCCTAAAGCCAAAACTATTATAAACAAACTAAAAACAAATACATAGCTATTTTTTGCTCTTGAGTAAATTTCTACATATCTATATGTAAGATATGACAATAATATAGATAAAAATATCAATGACAATCCAATGATTACATCTATTTCAAATCCAAAGATGTGAGAAAAGCTAATTAAAACATAATGCCATAGATATAGTGGAAAACTAATAAGTCCAATAAATACTAAAATATTATTTGAAAATATTGTTTTCGATTTATCGTGAGATAAGCTTAAAATCAATAAAGCACTAAAAAATACTATTATAAATGTTTTATAAGTACTAAAAGAAGTATTATTATATGAAATTGCAATAGAAATAAAAAATCCTATATATATCAAAATTTTATACTTGTTTAATATCTCAAATATACTTTTATATTTGTAAGAGATTATAAAGACTAATCCACCAAGAGCTAATTCCCAAGCACGAGATAAAGTATGATAAAATTTATCAATTTCAGTTATAAGTGGTATTGTAAAAAGTATCAAAAATAGTATAGATAAAGTTAAAACTATATTTATTCTTATTTTATATAAAAGCATCAAAACCAATGGCCAAAATATATAAAATTGTTCTTCAATAGCCAATGACCAAAAATGCAAAAGAGGTTTTAAAGCAGCTGATTCATCCCAATATCCAACTTCTCCAATCAATCTAAAATTTTCATAGAAAAATGCAGATGATTTTATATGCCTTCCAAGTTGCTCTAGTTCACTTGGAAACATAAATAAATATCCAATAATTAGTGTAGTTGATAAGACTACTATGAGTGCAGGAAATATTCTTCTAATACGATTCCTATAAAATTCTTTTAAAGAAAAACTTTTTTGTTCTAGTTTTGTATATATTATTTGTGTAATCAAATATCCAGATAATACAAAAAATATATCCACTCCAACATAGCCAAAAGAAAAATATTCTGGCCATATATGAAATAAAAAAACTAGAGATATTGCTATACCTCTAAGTCCATCTATTGAAGGATTATATTTTAAGCTATGGTTTACTATTGGGATAAAGTTTTTAAACATTAAACTAACCATCCTTGAGGTATCCCCATAGAGTTTATAAACCTTTGAGTAGTTGGGTATTTCTTTAATAATATTTTTATTTCTGTTTTTATATCTTTTTCTACTATTTGTTTTTGATGTAAAGTTTCTAATATTATAAAAAATAAGTATATTTTATTTGGTTGAGATGGCTGTAAAGATACACTTAAGCTTTGTCTTATACCATGAGGTTCTCTATAGTTACAGTTCCAAACTCTACTATGATGAGCGGTTCTATTTCGTACATCTCTTATAAGTTTTAACCAAGAGTTTAACTCTTTTAGATTTTTTGCTCCAAATTCTTGTGAAAGTTCATCTAATACATTTTTATTGTGTGGCAAAATAAATGGTTTTTTATCAATAGCTTCAAAAATAGCTAAAATATTTCCAAATGTAGAAAGCTCAGATATTATCCAAAATGGTGGCATCTCTTTGAAATCATTACAGACGTCATTTACATAATTTTCTTTATAGTGTAAAGTAAAATCATCTTGCGACCTTAAAAATTCATTTTTCAAAGAAACTTTTGTAGTAAAATTTTTACTTTCATTTGAAAAGTACTGATTATCAAGATACCAAAATGGATTATTTGTATATGATGTTACATATTGGTCTAGTTTTGTTCTAAGATTTATCTCTATTTGACTTATTATCGAAAATAAAATATTTTTTAACTCTTCATCAAAAGAGTATAATTGATAAGCATCTTCAAATTTACTATTAGCTCGGAACTGTTTTGTAGTTGTATCTAAAAATGGTCGTAAATAAATTTTAAATCTAAAATAGTTTATTTTTGATAATATTACACTGGCTTTAGGTTCATCTGATATTATCAGATTTTGAGATTTTAGTTTGGCTATCAAATCTGTAGGATTTTTGTAAGGTTTTAAGTATAGAGAATACACTATTTGTTCTCCAAATAAAAAAAGCCCACCGACTGTACTTGTAAACAAATACAGTGATGAGCGTTGTTACACGAATTATATAAAAGTATAAATAAAGATTTGATTAAACCTTGCATATATATTATAAATTTCCTACTATATACTCTATTTCTTCATCCGTAACATAAGGATTCATAGGTAAACTCATGATTTCTTCTGATACTATCTCAGAAATTGGAAAATCACCTTTTTTATATCCAAGATATGTAAAACATTCTTGAAGATGAAGTGGCAGAGGATAGTGAACTGCTGTTGGAATTCCAGCTTCTTTTAACTTTATTTGTAGTTCATCTCTATTTTTTACTCTTATTGAGTATTGTGCCCAAGCTGATGTAGCTTTTTCAGATACGAAAGGTAAAACTAAATTAGAGTTAGATTTTAAAGCTTCTGTATATTTAACTGCTACTTCAGCTCTTTTTGCTAAATCTTTAGGATAATATTTTAGTTTTACATTTAAAACAGCTGCTTGTATAGTATCAAGTCTTCCACCCATTCCTATATACTTATGATGGTATCTTTTTGATTGACCATGAAGTCTAAGAGATTTCATTTTATTTGCTATTTCTTCATCATTAGTAAATACTGCTCCACCATCTCCATAACATCCAAGTGGTTTAGCAGGGAAAAATGATGTAGTTGAAATATCTGCAAGTGCAGAATCAGTAATACCATTATAAGTACTTCCAAAACTTTGAGCACCATCAATGATTACTTTTAGATTATGTTTGTTTGCAATTGCTTGAATTTTATCCATATCTGCTGGTTGCCCATAAAGAGACACAGGAATAATAGCTTTTGTTTTTGGTGTAATCTTTTCCTCTATTTTATTTGGATCAATATTATAAGTTTTTTCATCGATATCTACAAATACAGGCGTTGCTCCTAAAAATGCTATTGTTTCAGCAGTAGCTATAAAAGTAAAAGGAGTAGTTATTACTTCATCACCTGGTTTTATATCAAGTGCCATCATAGCAAGTAACAAAGCATCTGTTCCATTACTACAAGATACTGCATATTTTGCACCTGTAAATTCTTCTAGTGATTTTTCTAGTTCTTGTACTTCATTTCCCATAATAAAGTTACAATTTCTTGCCACTTTTAAAATAGCATTTTCTATTTCATCTTTATAAAGTTCATGTTGATATTGTAAGTTTGCGAAATCTATCTTCATTTTTACTCTTCTATTAAAATTAAATTATCATTTTCTATTTTATATTTGCTATTATCAAAATTATCAATAGCAATACTATTTTCATCAAATTTTAGTGTATTTCCAGCTTTTGAAACCCATCCAATTTGACGAGCAGGAACTCCAACCATCAAAGAATATGGTTTTACATCTTTATTTACAACTGTTCCACTACCAATAAGTGCATATTCACCTATTGTTACACCACAAACGATAGTTGCATTTGCACCAATAGAACAACCCTTTTTAAGAAGAGTTTTCTTAAACTCTTCTCGTCTAACTATAAATGCTCTAGGATTTGTAACATTCGTAAAAACCATAGAAGGTCCTAAAAACACATCATCTTCTACTTCTACACCTTCATATATAGAGATGTTGTTTTGAACTTTTACACCATTTCCTATATTTACTTTTGGACCTACAACACAGTTTTGTCCAAAAGAGCAATTAGTTCCAATGTTTGAACCACTTAAAATATGTGAAAAGTGCCATATTTTTGTATCATCACCAATAATTACATTATCGTCCACATACGATGATTTATGAGCAAAATAAGAAGCCATTTTTTATCCTAAAACTTTCTTACAAAACGGATGAGCTTTCTCATCAAGTGTTACAGTATTCATTTTTCTAATATCTGAAACAATATTTATAGAGTTTTTTGCATCATCCAGACCAAATCCACCACCATTTAAAATATCAGCATAAGATTTTGTGTGTAAGTCTGTAAATCCTTCACTAAACTCAAACTCTTCACCATCAACTGTAATACTTCTAAAAGTAGTTTTTCCACTATCTCTTATATCTTGTGGTATGTAGTCATAGTTTACAGATAAAAACCATCTTACATTTGCATTTTTTAGTTTCATATATCCAGCATTTGCATCTGCTTCTTTTATATAAACTACATTTTCTTTTAATTCTCCAAAAATCCAAGATAACATATCAAAAAAATGCACTCCAATATTTGAAGCTATTCCACCACTTTTTGCTTCATCACCTTTCCATGATTCAAAATACCACTTACCCCTACTTGTAAGATAAGTTAAATCTATCTCATATACTTTATTTGGATTCTCTTTTAACTCTTTTGCAACTTTTTCTTTTAAAGCTATTATAGAGTCATGAAGTCTTAGTTGAAGTATCGTATATACTTTTTTACCACTTTCCTTTTCAACTTCTTTTAAATCATCTATTTGTTTTGGGTTTAAAACAAGTGGTTTTTCACATATTGCATCTGCTCCATTTTTAAGTGCAAATCTTATATGGCTATCGTGTAGATAGTTTGGAGTTGTAATTCCTATATAGTCTAAACTATTTCCAGCTCTTTTATACTCATCTACAAAAGCACTAAATCTTTCAAACTCTGTAAAGAAATCTGCTTGTGGAAAGTTACTATCCATTATTCCTATACCATCATAAGTATCCATGGCTACTACTAGATTATTTCCAGTCTCTTTTATAGCCTTCATATGTCTTGGAGCAATATATCCACTAGCTCCTATTAATGCAAAATTTTTCATCTTATCCCTTTTTTTCATTCACTATTCAGCAATTACTATTTTAAAGTCTCCAAGTCGGCTCTTCAACAATACCTTTTACATCTAGAACTATTGGTTTTCCTTTTGACATCCCTTTATAATCTGCTGTAGAAATCTCTTTAAACTTATCATGATTAACTGCAACTATAATAGAATCATATCTTTCGCTATTTAATGGTAGCTCTTCTAAAAAATTAAGAGGTTTTACAGCTTTATCACTTTCATCAACCCAGTAATCATATACTTCAACATTACATTTAAACTCTTCAAGCTCTTTTATAATATCAAGAACTTTTGAGTTTCTCATATCTGGACAGTTCTCTTTAAATGTAGCTCCAAGTACAAGAACATTTGAACCATTTAATTTTTTGTTTTCAGATACCATTAGTTTAAGAGCTTTATCTGCAATATATTTGCTTATTCCATTATTTACTTGTCTTGCACCTAAGATTAGGTTTGGAATATATCCTAAACTTTGGGCTTTGTGTGTAAGATAGTATGGATCAACACCAATACAATGTCCACCTACAAGTCCTGGAAATAGTTTAATAAAATTCCATTTTGTAGCAGCTGCTTCAATTACATCTTGAGTATTTACATCCATTAAATCAAAAATCATTGCAAGTTCATTTATTAAAGCAATATTTACATCTCTTTGAGTATTTTCAATAACTTTCGCTGCTTCAGCAACTTTTATTGAAGGTGCTAGGTGAGTACCTGCAGTTATTATACTTTTATATAAATCATCAACTTTTTTTGCAATTTCTGGTGTACTTCCACTTGTGATTTTTAATATTTTTGTAACCGTGTGTTCTTTATCTCCTGGATTAATTCGTTCAGGTGAGTATCCACAAAAGAAGTCTTGATTAAACTTAAGATTTGAAAACTCTTCAAGAACTGGAACACATACCTCTTCTGTAACACCTGGATAAACTGTACTTTCATAAATTACAATATCATTTGGTTTTAAAACTTTTGCAACAGTTTCACTTGATTTTATAAGAGGAGTTAAGTCAGGTTCATTTGTTTTGTCTATTGGAGTAGGAACTGTAACTATATAGATATTACAATCTTTTATATCTTCTTTATTTAAAGTAAACTTCATACCATTTTTAATGGCTTCTTTCATCTGATTTTCATCTAGCTCTAAAGTTCTATCAAAAGCATTTTCTAGTTCATCTATTCTTGACTGATCAATATCGAAACCTACAACCTCATATTTACTTGAAAATGCATGAGCCAAAGGAAGCCCTACATAACCTAAACCTACAACACAAATTTTATCTTTCATCTGTTCTCCAATGTTATTAAATTGATTTTAAATTTTCTAATTCAGCCTGAAGCTCTTCATATTCGGCTTTTTTTCTTTTTATAAATAGTTTTGTAAGATTGATTTTTTCTTTTACTCCATCTGGTGTTAAAAGATAAGTATATTGGATTTTATTTTTTGAGTTTAAAAATCGTTCAGATTTTACAAGTCCTTTGTCTATTAGAGCGTTTAGTATATAGTTTAGTTTTCCTACACTAACACCTATTTCATCTGCTAAATCTTTTTGTGTAGTAGTTTTATCTAGCTTCCTAAGAACTGTTAAATCAATCTCTTGCAATTATTAATTACCCTTTCAATTAATTTTCTATTTATATTCAATTATTGAAGTATATGAAAATTTAACTTAATTTTCTATTTATATTCAATTATTGAAGTATATGAAAATTTAACTTAATTTACTTATTATTATCATACATCTAAACTAAAATAATATTTATATATATTTTATGTAATTTTGAAATGTAGGATTTATACCTAAATTATAAATTGAAAAGACAACAGCAATATAATAAATAATATTTTAACTTCTTTTAATTCATTATTGAAAATTAACTTATTAAGTATTAAGGCTAGGATTATAAAATTATTATTTTATATTTATAACTATTACATTCCCATTTCATTTTTTAAAACTTCAGCTCTAATTACTAAAGAATAATACTCTTGCTTGTTTTTAGGTAGTCTATTAAAATACTCTACTATTTCAATATAATCTTTATTAATATTAATATTAATAGATTTTCCATTTAATGCTAGATTACCATTTCCATTTTGATTAGTTACAATATTTTCATTTATACTAGAAACAGTAAACATTCCACCTTTACCACTTTGTATCCAGTTAAGATTTATCTCTTCATTTTCACAAATTAATGCAATAGTTTCATTAATAGCTTTTTTCTTTTTAGCTTGACTTATAGTTTGTTGTGCAAAATCATATTTCTCAGCAATTAAACCATTATTTACTTTTCCATATTTTGCTTCTAGTGCTTTTGCAAATCTATCTCCAACTGCTTCGTTTATCATCAATACCCTTTATATTTTACTTATTTTCTATAAATTATTTAACATATATTGACATTTTTAAATATTTTATTTATAATTCACTTATAACTCGTAAAATTATATTTTATTTTAAATCAAAATATGCTTATTTTTATTTAATTATATTAAGAGCCACTTGCAGATTACCAAAAACAACCCACAATTTAAGCTAAATTGAATTTTAAAAAAGCCTTTCATACTTCCA
>JBDHWU010000038.1:0-11611 GCA_039810345.1 Aliarcobacter sp. | reverse complement strand
CGCTGCCAACTCTTGAGTTTATTCTTAAAAGCTTATCATTCCTTATCTTATTAGGTAGGAAATGGTAAGCTTTTTTTTATTTCTTCTAATACGCTTATATATTTAACCTTTTTTATTTCCTTTCATATCTTATGATACTTTATTTTGATTTTTTATTCGTTGTAGGTATATTTGATCAATTGTTGTTATTTTTTCTAAAAAGCTTTTAGAAACAGGAAGCTTACTTCTTAAAAGTAAGAGTTAAACTGCTTGTTTCTATTAATTAAATTTGTAAGAAATGTGTTATTATTTTGTTTCCAAAATTTCTATAGATATAATTTCATCTTTTTGTTTGATACTATCTAAAATCTTAAAACTTTCTTCGTCATCTGGACTAATTTCTCCAAAAACAGTATGGTTTCCATCTAAGTGTGGACAAGGAACAAAACAGATAAAAAACTGGCTTCCTCCTGTATTTCTACCAGCATGTGCCATTGATAAACTTCCTCTATTATGTATTTGTTTAGGAGCATCAACTTCACACTCTATAGCCCATTCAGGACCACCTGCACCAGTTCCATCAGGACATCCACCTTGTGCCATAAAACCAGCTATTACCCTGTGAAAATTTAAGCCATCGTAAAAACCATCTTTGGCTAAAGTTACAAAATTTGAAACTGTATTTGGAGTCTCTTGATTAAATAATTTAATCCAGATAATACCTTTATTAGTAGTTATTTTTGCATATTCGAATTTCGATAATTCTTCACTAGAATAATCATAAGTTTTTAAATCTTTTCTAAATCTAAACATATTTTTCCTTTATTATTTTTCTTGAGTTATACCCTCTTTAGGGAAAAGGTAATTTAACTTAACTAAATTTTGAACAATCTCTTTAAATACAGGAACAGCAGATTGAGAAGCATAATAGTAGTACCAATTTGCTCCAGTTGAATTTGGATTGAATACAGTTACTCCTATAGTATATGAGTTTCCTTTATCATCATTTACAAATCCAACAAAAGATGAAATATATTTTTTTAAATATTTTCCACCCCTAGCAATTTGTGCTGTACCAGTTTTTCCTCCAATCTCAAGACCTGGAATTCTAGCACTTCTTCCTGTTCCTTCATCAACTGTTTTAACAAGCATTCTTTTCATCTCTAAGGCAGTTGCTTTTGAAATTACTTGTTCAGGTTTATAGTCAAATGGCTTATCTTTTTCTCCTTTATAAGTGATATAATCTACAATTCTTGGAGTTACCATTGCTCCATCATTATTGAATACAGAGTACGATTTTATTAGTTGAATAAAGGTTGAAGTCATACCTTGTCCATAAGAGACTGTAGCTTTAAAAATATTATCTCTTTTATCTTTATCGTTTGCAGAAAATTGCCATATCTTTGGCATTAAACCTTTTTTTTCATATGGTAAATCTATTCCTGTTTTTCTACCAAAGCCAAATTTCTTCATCCCTTCAAAAAACTCTGGACCAGACAATCTTTGAGCAATTTGTAATGTTCCAATATTTGATGAAAAAATAACTATATCGTCTAAAGATAGATAGCTTTTTGTAAATCTATGATCATCTTTTATTGTAAATCTTCCAATAGGATAAGCTCCTTTACCGCCTCCACTATTGTAAGCTGCAAAACTCTCATTTTTTTTAACTAAACCTTTATCCATAGCTAAAGATATTGAAATTGGTTTTACAACAGAACCAGGTTCAAATTGATACTCTACCGCATTCACATTTAGGTTTGGAATATCCTCTTTTTTTATATTTTCAGGATTAAATCTATTTGATGAAGCCATTGTCAAAATTTTTCCAGTACGACTTTCCATTATTGCAACTATAATTTCGTCAGCATTTAACTTTTTCTTGTGATTATCAAGTGTAGTTTCATTGTTTTTTTGAAGCTTAAGTGGAATATTTAAGTTTAATGTTGCACCATCTACTCTTTGTGTCATTTCTGAATTACGGTCAAAATTAACATAGTTTATTACATCTCTTTGCCCTCTTAAAATACCATCTTCAACATTATTTAAATAAGTATTATAAAATTTTTCTAAACCTTTTACTCCATTTACTTTTGTTTTTCCATTTTCAGATTCAAATTTAGAGATATATCCAATAACAGGCGTTAAAGTATTTCCATAAGCAAAACCTCTTTTTTCTCCACTTTCACTAATTGTTAATCTTTTTACAAGTTTTGAACCATTTAGCATTCTAGCTGTAAATACACCTAATTGCCCTAATTTAAAATCTAACTCTTTTAAGTTTTTGGCAGATCTTGAATTGATGCTATATGATAAAACCAAATTTCCTGGAGTTTTTTCTCCTTCAAGTAATTTTGCTTTTAATGTTTTATAATCAACTCCGCTATAAATAGAAAAAAGAGTTAAAAATAACTCCTTTTTCTCTGGATCAATGTGCCTTGTATCTATTTCGGCACGATATAGTTTTTTTGAAGTAGAAATTTTAAAATTATCTTGACTTATAACATCTCCTCTTACAGAAAGCTCTTTTCTTTCAGTTTTTAATGAGATATCATGCTTTTTATCATTTACTGTTCTAAAAATTGAAGTTAAAAGAAGTACTACAAACAGAAAAATAAAAGTAAAAAGAATTATAATTTTTTTAGTATTATCAATTTCAAAGATTTTATTTGATGACATATTTATCCATAATATTATATAATAAGATATGAATTTTAGCGAAAACAATATTAAACAAAACAATAATAGCCAAATTTTGGTACAAGCCGATTACTCACTGTTTATTTTGGTGTCAATTTTAGTAATAATGAGTACTATATTTTCATATTCTTTGACTGCTTATACAGTTGAATTTTTTGGTTATGAAAGGTATCATTTTTTCTTAAGACAATTTTTTGTTGGAGTTACCTCAATTGCAATAATGTGGTATTTATCAAAAAAAGACCCATCAAAAATTTTAGGAAAGATTGGAATGTTTTGTTTCGTATTTTTCTTTGGATTAATGGTTGTTATGCCAGTTTTACCTGGATTTTTAGTTACAGAATCAGGTGGGGCAAATAGGTGGATTAGGCTTCCAGGGTTTTCTTTGTCTCCTGTTGAGTTTTTTAAAATAGGATTTGTGTATTTTATCTCATGGTCGTTTAATAGAAAGGTTTTAAACCAGCCTAAAAAAGGTTTAATAGGAGATACTATTTTACTTGCACCATATTTTTTATTTTTTATGGTTGTTGTTTTTATAATTGCATTTTTACAAAAAGATTTAGGGCAAGTTGTGCTTTTGGGAGCAATTTTAGTTGTTTTGATTATTTTTGCAAATAGGTCATTTAAAATTTTCTTAGCATTGGGTGGTTTAGCTGTAATTGGGGTTATTGGTTTAATTATTGCAGCTCCACACAGAATTAAAAGAATACATTCATGGTGGTCAATGGTACAAGATGGTATTTTGTCTGTTTTACCATCATCTTTTGAACAATATTTAAGAATTGATGATTTACCAGAACCATATCAAGTTTCATATTCTCTAAAAGCTATAAATAATGGTGGTTTTTTTGGTCAAGGAATAGGGTTGGGTGATGTTAAATTAGGCTTTCTATCTGAAGTTCATACAGATTTTGTTTTAGCAGGAATTACTGAAGAGTTAGGGCTTTTTGGATTAGCCTTTATATCTTTTATAATATTAATGATAATTTGGAGAATTTTTAAAATAAGTAGAAGAGTTGAAAATAATATTTATCACTTATTTACAGTTAGTGTTGCTTTAATGATTATTGTGGCTTTTATTATAAATTCTTATGGTATTTCAGGAATGATTCCAATTAAAGGAATTGCTGTTCCATTTTTATCTTATGGTGGTTCATCGATGCTTGCCATGTCTATTGCTATAGGGTTAGTTTTATCTATTAGTAGAACAATAAAAGTAGATTTCAAGGGGCAAAATGGCTAAGTATATTGTAATAACTGGAGGTGGAACAGGTGGACACCTAAAAATTGCAGATGTTTTTATTGAAGAGTTTAAAAATAGGGGTTTTAATATTTTATATATTGGAAGCACTAGTGGACAAGATAAGCTTTGGTTCGAAAATGATAATAGATTAAAAGATGCTATATTTTTAGAAACAAGTGGTGTAGTAAATAAAAGCGGTTTTTCTAAGGTTTTATCTCTAATAAATATGATTAAAAAGGCTTTTTACTCTTTAAGTATTTTATATAAATATGATGTGAAAATAGTTTTAAGTGTTGGTGGATTTTCTGCTGCACCTGCATCATTTGCTGCTATTTTAAAAAGAGATTGTAAATTCTTCATACACGAACAAAACTCTGTTTTAGGAACATTAAATCAAAAAACAATGAAGTTTGCAACAGCTGTATATTCATCCTTTTTTGATTTTTCTCCAATAAAAGATTATCCAGTAAAAGATGAATTTTTCAGTAATAGTAGAATAAGAGAAAATCTTAAAACAATAGCATTTTTTGGTGGTTCACAAGGAGCTAGTGCTATTAATAACTTTGCATTGAGTATTGCTAAAGATTTAGATATCTTAGGTATAAAGATTATTCATCAAACAGGTAAAAATGATTTTGAAAAAGTAAAAAAAAGATACGATGAATTGGGTATAGAAGCTGATGTCTTTGATTTTTCTAAAGATATAGCAAAAAAAATGTATGAAGCTGATTTTTGTGTAAGTCGTGCAGGTGCATCAACTCTTTTTGAACTTTGTGCAAACAATTTACCAGCCTTTTTTATTCCATTTAAGTATGCAGCCAAAAATCATCAATATTATAACGCAAAAGCTCTTTTGGATAAAAAATTATGCTATATGCAAAATGAAGATAATTTAGATGCAAATTTGTTTTTAAAAACTTTAAACGAGTTAAATTTAAAAGATATGAGCATTGGTTTAAAAGATATTATTAAACCAAATGCTGCAAAAAATATTGTTGATGATATGTTAAAAAGATAGAGTTTTAAAACTCCATCGTATCTGGATTTGAGACAGATTGTTCTATATTAATTTGTGTATCAATATCTGGTAATGGAGATTTATCTGTATAAAGCTCAATTTTTCCACCAATTTCTCCGCTATAAACTCCACTAGGTTTTGTAAATGTTCTAGGAATTTCAGGATGAATCTCAAGATATTTTTTATAAAAATATGAGAATACAGGAGCTGCTATTGTTCCTCCCATTTCTGCTCTTCTCATTGGAGTATTATCATCATTTCCAAACCAAACAATAGTTTGAATAGATGGAGAATATCCGCAAAACCATGCATCAATATTGTCATTTGTAGTACCAGTTTTTCCTGCTAGTTCAATTCCAGCAACTGCTGCTCTTTTTCCTGTACCTCTTGCTATTACATCTTTTAAGATAGATGTTGTAAGATATGTTTGTTCAGGAGTTGTAATTTCTACTTTTTCTGGTTCAAAGTTTGTTGCATTTCCATCTTTATCTATAATTTGCTCAACTATATACGGTTTTACCATTGTTCCATTATTTGATAAAACTGTGTATGCCTGTGAATATTCAATTAAAGATAGATTCATAGAACCTAATGCCAAAGACAAATCTTGATTTACATTTTTAAAACCATATTTTTTAAGCTCGTTTGCAACTTTTCCTATTCCAATATCTGTAACTAAGTTTAAAGTAGAAAGATTTCTTGAGTTAATTAAAGAGTCTCTAAAGCTTACAATTCCTTGAAAATTACCTCCAGCATTTTTTGGCTGCCAAACTTTTTGAACGCCATTTTCTCTATAAGTATATGTTCTTCCAATATCAAATAATTGACTAGCAGGATTATATCCTTCATCTAAAGCAATTTGATATAAAAATGGTTTTATAGCGCTTCCTGCTTGTCTAATAGATTGAAAAGCTCTATTAAATACAGAAATTTGATAATCAACTCCACCAACTAAAGCTAAAATTTTACCAGTACTATTTTCAAGTGTAATCATTGCTGCATTTAATTCTTTTGTAAATTTCTCATCAACTTGATTTTTTGAAGCTTGTCTAATGTCAAAATCTCTTTTTTTAGACTCTTCATAAGATTTTCTAATAGCTTCATTTGCGATTTCTTGTGCTTCTAAATCAATTGTTAAATATACTTTGTATCCACCTGATAATATTTCTGGAAAATCATTTGAAAGTTGATTTATTGCATAATCAACAGCATAAGGAGCAACATTTTGAGTCAAAGTTTGATTAAAAATAACAGGTTTCTCATTTATAGATTTCTCATATTGTTCTTTACTTATCCAACCTAAATTATCAAGTCTAGTAACTACTTGATTAGCTCTAGCTAGAGAAACTTCTAAATTTTTTGTAGGGTCATAAAAACTAGGAGCTCTTGGAAGTCCAACTAAAATTGCTATCTCTTTTAAACTAAGTTCATATAACTCCTTTTTAAAATAACCTTTTGCAGCTGTTTTTATTCCATAATATCCATGCCCAAAATAGACATGATTTAAATATCGCTCTAAAATTTCTTCTTTTGTAAGAATAGTTTCAAGTCTAATAGCTAAAAGAGCTTCTTTTACTTTTCTAATAATCTTTTTTTCTCTATTTAAAACTAAAACTTTTATTAATTGTTGAGTTAATGTACTTGCACCTTCACTATATCCACCAGATTGAATATTTTTTATAATTGCTCTACTAATTGCATCTGGATTTATTCCAAAGTGTTCAAAAAATTGAGTATCTTCAATAGCTACAAGTCCTTCAATAATACGAGCAGGAATATCATCATATTTTACATATTCTCTATTTTCGTCTTTAAAAGTATTTGCAAGAAGTTTTCCATTTTTATCAAAAAATTGCGTACTTTGTTTTGGCTTATAATTTACAACACTATTTATATCATCTTTTATCTCTTCATATAAATCATAAAGATAAACTGCTAATACAATACTAGCTATTAATGAGAGTACGAAAATAAGTTTCATAAAGAATTTCATCATATTAATTCCTAAATTTTTTGTTTTTAAAGCTTGAGTCTAAAAGTTTTTTTGTATATTCGTCTTTTGGATTGTCTAAAATATCACTTGTTTTTCCAAATTCTACAACCTTTCCATTTTTAATAATCACAATATCTTCACATATATCTCTTATGGATTCAATATCATGAGTTACAAATAGTAATTTAATATTTAGTTTATCTTGTAGATTTTTTACTATATTAATAATATTTGTTTTGTTTTCAAAATCAAGTGCTGTTGTAGGTTCATCTAATAGAAGAAATTTTATATCACGACTAATCGCAATTGCAATAACTACTCTTTGTGTTTGCCCACCACTTATTTGAGATGGATATTTTTCTAAAATATCAAGAGGAAGGTCTAAAAGTTTGAAAGTTTCTTCTTTTTTCTCATCACTACAAAATATTTGATTTTTTATTTTTGTCATAGATGATAATGAAGTGAATGGATTTTGTGGAATAAATCCTATAGTATTAAAACCTAATTCAAAATCGCAATTTATCTCTTTTTCTAAACTCAAAGAGCTTGGAAGAAGATTTAAAATAGCTTTTAAGGAGAGAGATTTTCCACTACCACTCTCTCCAATTAATGCAGTTGAATTGTTTATTTTAAAAGCAATATCAACAAGAGTTTTATCTTTTGAAGTAATTCTTATTTTTTTTATATCTATCAAATTAGTGGTTCATCCATCTCTTTTGGAATATCTAAGCCCATTAGTTTTAAAACTGTTGGTGCAATATTATTTAAACTTCCTGTTTTTACCTCTTTTACATTTGGTGCAAAAATAAAGCAGTAAACATCACCAACCGTATGATTTGTTAGAATATTTCCTTCATCATCTTTCATCATTTCACAATTTCCGTGGTCTGAAGTTAAAATGATATTATAATTTGATTTCTTTGCTTCTTCAAAGATTAATCCTAACTCATAATCAACAGCTTCAACGGCCTTAATTGCCGCCTCATAAACTCCAGTGTGTCCTACCATATCACCATTTGCAAAGTTTACAACTATAAAATCAGTCTCATTTTTCATAGCAGTTCGTACAGCATTTCCAACTTCAGGAGCTGACATTTGTGGTTGTAAATCATAAGTTGCTACATTTGGAGAAGGAATTAAAACCCTTGTTTCATTTAAAAATGGCTCTTCAACTCC
Source organism: Aliarcobacter sp. (assembly GCA_039810345.1). Taxonomy (GTDB): domain Bacteria; phylum Campylobacterota; class Campylobacteria; order Campylobacterales; family Arcobacteraceae; genus Aliarcobacter. The sequence goes on along the minus strand of JBDHWU010000038.1, from coordinate 3,502 downwards.
TCCATTAAAGAAAAAAGTAACATGGGCATATTTTTCAGTTTCAGCTGTATGAAGCTGAGTTAATCCTGCATTTGCTATAACTTCAGCTAAAGTATTTGTTGGATTATCTTTTGTAAAAATTACTGGAATTTTTACATTTTTATCATATTGAGTCATAGATGCTAAATTTAGGTTTAATTTTTTTGTAGAAAATTCTTTAAAATCATCTTTAGCAAATACACTAGAAAGCTCTCTTGCTCTATCACTTCTAAAGTTACAAAAAATTACTCCATCATTATCTTTAATTCCTTCAAAACCTTCAAATGAAGTAGGAAGAATAAATTCATCAAAAATCTCATCTTTATAAGAGCTATCAATAAATTCTAAAATAGATTTAGAAGTTTTTGGGTTTGCATTTACCATACAATCATAAGCTAGTTTTACTCTATCCCACCTATTATCTCTATCCATTCCATAATATCTTCCACCAACTGTTGCAATTTTTATATCATTATTACAAATATCTAAAATTTGATTTATATAAATTTTTGCACAATCTGGTGCTACATCTCTTCCATCTGTTATTAAATGAAGCCAAACTTTTTTTCCAAAATTTTGTGAAATTTTAGCAAGTGCAATTATGTGATCAATATGTGAGTGAACTCCACCATCGCTTACAAGACCAATTAAATGAATATTATTTGAACTATTTATTGTATTTTTTATAATTTCATTATCTTTTAAAGTGTCATTTTTTATTGCTAAATGAATTTTTACCAAATCCTGATATAAAACTCTTCCACTTCCAATAGTCATATGTCCAACTTCACTATTTCCCATTTGATTTTCTGGTAATCCAACATACTCTCCATAAGTATGAATTAGGCTATAAGGAACATTTGAAAAAAGGTAATCATAAGTTGGTTTTTTTGCATTGCAAAAAGCATTAAAGTTATTTGAACTATTATGTCCAATTCCATCAGTTATAATTAATAATGTTTTATTACTCATTTGTTTAAACCTTTTAAAATATTTAATATATTATAATCGCGATTATTATATCAAATTCAAGGTTTAATTTTGTTTTATTGGCTCTACAGACATTTAGAAATCAACATTTTTCAGTATATTTCGGTTCGTGCAGGAATTAGCTTTTTTTTAGCTTTTGTTTTAACTATGTATTTAATGCCAAAGTTTATAAAATGGGCTAGGGCAAAAAAAGCATCTCAACCAATTTATGAATTAGCTCCTGAAGCTCATAAGGTTAAAGCAGGAACTCCAACTATGGGAGGAATTGTATTTATATTTTCTACAATAATTGCTACAATTCTAACAGCAAAGTTAAATAATTTTTATATTGTTGGTGGTCTTGCTACTTTAGCTCTTTTTTCACTTATTGGAATTCAAGATGATTATAAAAAAATTAGTAAGGCAAAAAATAGTGCAGGTTTAAGTGCTAGAATGAAGTTACTTTTACAATTCTTTAGTGCAGGAATAGTTGTTTCTATACTTTTTTATTTTGGTCATACAACAGATTTATATTTACCTTTTTATAAATATCCTATTTTTGAAATGGGTGTTTTTTCTATAGTTTTTTGGATGTTTGTTATAGTTGGTTCTTCAAATGCAGTTAATCTTACAGATGGCCTTGATGGACTTGCAACAGTTCCTTCAATTATGGCATTTACAACTTTATCTATTTTAGTTTATATGGTAGGACATATAGGGTTTGCAAACTATTTACTACTTCCTAGTATTAGCATTGCAGGTGAATTAGCTGTTATGGGAGCAGCTATTATTGGTGCTTTGATTGGCTTTTTGTGGTTTAATGCATATCCGGCTGAAGTTTTTATGGGGGATAGTGGTTCATTACCACTTGGAGCATTTATGGGATATATGGCAATTGTGGCAAAATCTGAACTTTTACTTTTAGCTGTTGGATTTATATTTGTTTTAGAGACAGTTTCAGTAATGCTTCAAGTAGGTTCTTACAAATTAAGACAAAAAAGAGTTTTTCTTATGGCTCCTATTCATCATCATTTTGAACAAAAAGGCTGGAAAGAGAACAAAATAATTGTACGATTTTGGATTATATCATTCATGGCAAATCTTATTGCACTATTAAGTTTAAAGTTGAGATAACAATGAAAAATATAGAAAAATTAAGAATTTTAGGGAAAGGAAAAACTGCACTTGCATTAAAAAAAAGGTTTCCAAGTGCAGAGCTTTTCGATGATGGTGATTTTGAAAATTTTGATAAAAATTCAAATGATTTAACTATTGTAAGTCCTGGAATTCCTCCAAATAATAAGTTAGTTCTTAATTCAAAAAATATTTCAAGTGATTATGATTTGTTTTATGATGATATGCCTTTTACTATTTGGATTAGTGGAACAAATGGAAAAACAACAACTACTCAAATGTGTCAGCATTTATTAGAAAAATTTGGTTCAGTATATGGTGGAAATATTGGAGTTCCAATAAGCGGACTTGATAAAAATAAAAAAATTTGGATACTTGAAACTTCATCTTTTACTTTACACTACACAAAAATAGCAAAACCAAATATTTATATTCTCCTTCCTGTAACTGAAGATCACATAACATGGCATGGAAGTTTTGAAGAGTATAAATTAGCAAAATTAAAACCTCTTGAATTTATGTGTGAGAATGATATTGCAATAATTCCAGTTGAGTTTAAAGACAAAAAAACAGAAGCACATACTATATATTATAGTTGTAGCGATGATTTATGCAGATATTTTAATATTGATAAAAATAAAATAGAGTTTAACGAACCATTTTTACTAGACGCTATTATGGCAATAATATCAAGAAAGATTCTTTTTGATGATATTGATTATGACATGATAAACTCATATAAAATTGATAAACATAAAGTTGAAGAGTTTAGAGATTATAAAAATAGATTATGGATTGATGATAGTAAGGCAACAAACTATGATGCAACTATAAATGCACTAGTTCCATATAAAGATAAAAATATACATATAATATTAGGTGGTGATGATAAAGGTGCAGAACTTGAACCATTATTTATTGAACTTGAGAGTTTAGATGTAAATGTTTATGCTATAGGTTCAAATGTAAAAAGAGTAGTATCATATTGTAAGAAATATAATATTGAAGTTGTAGAGTGTAATATACTAGAAATAGCTGTAAAATATATTGATAAAAATCTTAAAGAAAACAGTATTGGGATATTATCTCCTGCAGCAGCATCTTTAGACCAATTTAAATCTTATGCACATAGAGGAGATGAATTTAAAAAATTTGTATTAAATTTAAGTGAAAATTAATAATACTCTTTGTATAATTGCACTCCAATTTGGAAGGCTCGATAGCTCAGTCGGTAGAGCAAAGGATTGAAAATCCTTGTGTCGACAGTTCGATTCTGTCTCGAGCCACCATTTTGTAATTTTATGGTGCTGGTGTAGCTCAGTTGGCTAGAGCAGCTGATTTGTAATCAGCAGGTCGGGGGTTCGACTCCCTTCACCAGCTC
>JBDHWU010000037.1:0-13001 GCA_039810345.1 Aliarcobacter sp. | reverse complement strand
CAATGTTTATTAACTCAAGCTCCATCAGATGTAGATGAAACTCAATTAAAAGAGCTTCATATAAGAGTTAGAAAACAAGCAGACGCATAAAAAAGAACTAATAGTGATAAGATTTTTAATTTTATTAATCTTTCCACTATTTTTATTTGCAAAAGTGCAAATAACTACATATTTTCCTCTTGAAAGTGCAATTGTAAAAAAAATTGCAAAAAAAGAGGCGGATATAGTAGAAATAACTCATAGATTTACAAATAACTATACTGAAATATCTCCATCTGAAATAAAAAAACTATCAAGCTCAAAATTATTTTTCCATTTTGGTATGGATATAGAAAATAGATATGCAAAACTTCTAAAACAAAATAATGACAAGATTCAAATTGTTGATTTATCAAGTAATATTGAGAAAATAGGAAATAATCCATATATTTGGACTGATCCTTTTGTTATAAAAGATATTGCAAAAAATATTTTTGAAACTTTTAGCAGATATGATATTTTAAATAAAAAGTATTATGAAAAAAATTATAAAGAATTTATAGATGAAGTTGATGCAATATTCTTAAAAATACTTCAAAATCTAAATAAAAGTAGTATAAATAGCTTTTATGCTATAGAAAATCACTGGGATTATTTTGCAAATAGATTTAGGCTAGAAGTTATTAGAAAAGATAAAAAAGTTTTTTCAACTCTTGAACTTAAAAATTTAAATAAAACTTATGAAAATAGTGATATAAATAAGCTTTTATATTGTTATTCAAATGATGAAAAACTTGCAACACTTTTAGCAAGAAATTTAAAATCAGAAGTTATGGAGAGTGATATTTTTAATGAAGATTGGCAAACTTCACTGTTTGAATTAAGTAATTTTTTGATTAGCAACCATTGAAAAAATATAATAAATAATGATTTTTATATAAAAAAGCAAAATACAAATTTAAACAATTTAAGAAGTAAAATAATTTACTTCTTAAATTGTTTTAGAAAATCTTCTCTTTTCTTCAGGAATATTGTTTAAATAAGCATCAAAAGGCATACATATATTTCGTATAAGCATAGAACCAGTATGGTTTATATCAATTTTATCTTCACAAATTTTTAAAAGTTCAGCATCTTCAAACTCTTTTAAAGCATTTAATGCATCACTAAAATACTCTTTAAAGTTTATTTTGAATTTATCTTCTATTTTTTTGATATTTAGAGAAAAATTGCTCATAAGCTCCATAATAACATCTTGTCTTAACATATCATCATTTGAAAGTTTATAACCTTTAAATACAGGTAATTCCCCTTTATCTATTGCATTTTCCCACTCTTCAAGCTCTTTAAAGTTTTGTGCATAATAATCAACACCATTTCCAATAGAAGTAACTCCAACTCCAATTAAATCAGCTCCACCTTTTGTAGTGTATCCTTGGAAATTTCTATGAAGTTCACCTTTTTCTATAGCTTTAAATAGTTCATCATCAGGCTTTGCAAAGTGATCCATTCCTACCATTTTATAACCATTTGATGTAAAAAAATCAATAGTAAATTTTAGCATCTCTAATTTTTCTTTTGGGCTTGGAAAAGTTGATTCATCAAATTTTCTCATAGTTTTCATAAGCCACGGCACATGAGCATAGTTAAACACTGCAAATCTATCAGGACTAAGTGTTAGCATTTGTTCTAAAGTATTTTTGAAACTCTCTTTTGTTTGATGTGGTAAACCGTAGATTAAATCTGTATTTATAGATTTTATTCCAGCATCTCTAGCTATTTTTATAACATTTTTTGTTAATTCAAATGGCTGAATTCTATGAATTGTTTTTTGTACAGTCTCATCTAAATCTTGAACACCAAAACTAAGACGATTGAAGCCACCTTTTTTAAGCACATCCATATGTTCTTGTGTAAAATATCTAGGGTCCACTTCACAAGATATTTCAGCATTAGGGTCAAAATTTGGAAAAACCTCTTTTATTTTAGAAATTAATTCATTTAGTTGTGATGATGAAAAAAATGTAGGAGTTCCACCACCAAAGTGCATTTGGCTTACAACTCTTTTTGTGTTTAGATGTTTTTTTAAAATATCAAGTTCTCTTATTATATAGCTTAAATATCTTGTTTTTTTATCTTCTTTAGAGGTAAAAATTGTATTACAACCACAAAAATAACAAGCACTTCTACAAAAAGGAAGATGAAAGTATAAAGATAAACTCCTCTTATCATCTTGATTTTTAAAATAGTTTATTAAATCCTCTTTTGTAAAACTTTCGCTAAACTCTGGTGCTGTTGGATATGAAGTATATCGCGGACCTGGTTTTGAGTATTTTACAAACTTTTCAAAATCTATCATTTTTTATCTTTCTTAGGTTTTTTTTCTTTTTCAATTTTCTTATCTTTTTTGGCTTCATCTTTGCCATCTCTTCTTTTGTCTAACCAAACCATAATACCTTTTTGTGCATGAAGTCTATTTTCAGCCTCTTGGAAAACTCTACTTTGAGAACCTTCAAGAACAGCTTCACTTACTTCATACTCTCTATATGCAGGCAAGCAGTGTAGGAAAATTGCTTTTTTATTCGCTAATTTCATTAAATCTTCATCAACTATAAATCCGCTAAAGTCTTTTATTCTCATATTTTTTTCAGCTTCTTGGCCCATAGAAATCCATGTGTCTGTTGTAATAACAGTTGCACCTTTTGCTGCTTCTTTTGGGTCAAAACCTGTAGTAATTTTTGCTCCAGATTTTTTTGCTTCTTTTAGTGCAGCTTCTAAAATATCTTTATCTACTTGATAAGCTTTTGGAGTTGCAATTCTAAGTTCAAATCCCAGTTTTGCTGCCATATTTAGCCATGAGTGTGCCATATTGTTTCCATCTCCAATATATGCTACTACTAAATTTTTATCAAGTCCTTCTTCCATAATTGTAAGATAATCAGCCATTAGTTGAATTGGATGAAGTTTATCTGTAAGTCCATTTATAACTGGAACTTTTGAGTATCTTGCAAACTCTTCAAGTTTTTCTTGTTCATAAGTTCTAATCATTACCATATCAACCATTCTTGAAATTACCCTTGAAGTATCCTTCATAGGTTCACCACGACCTAGTTGAATATCATTTGATGATAAAAATAGTCCAACACCACCTAGCTCATAAATACCAGCTTCGAATGAAACTCTAGTTCTTGTTGAACTTTTTTCAAAAATCATACCTAATATTTTTTTAGGCATATAATCTTTGTGTTTACCAGCTTTTGCATCATCTTTTATCTTTTTTGCTAAAGCTAAAATATCTAAAATCTCCTCTTTTGAGAAGTCCATTAAGCTTAAGAAGTGTCTCATACTATTTTCCTCATTTATGGATTAAAAACAAACATTTTAGTTAATTTATCTTTATAAACACTTAAGTTTTTGCTTAATGTTTTTTTAAATGACACTTTAGTGACAATATTAGTTATGTGCTATTAAGAGCTTATTTTTTAGAATTTCAAGGTTTTAAATAAAGGAAAATATGATGCAAATTGAGATTTTAAAAAGAGATGGTAAAAAAGAGAAATTTGAAGCTTTCAAAATAGAAGATGCTATAAAAAAAGCCTTTAAAAGTGTAAATAAAGATTATGATAAATCAATATTTTTTTCAGTTTTATTTGAAATAAAATCAAAAAATATAAATGCTGTTGAAGAGATACAAGATTGCATTGAAAAAGAGCTATTTAAAAGTGAACATTTTGAAGTTATGAAAAGCTTTATGCTTTATAGACATCTTCATAAAATTCAAAGAGAGCAGATTTTAGGTTTAAATGAGGATACAACTTATGTAAACTCTACTCAAACTATACAAGAGTATATAAATGGAACTGATTGGAGAATAAAAGCAAACTCGAACACAGGTTACTCACATGCAGGACTTATAAATAATAGTGCAGGAAAATTAATAGCAAACTATTGGCTTGATAAAATATATACAAAAGAGCAAGGCTATGCACATAGAAATGCAGATATTCATATTCACGATTTAGATTGTCTTAGTGCTTATTGTGCAGGATGGAGTCTTAGAGTTTTACTTGATGAAGGGTTTAATGAGGTAAGAGGAAGAGTTGAAAGCAAAGCTCCAAATCACTTTAGAGAAGCTTTAGGTCAAATGGCTAACTTTTTAGGAATACTTCAAAGTGAGTGGGCAGGAGCTCAAGCATTTAGCTCTTTTGATACATATTTAGCTCCTTATGTTTTTAAAGATAAATTGGAGTTTAATGAGATAAAAAAGGCTATTAGAAGTTTTATATATAATTTAAATGTTCCAGCACGATGGGGGCAAAGTCCATTTACAAATATTACAATAGATTGGACGGTTCCAGTTGATTTAAAAGATCAAATTCCAACACGCAATCAAAAACACCTTCTAAAAGATTTAAAAGATAGTGAACTTTTAAAAGAGGCAAAAAGTAGGGGCGTAAACTCTTTTGAAGAGCTTACATATAAGCACTTTCAAAAAGAGATGAATGCTATAAACAAAGCTTATTATGAAGTAATGACGCAAGGGGATAAAACAGGTCAGCCATTTACTTTTCCAATTCCAACAGTAAATATAACTGAAGATTTTGATTGGGATGGAGAAAATACAGATATTCTTTTTGAAAACACTGCAAAAATAGGAAGCTCATATTTTCAAAACTTTGTAGGAAGTCAATATAAAAAAGATGAACAAGGAAATATTATAGCAAATGATGAAGCCTATAAACCAGGACATGTAAGAAGCATGTGCTGTAGATTACAGCTTGATTTAAGAGAGCTTTTAAAAAGGGGTGGTGGACTTTTTGGAAGTGCAGAGATGACAGGAAGTATTGGGGTAGTTACAATTAATATGGCAAGGCTTGGATACTTATACAAAAACGATATAAAAGCACTTTATAATAGAATTGAAGAGCTTATGGATTTGGCAAAAGATAGCTTAGAGAAAAAAAGAGTTTTTGTGCAAAGTATGTATGATAGAGGTCTTTATCCTTATACAAAAAGATATTTACCACACTTTAATAACCACTTTTCAACTATTGGTGTAAATGGTATGAATGAGATGTTAAAAAACTTTTTTGAAGATGAAAATATTGATATGTCAAGCCAAAAAGGAATAGAGTTTACTTTAGAAATACTTGATTTTATGAGAACAAAAATGCTTGAGTATCAAGATAGAACAGGGAATTTATACAATCTTGAAGCAACTCCAGCAGAGGGAACAACTTATAGATTTGCAAAAGAGGATATAAAAAGGTATCCAAAAATTATTCAAGCTGGAACAAAAGAAAATAATTACTATACAAATTCATCACAAATACCTGTTGATTATACTGATGACCCATTTGAAGCTTTAAGTCTTCAAGATGATCTGCAGTGTAAATATACGGGTGGAACAGTGCTTCATTTGTATATGAAAGAGAAAATTTCAAGTAGTGTTGCTTGTAAAAAACTAGTAAAAAATGTAATCTCAAACTTTAGATTACCATATATTACTATTACACCGCTATTTAGTGTGTGTCCAGTTCATGGGTATTTGGTGGGTGAGCATGAGTATTGCCCAAAATGTGATGATGAAATTATACAAAAGGAGTTAAAAGATGGAAAAAATAAAATTGCTTGAGAAAAATATGGAAAAAAGAAATAAATGTATAGTATATACTAGAGTTATGGGTTACCATAGACCAGTTGAAAGTTTTAATATAGGAAAAAAAGGTGAACATAGACAAAGAAAACAGTTTGTTGAGCAAAAAGATTGTTTATGATTATACAAAATTTACTACTACAGATTATACAGGCGAACTAGCCTGTATAGTTTGGCATATTTCTTGTAATCTTCTTTGTAGTTATTGTTATAATGATAATATAGTTTTCTCTAAACAAGGAAGATATTCGCATAATGAAATATTAGAGTTCTTAAATAGTAGAAAAAATCTTCTAACTGCTGTTGTTTTAAGTGGTGGAGAAGCTACAATGCACGATTTAGAGCCATTTTGCAAAAAGCTTAAAAAAATGGATTTTAAGATAAAACTTGATACAAATGGTGTAAATTTTAATAGAATAAAGAATTTAATAGAAAGTAAATTAGTAGATTTTATATCTCTTGATTTTAAAGCACCAAAAAATAAATTTGAATATATTACAAAAAAAAATTCTTATGATGAATTTTTAAATACTCTAAGATACCTAATAGAAACAAATTTTAATTTTGAGCTAAGAACTACAATAAATGGCACTTTATTAGATGAAGATGATATAAATACAATAATAAAAACTGCATATTGTCTAGGATATAAAGGTATTTTTTATATACAAAATTATCTTCAGACAAGTTCAAATATAGGAAATATACAAAATAATATTGAAGTAAAAAAGGATTTAATAATTAAAAATTTATTAAAAATAGAGTTTAGAAACTAAATTTTTAATTATATGTAGTTTTAAATTCTATTTTTATTTGCTCTCTTTTACAACTACTAGTTTTAAAGAGCTTTTTTGAATAGTTAATGCTTTTTCGTTTGGAACTACACTAAGACTAGAAGTTGAATTAAATTTATTTTTGAAAGCTAATAAATCGCTTTCTAGCTCTTCAATTTTTTGGTTTAGTTGTAAAATAATATCAACACCAGCAAGATTAACTCCTAAATCTCTTGTTAAAGTTAAAACATATTTTATATGATTTATATCTTTTTGTGAATATAATCTTATTTTACCATTTGTACGACTAGGTTTTATAAGACCTTCCCTTTCATATTGTCTAAGAGTTTGAGGATGAATATTTAAAATCTCAGCAACTGCTGAGATTAAATATACAGGCTCTATATAGCTATTTTTTTCCATATTAATTCCTAATTATCTTTTAACTCTTTTTGTAATAGTTCAATTAACTCAGGGCTTAAATCTTCAGTTCTAGGTAAAATTATATTTGCTTCAAGGAATAAATCTCCTTTTAATTTTGTTTTTCTATCTAATACTCCCAATTCTCTTACTCTAAATTTTTGACCCTGTTTTGTATTTTGTGGTACTTTTAAAGTAATATCTTTATGAATTGTTTTTATTTCAATTTTTCCGCCAAATAATGCAGTTTTAAGTGGTATATCAAACTGTTTTGTCAAAGTTGAACCATCTTTTTTGTATTCATTGCTAGGTGAAACATTTACTTTTATAATTAAATCACCTCTTTTACCTTGATATGACTTACCTTTTCCTTTTGCTCTTATTTTTTGCCCATCTTCAATGCCTTCTGGAATTTTAATATCAAAAGAGTCTCCATTTAAAGAGATATTTTGCTTTCCTCCTAAAATAGCGACATCAAAAGGTATTGTAATTTGAGCTTGTGTATCTAAATCTGGTTCATCAAAGCCAAATCCACCAAACCCACTTTGTCTAAACCCACCACCAAAACCAGCAGCTCCTCCACCAAACATTTGTCTTAAAATTTCATCTAAATCAACACCCCTTCCTCCTTGGCTTTTTGCAAAATCACTAAAATTTTGTCCACCAAACATAGAGTCGCCATATTGGTCATATTGTTGTTTTTTTGTAGCATCACTCAAAACTTCATAAGCTGCATTTATCTCTTTGAATTTCTCTTCAGCAGCAGGATCTTTGTTTACATCGGGATGATATTTTCTTGCTAGTTTTCTATAAGCTTTTTTAATCTCTTCAGCACTTGCATTTTCATTAACTTCTAGTGTTTCATATAAACTTTTTGCCATTTTTTTATCCTAATAAAAAATATTTTAATTTTTAAAGTGGGATTATAGCACAAACCTTGAGTCAAAGTCAATCAAGGTTTAGCGGAAGTGTTATTATAAATTTTGCTCCAAAGTACTGAGTTTTATTATGAATAAAATATGAATTTTCGGCAGTAATATCACCTTTCATACTTGAAATTATAATTTGTCTTGTCATATAAAGCCCAAGACCTGTACCTTGATATTTGTGTTTTGTTGTAAAATATGGTTCAAATATTTTATTTATTATATCATTGCTTATTCCTAGGGCATTATCCATGATAGTTATTTGAATATTTCTGCTATTTTTTCTAGCCTTAATTTTTATAAGTCTAGGCATATTTTCTTCTATATTTGAAACCAAAGCATCTTTTGCATTATTTAATATATTAATAAATGCTTGTGAAAATTCATTAGCAACACCATAAATATTAATATTTTCTTCTAATTCCAACAAAATTTCAATATCAAACTCTTTTAGATAGGAATCAAATAGTGTAAGGTTATTTTGAATATTTTCTTTTAAATTAAAAAGCTCTTTTTCTTTATTTTGTTTGAAAAAGTCATTGAAAGTATCTATTGTATTTGATAAATGTTCAGTTGTTTTTAAGATTAAATCTAAAGATTCTTTTAAATCATTACTCTCTAAAGTATTTAAATCTCTTTTTAATTTTAAGCTAGAAGCTGCGATTGAGATTATATTTAAAGGTTGTCTCCATTGATGAGCTATATTTCCTATCATCTCTCCCATGGCTGCTAATTTTGATTGCTCTGCTAGTAATGACTCTTTTTTCTTTAGTTCATCAATATTAACTATTGTTAAAATCTTAAATGCTTGATTATTTATTGTTGTATTTTTTATGTTAATAATTGCTTCAAATTTACTTTTGTCATCTCTTAAAATAGTTGTTTCAATTGGTTTAATATCTATTTTATTAATACTATTTTTATCATAGATAATTTGATTAAAATTTTTTCCAATTAGTTCACTTTTATCTTCTTTATGAAGCAAATCAAGTGCAATTTTATTACAATTTACAACTTCTTCATCTTTAAATAATAAAATAGCTTCCATTGTTGTATCAAAAATGAGGCTCATCTCTTCATTTTTTTCCAATAATTCATCTTTTGTATTTTGAAGCTTATGATTAATTTCACAAAGCATAGTAACATCATAAATATATAAAATCACCAAGCCATTTTCAATATCTAAAGGAGTAATTGTAATACTTTGTCTCATATTATCAAAAACTTTATCTGCTACTTTTGAAAGTTCAATATTAATAAGAAAATTGTTTGTTTGAGGAGTATAAAAAGTTGGTGAATTTAATTTTAAAGCTGTAATAATTTTTCTATTTAATCGATTTTCATCAACATTTAAATAGAAATCAGATAGTTTCTTTCCAACTATATCATTAGCTAAAATTCCTGTTCTAATTTCAAGCCATCTATTCCAGAATTCAACTTCTAAATTTTTGTTTAAAAGTATAATCCCATTATCTACTGTGCTACAAATAGCATCAAATTTGCTTAATGATATATTGCTCACAGCTCATCCAAAATTTTATTTAATTTCTCTTTGATAAAAAGAATTGAGTTATCTGTTGTAAGAATAAATAGCTCTCCAGATATATTTAAATCTATAAATTCTAGTTTTGTAGAGATTATTATTACTTTTTCATATTGGTTTATAAAAATATTATTTAATTCATCAATAGATTTAATAATTTTAATACTAGGAGCTGAAAAAGATACACTAGTTTCAATATCTTCTGCTAATTTACTAATCGTTGAAGATGATAAAATATTTGTAACTTCAAGAGTAATATCGCAAATCTCTTCATCATTTATATTAGCATCTACTAGAGCAAATTTTTTAGCCATATTTATAGCGGAGTTTTTATCTATTACAAACATATTTTCTCCACTTAAAGTCCCATTTATTTGTTGAAGTGCAACTAGATGCTCTTTTTGTAAATTTAACTCATTTGAAAGATATGTTTTTAAATTACTTGCATCAATTATTTGTATTTTTGGAATACTTAGTCTAGCAAAGGCATTTAAAATCTCCGTTATAGCAGCTGTTGCATTTCCATAAGCTATATTCATAAGCTCTTGTAAACAATCTTTTTCATCTTCTGTTAATACTATTTGGCTCATTTTTATTCTTTATGCTAATATTTTGTTTAAAATTTGTTGTAATTTTGTTGAATCTATTGGTTTTTTTATAAAATTTAAAGCACCTAATTCTAAAGCTTTTTCAATTGCATGTTTTTGAATATCTGCTGAAACTACAACAACATTTGCACTATTTTCAAACTCTTTAATGTTTTTTAAAGCTTCAAATCCATCCATTATAGGCATAGTTAAATCCATAAAAACAAGTTGTGGCTTGTGAAGTTTGTATAAATCAACAGCTTCTTGACCATTTGTCGCTTCTAAAACTTCATAATCTATATTTAAGCTATCTTCAAGGGTTTTTAAAACCATTTTTCTAGCCATTTTTGAATCATCTGTAACTAAAATTTTCATGTATTGCCTTATAAAAATATAATTATTATTTTACCTTGATTATTTTAAGAAAAACTTTTATTTAATAATAATATACTATAAACATGAAAAAATATGATTTTATAATAATTGGAGCAGGAATTTCAGGCTGTTCATTGGCATATTTTTTGAGTTTTTACTCAAAAAATATTTTATTAATTGATAAAAATAGTGATGTTGCATTTGGCGCAAGTGGAGCAGCTGGTGCTTTTTTGTCTCCTTTGTTGGGGATAGATAATAAATTTAAAAGTTTAGTTTCAAAATCTCTAAAATTTTCTATAGATTTTTACAAAAACAATTTTTCTCATTTGCTTACAAATTGTGGGACAATTAGAATTCCAAAAAATATTGAAGATGAAAAGAAATTTCAAAATTATATTCCATATATGGATTTTGATTTTGAGAAAAAAGAGGATGGATATTTTTTCCCAATTGGAAGTACGATTAAATCTTATGATGTTTGTAAAGAGTTATCAAAAGATGTTGATAAACTTTTTGATTATGAAGTAAAAAGTATAGAGCAAATAGACGAACAATGGAAAATAAATGATGAATTTTTAGCTTCAAAACTTTTTTTAGCTACAGGTGCAAATATAAAATTAATAGATGAGCAATATTTTGATATAAGAGCTGTTTGGGGTCAAAAAATAGATATTCTAAGTTCCACAAAAGTTGATGTAAATTATCACAAAGAGTGTTCTTTATCCAAAAGTATAAAACAAGATGGAAAAGAAAAAATATCTATTGGTGCAACACATAATAGATTTTTTGAAGATATGCAAGATAGCTCGTATAATTTGGATTGTAAAAATATAAATCTTTTAATTCATAATGAAAAAACAAAAAAAATAATAGAAGAAGATATTGAAAAACTGTTAAAAAAAGCAAATAGTATAAAAAAGCTTGAAAATATTGAAGTTATTGATGTAAAAATTGGTGCTAGAGCTTCTAGTGTTGATTACTTTCCTATGGTTGGAAACTTGGTCGATAGCCAAAAAAGTTTTTTAAAATATCCACATATAAAAAATGGAACACATATAAAAAATGAAAATTTAGAACTAATTCCAAACCTATATACGCTAAATGGAGTTGGAGGAAGGGCTTTTGTATTGGCTCCATTTTTGGCAAAAACTTTGGTTGAATTTGTAATAAATAATAAAAAAATGCCTGAAGAAATAGAGAATTTTAGACTATTTGTAAGATGGGCAAAAAAAATAAATAGCAAAGGAAAAAAGTGAAAAATATTTTAAAAATAATTTTTTTAGGAGTTGTTGGTTTTGCTTTATTGGTTTTTCTTACAATCCCAAAAGAGAATAGTCAAAAAATAGAAAACAGTATAAAAATGGCAAATAATCTTCCCAAAAACTTTGAAATTATTGCAAAAGATTTTAATAAAAATAGTTTGTTTCTGAAAAATAGTTATATTATTGTTTTAAATCATGACTCTTTGGCAGTTTTTAAAGAGTTGTATAAAAGAACAGATAAAAATATTACACTTATTGCAAATATATCAAAAACTCCTTGGCTTATAAAAAATATTGCAGTTGATAAAGAGTTGGAAAATATGTATAAAGATTCAAAAATTCCTTTAATTAATGACTCAAATGGTTCATTTAGACAATTTTTTTCAATAAAAGATGATACTATAAATAGCTATTTTGTATATAAGGTTTTGGAAAATAATCAAATTGAAGAGATTTATAAAGGCTTTGTAAAAAAAGGTGCTTTACAAGATGGTATTTTAATAGAAGAGATAAATAAAGATCTTGATATTTTTTTAAATAATTTAAAATGAAAAAACAACTAAAACTATCAATAAATAAAGAGATTTTTGAAAATATTCTTTCTAAAAAACAAACTTCTTTACAGAAAAAATCTAGCTTGTATTGGAAAAAAGAGCTTTTAGATATAAGCTTTTTGGATGATAAAATAGTTTATAAAATACACAAATTTGAAAAAATAGTTTTGATAAATGGCTTAGGAGATGATAAGCCACAATTAACAATTGAGTTAAAAGATTTAAAATATGATGAAAGTAATTCTCTTTTTATTTTTTATTTCGGAAATATTTTAGAACAAAAAAATATTTTAAATCTTGAAGATGAGAAAGATATTTTAATTAAAAAACTACTTGATGAAAAAAAAGAGCTAAGAAAAATTTTAGAAGAGCTAAAAAGCTCCCAAAGGTTTAACCTTTGAGAGTTTTAAAAGCTTTCCCACTCATCATCTTTACTATTATCTTTTACACTATTTGTGGGTTTTGTTATAGTTTGTGATTTTACACTACTTTTTGCTTTTGTGTTTATTATATGAGTAGTTGATTGTTTTTGATGTGTCTCTATAGCTTTTGCACGAACTTCATTTTTACCATTAAACTCTTTTTTATTTGCATCTTCAACTATTAATTTAGCAATTTTATCAGAGCTAATTGCTATATCGTTTGCTTGAGTTGCAATACTTGCATTTTGTTGAGTTTGTTGGTCTAGTTGATTTACAGCATCATTAATTTGTTCAATTCCAGTTAATTGTTCTTTACTTGACATTTCAATATCAGAAATAAGATTTATTGTAGATTTAATAGAGTCATTTAAACCTTTATATCCTTCTATCATCTCATTTGCTATATCTTTACCTTCATTTGCTTTTGATGTTGCTTGTTCAACTATATTTTTAATCTCTCTTGCAGCCTCTGCACTTCGTGAAGCTAGATTTCTTACTTCTTGA
>JBDHWU010000036.1:0-14244 GCA_039810345.1 Aliarcobacter sp. | reverse complement strand
ATTGACACCATCAATTACTATTTTATTGTCAAGATTATATCAAAAGGAGTTAAAAAATATAATAAAATTAAAACTCCTTTTTAAGCCAAAATATAGTAAAAATAGGCAAAAAAAGGAACAAAAATGGCATATATTTTACAAGTAGATTTTCCACACGATGGAATTTTTGGAAAAGAGTTTAGTGAAGCTTTTACAGATTTAGCAAAAGATATTGCTTCTGAAGATGGGCTTTTATGGAAAATTTGGACAGAAAATAAAAATGAAAAAACAGCTGGTGGAATTTACTATTTTAAAGATTTAGAAAATGCTAAAAGATATTTAGAAAAACATACAAAAAGACTTAAAAGCTTTGGATACAAAGATATTAGAGCCAAAATATTTGAAGCAAATAAAGAGTTAAGTAAAATTTGTAAAGCTGAATTTTTATAAAATTATTTTGTAAATTTCATATTTAATCTATGGCACATTTTTACTCCATATAAATATATAATCCAAGATATATATATCCATAAAAATGTGAATAATAATGTAGCCAAAGAGCCGTAAATTGTACTGTATGTCTTATTGTACACAACATAATAAATAAATAGATTTTTGGTTACAGAAAGTACAAAAAGGGTTGAAAAACTAGAAATTATTATAGCTTTTGTTGATAATTTTTTGTTTATACTTAATTTAAAAATAGAGAAAAATATGAACCATGTAAATATAAAACTAGAAACTAATTTAAACAAACTATTTTCATGAAAAGAGTTGGCATAGCTTATTAATACAAAGATAGCAGGAAAAATAATAAAAAGCACTAAATATATAAAAAAAGATTTATATATAGCTCTTCTATGTGTTTCATGAATTTTATTTACAATATAATCATAATCTTTAAAAAACATTATAAATACAAAAAGCATATATAAAATACCAATAAATCCCAATTGGTTAGAGTTTGAAATATATTTTTTTAAACTATCAACTATTTCATTTGAGTGTGTTGGATTTAAAAAATCAAATAAAAAATTTGTAAAAACTTCCAAATATGAGTCAAATTCTTGAAAGCTTGATATTATTGCAATTCCTAGAGCGATAATTGGCAAAATGGAAAATATTGTAAAAAAACTAAGACTAGCTGCATAATATGTAGTGTCATCATTAAAAAATGAATCAACACTAGATATTATTTTCTTTACAATTCCAATTTTACCATTTATCAATTCATAATCCCATTTTAAAAGGGTTTAAAATATTATTTGGGTCAAATGCTTTTTTGATATTTCTAAACAAATTCATCTCAGCTTCTGTAAATGCAATATTCATAAAAGGAGCTTTTGAGATACCAATACCGTGTTCACCACTTAAAGTTCCACCCATATCAACAACAAGTTGGAAAATTTCTTCAATAGCTTTGTGTCCATCAGCCATCTCTTTTTCATTTGTTTTATCTTTTACCATAACATTTACATGGATATTTCCATCTCCAGCATGTCCAAAACAAGGAACTTGGAAACCATATTTTTCACCAATTTTATAAATCTCATCTAAAGCTTCTGGAAGTTTGCTTCGTGGTACACTTATATCTTCATTTAGTTTTTTTGTACCATAAACCATAGTTGCTGGACTTGCATTTCTTCTTGCAAACCATAGTTTTTTACCCTCTTCTTCATCTTTTGCAACAATAAAATCAATAGAGCCATTTTCTTTAAAAGAGTCTCTTAAAATATTTAATTGCTCGTCAATTTCAGCCGAACTTGAAGCATCAACATCACCTATTAAAATTCCACCAGCATTTTCTGGTAAGCTAATATGTGGAAATTTTTGCTTTAATGCTTTTATTACAAGAGCATCTAAAAACTCCATAGCAACAGGATTTGCACCACTTGCCAAAGATTTAAAAACAGCTGTCATAGCACTATTAACGCTTGGAAAAACTCCCATATATGTTTGTTTATGTTTTGGTTTTGGAATTAGTTTTAAAGTAATTTCAGTAATAACTGCCAAAGTTCCTTCACTTGCTATTAAAATTCCTGCTGTGTTATAACCAGCAACATCTTTTATGGTTTTTTTACCTGCAACGATTATATCTCCATTTGGAAGTACGGCTCTTAGAGCTACTACATAATCTTTTGTAATACCATATTTAGCAGCTCTCATACCACCAGCATTTTCACTTACATTTCCACCCAAAGTTGAGTACTCTTCACTAGCAGGATCTGGAGGATAAAAAAGTCCTACTTCTTCAACTGCTTTTTGAAATTGCATATTTATAAGACCTGGCTGAACAACTCCAACCATATTTTGCATATCAATCTCTAGTAGCTTATTCATATGTCGCTCTAAAGATAAAATAATCCCACCATTTGAAGGTAAAGCTCCACCTGTAAACCCACTTCCAGCACCTCTTGGAACTATTACAACACCATGAGTATTACAATATTTTAAAATATCACTTATATCTTGTTCATGTCGTGGAAAAACAACAGCATCTGGCTCAAATCTGCTTCTTGTTGCATCATAACAAAAAGCTATTAAATGAGCTTTATCTGTTTTAATATTTTCATCTCCTACAATAGATGTAATATAATCTAAATGTTTTTTATCTATCATTTTTTTAATCCTAAAATCATTTTATAGTAATCATTATAAGCTAATTTTTCATTACCAAAAATAAATGCTACTTGATAAAATGGGCTTTCTATATCTTCAACTCTAGTGTAAAATGGTGTTTGTTGCTCTTTTTGGTCAAAATTAAAAATATATGAATCCAAAATTACAAATGTTTTTGTATCTACAACATATATTTTTCCATCTAAAACAAAGAAAATCGTTCCTAAATTTTGTTCAATTGCAAATTCTTGAATATCCTCTTTTGTTGGATATGGTTTGTTGTTGTACTTTAATTTTGCGGCAAAAATATCTGAATGAATAAAATTATTTTCATTAAATTCACTTCTTACAGCTTGGAATGAATCAAAGTTTGGAGTTATTAATAAAGATGAATTATACATATAGTTTAAAATCAAAACATCATTTATTGAAACACCTCTATTTGTTATTGGTAAAGCATCTTGTTTTAAGTCATCAAAGCTGAAAAATTCAACTACAGATGAGTTTGCATTTGTACTAATTACCTTTGCATTTGCAACTATAGACCTTTTATCACTATCATAAATATGTACTACAATTCCTGTTTGTCCAACAATTAAATTTCCAATATCAATAGTGCTTCTATTACTTTCAATATTTGTTATTTTTGCTCCCATTGGTCTTGTAGAAAACTCTGCATTACTATTTATAGAATTAATTTTTGGAGATGCTTTTAAACCATCAGTTTTATAAAAATAGTATGAATAGTTAAATTTACCATCAACTGTTGAAACTTGAATATCCAAAATATTCCATCCATCTTTTTTCATATCATTTACAGATAATTTATCATGACAAACAATACCACTTAATGGAGTTGTCTCTATTTGTGAAGGAGAAGATACTCCATTTTTATAACAAATTGTCTCTTGAGCAAACAAACTACCAAAAGATAGCGTGCAAGCTCCAACAAATAAAACCTTTTTTAAAAAATTTTTCATTATTTTTCCTTTGATTGTAACTCTTCTAATTTCTCTTTTACTTCGTCCACATGTAAAATCTCTATTTTTTCGCCTTTTACACTTTTTGTTTTTCGTACATTTACCTTATCCCAAATGTAGGCAATTTCTCCTTTTGGATTTATTATAAAGGTTGTTCTTACAACACCCATAAACTCTTTTCCCATAAATTTCTTTAGTTGCCAAACACCAAAATCTTGACACATTTTTTTACTCTCATCAGCTAAGAGTGTAATTCCTAAATCATATTTTTCAATAAATTTTCTATGTTTTTCACTATTATCTGGACTAACTCCAATAATTGTCGCATTTAAATTATCAAATAAAAATTGATTATTTGTAAAATCACAAGCTTCTGTTGTACATCCAGGTGTCATATCTTTTGGATAAAAATATAAAACTATCCAATTTCCAATAATATCTCTTAGGCAAATTTCTGTATCATCTTGATTAAAAGCACAAAAACTTGGAGCCATATCACCAATTTTTAACATACCTCTCCTTTATTTAATTGCTATAAATGTAGCAAAATTAACCCATTTAAAAATCATTTCACAATGAGTAAACCCAGCATCTTTTATCATTTTCTTATTTTCATCTTCAGTATATGGAATTAAAACATTCTCCAAAGCTTCTCTTTTTTGAGAAATTTCAAATTCGCTATAACCTTGAGTTTTTTTAAAACTATAATACTCATCTATAAGCTGTTTATTTAAAGTACTATTCGAAGATACTAATTTTTCACTAAAAATAAAAACCCCACCAGAATCTAAGCTATCATAAATCTTTTTTACTAGCTTTTCTCTTTGTAAAGGTCTTATAAATTGTAAAGTATAATTCGAAAAAACTACATTTGCTCCATTTAAATCTACTTCAAAAATATCCCCGCAAATAAACTCTATTTCAACACCAAAAGCTTTTGATTTATTCAAGGCTCTTTTCAACATAGCTTCTGAATTATCAATCCCAATTAATTTTAAATTTTTTTTACAATTCTTTGAAAGTTCAATCAAAGTTGTTCCTGTAGAACAACCCAAATCATATACTTTTGAGCCATTTTGTAAAAAATTGTTTGCAAAAACTATACTTAATCTTTGCATCTCTTTATAAAAAGGAACTGACCTATCTAGCATATCATCAAATACACTAGCTACCTCTTCATCAAACTCAAATTGTTTTGAAATAGTTTTATTAAATACTTTATCTGTCATGCTTATATTCTATCTAAAAATTAATAAAAATATTTTCTTGCAATATCTATATCTTTTAAAATCTCATTTTTCAACTCTAAAAAAGAGTCAAATTTCCTATTTTCTCTAATCTTTTCTATAAAATATATAGATATATTTATATTTTCATACTCTATATCTTTATCTAAAATATGTGTTTCAATAGCAAATTTATTATCGGTAGTTTCTCTATTTCCTATAAAACTAACTGAATTATATAAATTTCCATCAACTACAGTTTTTGTAATATAAACTCCACTACTAGGCAATAAAAATTCATCTACTCTTAAGTTTATAGTTGGAACAAAATCTTTTTTTCCTATACCTTGTCCTTTTATAGCATATCCATAAATCTTATAATCTTTTCCCAAAAATAAATTTGCTCTTTTTATATCTCCACTTTTTATAAACTCTCTTATATATCTTGAGTGAACTGGATAATCGTCTATTTTTATCTCTTCAATAACTACAACTTCTCCACTAAACAACTCTTTTAAATCATTTATATTATAAGCTCTATTTTTACCAAAACAAAAATCAAACCCAACAACTATTTTTTTTAAATTTACAAACTCCTCTTTTAGAAGTTTTAAAAACTCTTTTGCTTCAAGCTTTTTGATATTTTCTAAAACATAGTAATATACTGGATATTTTGAATACTCTTGTCTATATTTTTTTGGAGTTAAGTTTGCATAACCAGTTTCTATACAAACAACAGCACCATTAATACCTAAATTTTTAAATAACTCTTGATGAGCTATGTGCATTCCATCAAAACCACCAATTGCTATTGAATCTATGTTTTTCTTATCTACTAAAATAGAAGAACTCTTCACTATTTCCCTCTTTTCCACTTATTTTACTAATACTATTTTTTTCTAACTTCCAATTTAACTCTAAAGTTTTTGATATAAATTTTTCTCTTGAAAGTTTTATTGCTTTTTCATCTTTTACTACACCTTTTTTATCTCTTTTTACATCTGTTCCAACTTCAAATTGTGGTTTAAAAAGTATTATTAAATTTTTAAAATTAAAACCATTTATTGAATCAATAATATTTAAAATAGAGATAAATGATACATCACAAGTAATAATATCAAAACTTATATCGCTTTTAAAATCTCTAATATCACAATTTTCATAAAAATCTATTCTTTTATCATCTTTTATTCGTTTGTGAAGTTGATTACTTCCAACATCTACACAAATTACCTTTTTTACATCATTTTCAAGTAAAATTTGTGTAAATCCGCCTGTGCTACTTCCTATGTCAAGGGCTATTTTTTCTTTTAAATCTAAATTTAATTCGCTTAAAAAATATTTTAGTTTATATGCAGCTCTACTAACATAAAAATCCTCTTCAAGAAGTTCAATTTTATGGCTGTTTTCAACTATAAATGAAGCTTTTGATATAATCTTGTCATCTACTTTTACTTTATTGGATTTTATTAGTTCAAGTGCTTTGTTTCTGCTTTGAATATCAAAGTTTTTTGTTAGGTATAAATCTAGTCTCATGAAAGGAATTATAATTGAAGTTTACAAAAAAAGAGTTTAGTGCAAATTAAATTTAAAATGGTATGATTTTTTAATACAAATATGGAAAATATTATGAAAAAAGAAGAGATTTTAAAGAAACTAAAAGAGTTAAAACCTATTTATGAAAAAGAGGGCTTAGAGATTTTAGGGCTTTTTGGCAGTTTCGCAAAAGATACACAAAATGAGTTTAGTGATATTGATATTGCATATAAGTTGGATTATGAAAAATTTTCACAAAAATATGTTGATGGTTTTTCAAAGCTTTTAAGAATTGAAGAGATGAAAAATGAACTTCAAAAAATATTTAAAAAAAGAGTAGATTTTGTTCCAGATAAAAATGAAAAGATATTACAAGGAATAATTTATGTCTAAGGCAAAATATAGATTAGAAAAAGTTTTAGAACTAATAGAAGATATAGATTTTATACTAAATAATAGTAGTTTAAAAATCACACAAGCTATAGAAAATAGGATTATAAAACCAGCAATAAGA
This sequence comes from Aliarcobacter sp., assembly GCA_039810345.1. GTDB lineage: Bacteria > Campylobacterota > Campylobacteria > Campylobacterales > Arcobacteraceae > Aliarcobacter. The sequence continues at coordinate 7,390 of JBDHWU010000036.1, read as the reverse complement.
ATGAATCTTGTAAGAATTGCTGAACAATTTTCAAAATTAAAAGATGAAAATGAGTTTGAAATATTAAAAAACTTCACAAGTGGAGATTTAAAAGGTATTAGTTCTGTAAGAAATTATATAGCACACGATTATGATAGTACAGATGATAATATTATTGAAGATGTAATTAGACATAATCTTCCTAAATTAAAAAAAATTATAGAAGAGTCATTAAAAAATTATAGATGAAATTTGTAAAAAAAGAGTTTAGTACCACAATTGATGAAAAAAAATCAAAATTTATAGCTTTCTTATGCCCATTTAGTGAGTTTGATGAACTTATGCAAAGATTAAGAAAAGAGCATCCAAAGGCTGTACATTTTGTATATGCTTATAGATATTTAAATGAGTTTGAGCAAATTGTAGAAAATTCAAGTGATGATGGAGAGCCAAGAGGAACAAGTGGAAGACCAACACTTGCAGTTTTAGGTGGAGCAGAAATTATAAATAGTGCAGTAATTATTGTCCGATATTTTGGAGGAATCAAACTAGGAACTGGTGGACTTGTAAGAGCTTATAGTGATGCTGCAAATGAAGTTATAAAAATTGCAGAGTTTTTTCCATATAAAAAATTAGAAAACTATACTTTAGAGTGTGAATATAGTTTATTGGGGCAACTTGAATATCTAATAAAAGAGAATAATATTGAGATAAAAGATAAAATATTTGATACAAATGTAAAAATAATAATTAAAGTAGAAAAGTATGAGTTTGAGAGTTTTAGATCTTTACTTCCAAGAGAAATTAAGCTACTATAATAATTTATAAAATTATTTAAAGGGCTATTATGCAACTTCTCAAAGCCATTCTATTTTTTCTATTTTTTTGTATAAATTTACAATCTAAAGAGTTAATTAATGTAAATTTAGAAAACCTAAAATTTGATGAATTTATAGTAATTGCTTCAAAAATATTAAATAAAAATATTTTAATAAATGAGCCAATAGAAGGTATTATAAATTTTTCATCTAGCAATAAACTATCAAAAGATGAACTTTTAAATCTTTTAGAAACTAGCTTAGAGCAAAAGGGTTATATTCTAAAAGAAGAAAATAATTTTTTAAAACTCCAAAAAAAGAGTGAAATTGAAGAACAATCTTTATCTACTAAAATTATAAATATAAAAAATATGGATGGAGAAAATCTTTTAAAAATTTTAGAAGATATTATAAATAAAAGATCTTTTAAAGATGGTATTCAAAAGCCTATAATAAGCTTTGATAACCAATCAAACTCGCTTATTCTACTTGCATCAAATAATGAAATGACAAATTTATTAAACCTTATAAATGATTTAGATATCGAGCAATCTCAAGTTTATGTACAAGCTAGAATTATTGAATTAAATGATGAAATGCTTGAAAATATAGGAATTTCTTATGGAATTTTTGGCGGAAAAGTAGGAAATCATAACTTATCAACATTCTCTTCTAGTTTAAATGGTGGAAGTAACTCAACAAGTATTGTAAAGGATATATTAAATCTTAAAATTCCAGACATCACATCTGGCTTAGCCTTAGGCGCTAGTTTAAACTTGCTTAAACAAAATGGAGCTTTAAATATTGTCTCTGAACCATCTATTTTAGCAATTAACAACAAAGAAAGTTCTATATATGTAGGAGAAAAAATTTCCGTTCAAACTTCAAGTAGTATAAGCGATGGCGGAACACAAAGAACAAATTTCCAAAGAGAAGATATTGGACTTACATTAAAAGTAAAACCCAGAATTTCTAGTGATACAAAAGTTACTTTAGAAATTAATACTTTGCTTGAAGGAATTAAAAATAAATCTGTTGGAGCTGGAGAAAATCCTGACACTTTAAAAAAAGAGATTAAAACAACAGCTATTTTGAATAATGGAGAAAGTGTAATAATTGGTGGGTTAATAGAAAATAAAAATGAGCAAATAGAACAAAAAGTTCCAGTTTTAGGGGATATTCCACTTTTAGGAAATGCTTTCAAAAACGATATAAATTTGGGCAAAAAAAGCAACTTAGTTGTAATTGTAACTCCTTATATGGTACCAAAAACCAAAGATATTACCTTTGTAAGAAATGAGTTAGCTCAACTTAAAAATCTTGAGGATATTTATCTTCAAGATAGCCTAATAAGAGTAAAAGAAGAGGCAATAAAAAAAGAGCAAGATAATAAAAAAAATAGTGAAAAGATAAAGGAATTGGATAAGAAATTAGAAAATCTAAAACAGGAAAAAACAGAAAATAAAGAGAGTAAAAATACCGAAAATAAGATAAAAGAGATTTTTGATAGCCTTAATCCACAATAAATCCTAAAAGTTCATCATAAAGTTTTAAAGAATTTATAGAGGCTGATTTTTGTAAATTTGAATCTAAAACTTTGTTACAATCTATGCAAAGAGTCAAAATATTCTCAAAATTAAATCCTCCACCTTCTTTTATAGGTCTTACAAAAGAGGTATAAACATCATTTAAACTAGATAAACCTTGCCCACATCTTGTGCAAGATTTATTATCTCTGCTATATGCAAACTCTTTTCTTTGTAGCCAATCGTTTGGGTATGATGAAGTTGGTGGGTTATCAATATAAGTTGGCCAAAGTTTCTCTTTTGCTATTGCTTTTTGAGTTGTTTTAATAAATTTATAATTATAAAACTGATTTGCTATATCATCAATTATTACTGTTTGTCTAACTTTTATATTTTTTTCATTTTTAGATAAATCAACTATGCCATAGTTTATATCTATTTTTGGGTGATACCTTTTCATATAAAGCTTTATACTTTTTATAAAAAACTCAAATTTACTATTACTATCATTAACAAAAGATGTTTTTTTAAGAAAAAAGTATAATAAAATAGCCAATATTATAAATATAAAAATATATAAATATTCCATCTTATACTATCTTTGGGTTTATTTTATGATTTTTGAAACTTATTTTAGCTTTTTCAAAATCTCCACAACTTAAGAGTAATAGCTCAGAAATATGTATTACTGGTAATGGTATCTCTCTATTTGAAATTTTTTCTATCTCTTTAATTTTATTATTAAAAATAAAAAAATCTTTATTATCAAAAACCAATAAAAAATCAGCTCCACCATCATAAGCACTCAATATTATTTGCGAAGCTATAAAATAAGTTAATTTTGGATTTATATGGAAGTTATTTAAATTTAAATCAAAACTAAATTCTTCAAAATTCAGGAAATTAGCATTTAATTTCTCTAAAAAAATATCAAATTTAGAACTTTTATTAAAGTATGCAATATTAAAATTATGGAAATCATATTTTATATCTAAGTCAATTTCTTGATCTTTAAAATCTATAATCTTTTCATTGAAATCTTTATAAAACTCCAATTCTTCATAAAGTTTTATTATATTTTTTTCTATATTTAAATCAAAATCATAAACCCTACTTTCCAAATTTGTGTGTAAAGATGCCAAACTTCCTTGCTTTTTTATTTTATTTAAAATTTCATCTTTTTTATTGGGAGACTCATTTATCAATCTATTTGCTAGTAAAAATATAGCATCTCCTATATAATTTTTATTATAATTCAAACTAATAGAAGCATAATAATATAATTTTTGTTTTAAATAAAACTCTTTATCTAAAGATGTACAAAACTCTTCCAAAAGTTCAAATTTATCAATAAAATCATCTTCACTTATAAGTAAATCTTTATAAGCCCTAACAATAGAAATGGGTTCAATAACAAACTCATTTCCAAATTTTTCTATTAAATCTACTACCAATGCTGATGCTTGTAAATATTTTTTATTTACTACTAATTCAAAATCAGGTGAGTCATTAAAACCAAAATTTTCTTCTTTATTTAATCTTTTTAAAATATCTAAAAGAGTTTTTTCACCCTTTAGTATCAAAAAATGCTTTGTATAATAAGGCAAATAGTCGCTATTTTTATCAAACCTAAATAAAGATATTTCAAGTTTCATTAATTCTCTTTTAATCTTTTTATATCTGCACCAATTTTTATAAGCTTTCCTTCTAAATCCTCATAACCTCTATCAAGATGGTAAATTCTATGAATATTTGTCTCTCCATTTGCTACAAGAGCCGCTAAAACAAGTGCTGAAGAAGCTCTTAAATCTGTTGCCATAACATCAGTTCCTTCTAGTATGCCTTTCTTCCCAATAATTGTTGCTACATTTCCATTTAATTGAATATCAGCTCCCATTCTACAAAGCTCACTCACATGCATAAAACGATTTTCAAAAAGTCTTTCATCTATTGTACTAGTTCCTTCTGCTTGAGTCATGAGTGCCATAAATTGAGCTTGCATATCTGTTGGAAACCCTGGAAATTCAGTTGTAATAATATTTGCTGGAAGTATTTTTGAAGTTGGGAAAATTGTAAGTTCATTATCTTTTACATCTATTTCAAAATTCATCTCCTCAAGCTTTGAAGTAACTGCTTCAAGATGAGCTGGAACAATATTTTTAATAGTTAATTTTTGATTTGTAATAGCTGCAACACACATATAAGTCCCAGCTTCTATTCTATCAGGAATTACAGAAAAATCTTTTATATCTAAAAGTTCTCCACCTGTTCCTTCAATAACAATTTTTGAAGTTCCAATTCCTTCAATTTTAACTCCAGCACTAGCTATTACTTCACAAAGTTGCACAATTTCAGGCTCTTTTGCAGCATTTATAATAGTTGTAACTCCACTTGCAAGAGCTGCTGCCATAACTGTATTTTCTGTTCCACCAACTGTAACTTTATCAAATACTATTTTTGCACCTTTTAGCCCATTTGGAGCTGTTGCTTTTATATATCCTTGATGAATCTCTATTTTTGCACCCATAGCTTCCATAGCTTTTAGATGTAAATCAACTGGTCTTTGCCCTATGGCACAACCTCCTGGAAGCGAAACTTCACAATGTCCAAACCTTGCTAGTAGTGGACCTAGCACCAAAATAGAAGCTCTCATAGTCTTTACAATATCATAAGTTGCTGTTGTATTATCAATAGTACTAGTATCTATCTTTGCACTATTTTTCTCTTTTACAAAACTTCCGCCTAACATTTTAATTAATTTTAAAAATGTATTAATATCTGCAACATTTGGCAGATTATTTATAATAGTCTCATTTTTTGCCAAAATTGTACTTGCTATCAAAGGCAAAGCAGCATTTTTTGCTCCTGAAATAGATATATCTCCGCTTAGTTTTTTATTCCCAATAATTTTTAAATAGTCCATAGATTTCCTAAATAATTTTTTAAAATAGAGTCAATTTTAGCTAAAACTTACTTTAAATTACTATTTGGCTATACTCTTGGCTTTTATTAAGATATTAAAGGGTTTTAAGATTTGGAAGAGAATGTAAATAAAGGGATAAAATATATGCTAATAGCCTCTTTTTTATTTGCACTTATGGGAGTTGCAGCAAAAGAGCTAAGTGATAATTTATCTACAATAGAGATTGTATTTTTTAGAAATGTTTTTGGAGTTTTTATAATAGCTTACTCTATTTACAAATCTCCTTTAAAACAAATTGGTGGAAAGTTTTGGCTACTTATTTTTAGAGGAACTATTGGATTTTTGGCATTACTTTTTTTCTTTTATAATATTGCAAATATTCCTTTAGGAGAGGCTATGACTTTTTCAAAAACTTCTACCATATTTACAGCTCTTTTAGCATATTTTTTCCTAAAAGAGCATATTGGTTTTAAAGGTTGGATTGGAGTATTTATAGGTTTTATTGGGATTTTATTTATAGCAGAATTTGATGGAAGCACTCTTAAAAAGACCGATTATTTGGGAATTTTATCTGGTGTTGGAGCTGCTTTAGCATATACTTCTATAAGAGAGTTAAGAAAATATTATGATAGCCGTGCAATAGTCTTGTCATTTATGAGTGTAGGGACAGTTTTTCCACTAATTTTTATGATAATAAGTGAGTTTTATAAAAACCCTGCACTTGATTTTATGTTAGGAAAATTTATACCTCCTACAAATTATGAGTGGTTTGTTATAGTTTTACTAGGTCTTTTTTCAACTTACGCACAAATATATATGACAAAAGCTTACTCTTTTGCAAAAGCTGGAATTATAGGAACTGTTTCATATAGTAATATAGTTTTTTCAATAATTTTGGGACTATTTATGGGAGATGCCTTTCCTTCGTTTATTATAATTTTAGGTATAATCTTAATTGTAATTAGTGGAATTTTAGTAAGTAAAAATAATGAGAAAAAGGAAATTAAATAGATGTTAAAAGTTATGACAGGACCTTGCGTTTTAGAAGATATGGATACAGTTTTAAAAATTGCTGAAAAATTAAAGCCTTTAAGTGAAGATAAAAGAGTAGATTTTTATTTTAAAGCTAGTTTTGATAAAGCAAATCGTACTAGCTTAAGTTCATTTAGAGGACCTGGACTTGATGAGGGATTAAAAATATTTGAAAAAATCAAAAAAGAGTTTGGATATAAAGTAGTTACTGATATTCACGAATCATATCAAGCAGCCCCTGCTGGTGAGGTTATGGATATTTTACAAATTCCTGCATTTTTGTGCAGACAAACAGATTTACTTGTAGCTGCTGCTAAAACACCTGCAAAAATAAATATAAAAAAAGGTCAATTTTTAGCAGCTGATGCTATGAAACACCCAGTTGAAAAAGTGCTAAACACTAGAGGAATAAGTGAAGTAAATTACGAAAATAGTGAAAAAGCTGGTGTTTGGTTATGTGAAAGAGGAAATACTTTTGGTTATGGAGCTTTAGTTGTAGATATGAGAAATCTTATTTTACTACGACAATATGCACCAGTTATTTTTGATGCAACGCATAGTGTGCAAATACCAAGCACTGGTGGAACAACAGGTGGAAATAGCTCATTTGTGCCATATATGGCAAGAGCAGCTGCTAGTGTTGGAGTTGATGGATTTTTCTTTGAGACACATATAGACCCAAAATCTGCAAAAAGCGATGGACCAAATATGCTTCATATTGATACACTATATAAAACAATGAATGAGATTTTTGCTATAAAGGAAGTTTTGGGAAATTAAAATATAAAAATATACAGAATAAATTTTTAGTTCTATTTTAAATATTTATAATATTGAATTTTCAAGGATTTAATCCTTGAAAAAAGTATATAATATATTGCCTTTTAACAACCTATCATCCTACAATAAACAAATATAAACCCATAAATATACCTACAACGAATAATAAATCAAGATAAAGTATCGTAAGATATGAAAGGAAATAAAAAAAGCTTACCATTTCCTAGCTAATAAGATAAGGAATGATAAGCTTTAAAGAATAAACTCAAGAGTTGGCAGCGACCTACGTTTCCACAAGGGGACCCTGCAGTATTATCGGCGATGAAGTGCTT
>JBDHWU010000035.1:0-14352 GCA_039810345.1 Aliarcobacter sp. | reverse complement strand
AGAAAGAAGATTATATAATGAAAACACGATTTAAAGGGGATTATAGAATGAAAATTACGATTTATTATGAAGATACAGATTGTGGAAATATGGTTTATCACTCAAATTATTTAAATTTTTGTGAAAGAGCAAGAAGTGAACTATTTTTTAAAAAAGGGCTTTTACCACATTCACAAACGGAGTTTTTTGTAGTAAAAGAGTGCAAAGCAAACTGGATAAAATCAGCTAAATTTGCAGATATTATAGAGGTAAAAACAAAGCTTATAGAGAAAAAACCAGCTTCAATTATTATGAAACAAGAGATTTTTAGAGATGATGAAAAGATTTTTGAAGCAGAATTTAAGTTAGCATTTTTAAAAGATGGAAAACCTGCAAAAATACCAACACACATATTTAAAATTTTGGAGAATTAAATGAAAAAACTATTTTTAATCTTACTATTTATAGCAAATTTATATGCAAATCAACATTTTATTCAAAGTGAAACATTTATTTTACCGCAAGAGTCAAACTTTTTGAAAGAAAAAATAAGATATGAAATTTTAAGTTCAAGAGATAGCATTTTTTTAGCAATGTATAATTTTTCATACAAAAGTATTGCAAAAGATTTGATAAAAGCTTCAAAAAATGGTGTGAAAGTTACAGTTTTACTTGATAAAGAAAAAGTTGAAGATGATGATGAAGTTTATGAGATGTTGCAAGAGTCAAAAATAAAAATAATTTTATTAGAAGATAAAAAGATGCATCTAAAAACTATGATTTTTGATGATAAACTTGCAATGATTGGCAGTTTGAACTTTACGAAAAAATCTTTTGAAGAGAATATTGATATGGTTTATTTTACTAAAGATAGAAATCTTATTTTAAAATTAAAAGAGTTTGTAGCTAAATTTGAATAAAATATATACATTATTTTATTAAAGGATTAAAATTGTTACAATTTTTTATTATTTTATATTGTTTTTATCTATTTTTTTCGCTTTACACATCATTTATGCAAATTGGATTTGTAAAAGAAAATAAAAGAAAAAGAGCTATTATTTTGTCCACTTCAAAATATCATGAAGCGGCAAATTATGCAGTAGAAAAAGAGAAACTAGCTATTGTTAGTGCATTTGTTGATTTTATTATTTTTATTTTTTGGATAGGATTTGGACTTAAATTTTTAGATAGTCAAATAACAACAAATTCGCAAATTTTAAAAGCTGTTATTTTTATTGATATTTTTTTAGCAATAAATTATATTTTATCTCTTCCTTTATCTTTGTATCAAACCTTTGTTTTAGATAAAAAATATGATTTTTCAAAGATAACTCCATCTTTATATATAAAAGATAGTATAAAATCTGCTCTTCTTACTTTGATTTTTGGTTCATTGGTAATTGCAGCAATTTCTTATATTATTTTAAATTTTCCTACTTGGTGGATTTTTGGATTTGCTTTTATTTTTGCTGTTATTATTTTGATAAATATGCTTTATCCAATTATAAGAGATAAGATGTTTGATAAATTTGAGAAGCTAAAAGATGTTGAACTTGAAGAGAAGATAAACACTCTTTTAAAAGAGGTTGGTTTTAAAAGTAGTGGAGTTTTTAGTGTAGATGCAAGTAAAAGAGATAGTAGATTAAATGCATATTTTGGAGGACTTGGAAGCACAAAAAGAGTTGTTTTATTTGATACTTTAGTTGAAAAATTAACACACAATGAACTTCTTGCTGTTTTAGGTCATGAATTAGGACATTTTAAAAATGGTGATATTATTAAAAACATAGGAATTATGGGCTTAGTTATGTTTTTCTTTTTTGCACTTTTTGGAAACTTAAGTGAAGAATTATTTTTAAAACTTGGGCTAAATAGCGAACCTTCTAGCATAATAGCAATTTTTCTGATTTTTTCATCAGCTCTTAGTTTCTTTTTAATGCCTTTAATCTCATTAATCTCAAGGCACAATGAGTATGCTGCAGATAGTTTTGGCTCAAATCTTACAACAAAAGAGGATTTAGTAAATGCTTTATTAAAACTTGCAAATGAAAATAAGAGTTTTCCGCACTCTCACAAACTTTATATTTTCTTTTACTACTCTCATCCACCTTTGATTGAGCGATTTAAAGAGTTGGGTTATGATGTTGAAAAAGAGAGATTTATATGATTTTTGAATTTGAAGGTACTACTTTTTTTCTAATTATCTCTTTAGTTTTGATAATATTTTTGGCTACAATATTTTTTATAGTTGAAAAATATAGAAACAAAATCAAAGCTTTAGAGCTTGAAAAAGAGTTTTTAGAAAGCACTATTTCTTACAATATGGAAAATCAAGAGCTTTTAAAAGCTCAAATAGAAAATATATCTTCAAAAATTTTTGAAGATAGTTCAAAAAAAGCAAATCAAAATATAAATCAGATATTAGAACCACTAAAAACACAACTAAGTCAATTTGGAACTAGAGTAAATGAAGTTTTTACAGAAGAGACAAAGCAAAGAATATCACTTTTAAGTGAGATAAAAAATCTAAAAGAGTTAAATAATCAAATCTCAAATGACGCAAATAATCTTGCAAATGCACTAAAAGGACAAAGTAAACTTCAGGGTGATTGGGGTGAGATGATTTTAGAATCAATCTTAAATCAATCAGGACTTAGAAGAGATTTAGAGTATAAAATTCAAAATTCTTATAAAAATAGTGATGGACAAACTTTAAGACCAGATGTAATAGTTCATTTGCCAACAAACAAAGATGTAATAATTGACTCAAAACTCTCTTTAAACTCTTATGTTAGCTATTTTAATAGTGAAGATGAAAGTGAAAAAAATATACATATAAATAAGCTTTTAAATTCCATAAAAAGCCATATAAAAGATTTAAGTTCAAAAAAATATGAAAATTTAGAGGCTTTAAGAACTCTTGATTTTGTTTTAATGTTTATTCCCATTGAAGGGGCTTTTTCTTTGGCTTTAAATCAAGATAATGCACTTTTTGAAACGGCTTTAAAATCAAATATAGTACTTGTATCTCCTACAACTTTATATTCTAGTTTAAAAGTTATTGAAAATTTATGGCAAGATAATAGACAAAATGAAAATGCAAGAGAGATTTCAAAACAAGCTGCTGATTTATATGATAAATTTGTTGGCTTTTTAAATGATTTTGATGATATTGGGAAAAGTATTGATAAAAGTAAAGATGCTTATGAAAAAGCTTTAAATAAATTAAGTAGCGGTAGAGGAAATTTAATTTCAAAAAGTCAAAAATTTTTAGATTTAGGTGTAAAACCTTCAAAATCAATAGATAATAAATTTGTAAAAGAGGAATAAAATGAAGTGGGAAGATAACAGAAGAAGTTCTAATGTTGAAGATAGAAGAGGCGAAACTCAAAATTTTGGAAGTAGATCTAGTGGAGGCTCAATTTTAAGCCTTCTTCCTATAATTAAAACTCTACTTGGAACAACAATTGGAAGAGTTATTTTGATTGTTGGAGCTGTTTTATATTTTGGATTTGGTATTAATCCACTTTCATTCTTAGATGGTACAGTAATGTCTAATCCTACTGAACAAAGAGTGGTAAATAAACAAGAAGATGATAGACAAGCAGAGTTTGTAAGTGCAGTTTTGGCTCAAACAGAGGATATTTGGAGAGAAGTTTTAAGAAAAAATGGATTAAATTATAGTGATGCTAAGCTAGTTCTTTTTAGAGGTGGAGTTAAAAGCTCTTGTGGTTTTGCATCTTCACAAGTTGGACCTTTTTATTGTCCTGTTGATAAAAAGGTTTATCTTGATTTGTCCTTTTTTGAGGAACTAGCAAAAAAATATAAAGCACCAGGTGAGTTTGCACAAGCTTATGTTGTTGCTCATGAAATAGGGCATCATGTTCAAAATCTTTTAGGAACTTTAAATAAGGTTCAAAATGCAAAACAAAGAGTTTCACAAAAAGACCAAAATGCTTTACAAGTTCAAGTTGAGCTTCAAGCAGATTGTTATGCTGGTATTTGGGCATATTATTCAAAAACTAAGTTTGGTTCAATAGAAGAGGGTGATTTAGAAGCAGGGCTTAAAGCTGCTAGTGCTATTGGTGATGATACTTTACAAAAACAAGCTCAAGGCTATGTTGTTCCAGATTCATTTACTCATGGAAGTTCATCTCAAAGAATGGAAGCTCTTAAAAAAGGGTTTTATAGTGGAGATATGCAGGTTTGTACGTTTTAAATCTTCTTTCTCGTGCTTGACACTGGAGATCTATATAAATTAAGAAAGTAAAATTGACAAAAAATTTAAAATATTATATACTTTGTCCGTTAAGAACAAAGGCTGATTTATTCATAAATCACCACTATTAAATCGGACTGCTATCTGATTTAGTGGGAATTAAAGGTAGGGTTTTATCCCTACCTTTTTTTTTGGAGGTTGGGTGGGTGTACCTATGGAGGTGATGTATTTTTGTTTAAATTTGTCTTTGTTCTTATAGTGGTTTTTACAATATTTAGAGTTCCACTTTTTTAAAAAAAACATAAGGGAGGTTTAGCAGAATCTCTCTTGTTTAAGACTCTCTAATATCTTTAAAAAAATCACAGATATCTACTTCTAAAACATCTGCAATTTTTATTAAATGTTCAATATTAAAATGCTTTTTATTGTGATAAAGTTCAGCAACACTGATAGTACCTAGGATTTTAATCCTAGCTAAGCTTTTTAATTCTTCTTTTAAAAATCTTAAGAACTCCCAAATTATTTAAATGTACTTTTAATGCTCAAAAGCCTACAAGAGTTCTCTAAAATGGCTATTTTTTTTACTAGCTCGTGAATATCTCTATCGTAAATATATGTTCCAACACCTTTTATAATCATCATATTATTTGGTGAATTTTTAAGATATTTTGTAATTTCAAGAGCATTTCTTTTATACCATGTTGAGAAATCTCCAGGGTTATAAATGGAAATTTCATTAAAAATTGTTTTTCCAAAATAGTCTTCAAAAACAATGTTATCATTTACAAGGCTATAAGCTGTCGTATAAATTGGCATTCCAAAAGCTATATATTTTGCTTCGTGAATATTTGTATAAATTGTAGAGTGAATATGAGATTCCATACTTGCAATATTCCATCTAAAATCTTGTTTATTCATATTTAAAGTACAAAAAGAATTCTCATCAATATTGTCAAAAACAGCATCTTTTGTATTTATCATAAAATTTGATTGATCTAGCTTTGCTGATAATGAACCATGATATATACCAAAAAAGTTTTTACTAAACATAGAAAATGACAAATCAGATAGAAGTTTTATGGTATTTTGGTCAATCATTTTAAGCCTTAAATATATTTTCGCTATTATATATCAATTTTCATAAAAGGATTAAATTGCAAGAAATTCCTCATATACCTGTTTTGTATAATGAAGTTTTAGAGGCTTTTAAAGATATAAAAGATGATTTTATAATAGATTGTACCACAGGATATGCAGGTCATAGTAGTGGACTTTTAAAACAAAATCAAAACATAAGATTAATTTGTAATGACCAAGATGATGAAGCTTTAGAGTTTTCAAAAAATAGGTTAAAAGAGTTTGAAAGTAGAGTTATTTTCAATAAAGGAAACTTTCAGACTGTTATTTTAAAATACAAAGAGCTTCCAGTTAAAGGAGTATTAGCTGATATTGGAGTCTCTTCTTTACAGCTTGATAAACTTGAAAGAGGTTTTAGTTTTAACTCTATGACTTTAGATATGAGGATGGATCAAACTCAAGAATTAGATGCAGCGACAGTTATAAATAGCTATTCATTGCAAGATTTAGAGCGAATTTTAAAAGATTATGGAGAAGTAAGAGAGTATAAAAAAATAGCATCTTTAATAGTTTCAAACCGTCCTTTTTATAGCTCAAAAGAGTTGGCTGAATTCTTATATAAAAAAATGCCAAAAGGAAAAATCCATCCAGCTACTTTGGTTTTTCAAGCAATAAGAATAGAAGTAAATGATGAATTAGGAGTTCTTGAAAGGCTATTTGATTCAATTGAAGAAGCACAACTTCAAAATTGTATAGTTGCTATTATCTCATTTCACTCTCTTGAAGATAGAATTGTAAAAAATTATTTTAAAAAGTGGAGTCAAAACTGTATTTGTCCAGTTGGAGTTTTTAGATGTGAATGTGGAAATAACCATGCTTTAGGTAAAATTATTACAAAAAAGCCTATAATTCCAACTCAAAATGAGATAAAGCAAAATCCAAGAAGCAGAAGTTCAAAATTAAGGATCTTTAAATTTGAGTAAATTAAATTCAGCAAATTCACTTTTTATAGTATTTCTTTTATTTATACTAGCGGCAATTTTATTTTTACCAAAAATATATTTTGCAAATAATATTTATTATACAAGCAAGGATATTAATAGGCTTTATGCTCATTATGTTTCATTGCAAGAAGAGAATAAGTTTTTATCTCAGCAACTTGAAGATATGAAGTTTAAAAATCAAATTATTGATTCTCTTTTGTTTAATCCTCTTGTTCAAATAGAACAAAAAATAGATAATACAAATGGTTTAGAAGAGTAAATCTTCTTTAACCATTTAGTTTAAAATAGTAATTCCCAAAACCTTTTTTAAAATATTACTATCTTCTGTAAAACCTTCTAGTTCAATTCCTGGTTCAAGTGTTGTAAGAGTTGCTTTTCCAATTATATGTCTAAACTCTTGATTATTTTTATCTTTTAATCTTATGCTCCAAACATTATGAGCAACAAGTGGTTCACTATTTTTTTGCCCAATATATAGCATTATGTGACCTTTTAAATATACTAAAGTAGAAAATGGAACTCCATTTTTTCTTATAAACTCTTTCTTTTCTTCTAAACTTAGATTTGACATATCATAATATTGCCCATTTGAAGTTTGAGCTTTTGAATTTCTATGAAGATATTTTCCAAAAACAGCAAAATAGTCTTGAGTGAAACTAGAGCAATCTCTATTATTTAGTAATCCTCCCCAGCCATAAGGTTCATTTAAAAGAGTGTTCATAATTTTTACTCTATTTTCACTATTATATTTAAGTGGCATTTTTTCTGCTTCATTTTGATTTAAGTTAATATAAGTGATTTTTGCATTTTGATTTTCATCACTTGAAGCTATAATAAATTTATCTTCATATTTTGGAAAAATTGTTCCAAGCTTTACATACTCTCTAAAAATAGGATCATATATAGGAAATTTTTCCATTGTACTTATATAATAATTTGAAGTTTTAAACTCATTTATGAAATTCTCATCAACAAAAGCAATATTATTTATGCTAACCCAACCACCAACAAAATGTGACTCTACATAAGCCCAAGCTCTATCTTTTGAAAGATGTGAAACCAATAAAGGAGTATTTATTTTTAAGAGTGAATTTTGGTTATAGTCAAAAGGAAAACCCTCTCCAGGAAGTGTAGGATTATAAAAAAATGGCGAATTTGTTGGCATTACTCGAACATTTGTATTTTTTAGTGTAATTGCTTTTTTTACATTTAGATTGTACTCTTCAAAATTTGTATTCTCAATAAGTCTATCAAACCACTCTTTTGAAGCTAATTTGTGATTTTCTAAATATATTTTTTTATTTTTATATGAAATTCCCCACATAGCTTCATTTTTAGGATATGAAAGTTTTGAAGAGTTCCAAGGATTAAAATATTTAGATAAAAACTGATTACTTGCTTTTTCTTGATCTATAAAATCATTATTTGCTGTAGCTGAAAGAGTTGTTAAATCATCTACTTTTACAGGAATTTCCTGTTTTATTTTTATATCTTTTGTGGTACAAGCAGCTAAAAATATAGCAATAAAAAATGAAAAGCTAACAAATTTTATATTTTTAAAAAAATTATTTTTCATCTTTAAAAATTTCCAATGCTTTTTCTAAATCCTCTTTTGTATCTATTCCAAAAGATTTTGACTCTACTTTTATCATAGCTATTTTGTAACCATTATCTATTGCTCTTAATTGTTCAAGTTTCTCTATATTTTCAAGCTTAGATGGATTTAAACTACAAAATTTATTTAAAGAACTTTTTGTAAAACCATAAATTCCCAAATGTCCAAAATAGTCCATATTTTCTACATTATCTCTATTGTATGGGATTTTAGCTCTTGAAAAATATATTGCTTCTTCAAGATTATTTAATACAACTTTCACTAAATTTGGATCATTTGCACTATCATTTTTTATAGTTTTATAGCAAGAAGTTATTAGAGTATTTTTGCAATTTTGAACCTCTTTTACTCTATTTATTACAGCCTCTACAACACTTGTTTCAATAAATGGTTCATCAGCTTGAACATTTACAATAATTTCGTCATCATCTAAATTTAAATTATTCACTGCTTCATTTATTCTATCTGTTCCACTATTGTGTTCAATACTTGTCATTACAGCATCAAAACCATACTTTTTGGCTAATTCCATAACTTCACTACTATCTGTTGCAATTACTACTTTATCCAAAGAACTAACTTGTTTTGCAGTTCTTATTACCATTGGAAGTCCAAAAATATCGGCTAAAATTTTGTTTGCAAATCGACTTGAATTTAATCTTGCTGGGATTATTATCATCTCTTCTCCATAATACTTTTATCTTTATTATATTGTTTTCTTTCTTTATTTCTGTGGTAGCAAAAAAATATTTTACATAATCTATCAATGTAAAATGTTATATTCAAATAATTGGAGTTGATATTGTACTAGTTGGAAACTATAAAGGAAATCATATCTATCAAGAGATTTTAGCTATAATCAAATAATTATTTAAAATATGAGGTAAAAGATGATTAAATCTAGCGAAATTATTTTAAAATTAAAAGAGCTAAAACCTATTTATGAAAAAGAGGGAATGAAACTGCTTGGAATTTTTGGTTCATTTGCAAAAGATAGTGCAAATAATAGTAGTGATATAGATATTTTATACGAACTTGATGCAAAAATATTTTATGAAAACAACTCTGGATTTAAAGCCTTCTTGCGAATAAAAGAGATAAAAGAGGAACTTCAAAATATCTTTAAAAGAGATATTGATTTGTGTGCAAAAAGTGGTTTGAGTAACACTGGAGAAAAATATATTTTAGGAAATACAATTTATGTTTAATAAAGATATAGAAAAATTAAACTTTATTGTATAAAATATCTCTAATATTGAAGAGATTATCAAAAGACACAATGGAATTGTAACTGCTTTAAAAGACAAAGTTGAAGCACGACCAGCTATTTTAATGGCATTTTTACAAATTGGAGAAACTTTAAATAAGCTAAAAATAGCTATGGAACATTAAATAGTGAAGATATAAAAGGAGCTTATGAAGTAAGAAATTTTATAGCTCATGATTATATGGGAGTTGATATTGGGCTTATTGAATATATCTTAAGAGAAAAACTACCTGAACTAAAAAATACTCTTTTATCAATAATTTTGGAAAAATAGTTTAAAAGTGTTTTATAAAATAAAAAAACAAATATATCATTAAAACTACTTCTTAAATCATTTTATTATATTATAAAAGCTTAAAACTAATATTGAAAGATTATTATGAAAAAAACTATTACTATAATTGATACTTTTGGATTTTTATTTAGAAGTTACTATGCCTTACCGCCATTAAGAGCCTCAAATGGTTTTCCAACAGGACTATTAACTGGATTTATGAACTTTATTGCAGGAATTGGAAAAGATTTTAAAACAGATTATATAGTTTTTGCTCTTGATGCAAAAGGAGATACTTTTAGAAATGAGTTATATTCAAACTACAAAGCCCAAAGACCAGATGTTCCTGAAGATTTATTAGCTCAACTTCCTGTTGCTATTACTTTTATAGAAGAGATGGGCTTTAAAATAGCTATAAAAACAGGTTATGAAGCTGATGATATGGTTGCTAGTATTGCAAAAGATGCAAAAGAAAAAGGACTAGAAGTAAGAATAGTATCACATGATAAAGATTTATACCAATTAATTGATGATAAAAATAGTGTATATTTGTTTGACCCAACAAAAAAACAAGTTATAAATGAAGAAAAATGTATGGAAAAATATGGAGTTATGCCATCGCAATTTATAGAGTACCAAGCACTTGTGGGTGATACAGCAGATAATATACCAGGAGTTAAAGGAGTTGGTGCAAAAACAGCACAAACTTTAATAAATGAGTTTAAAACTATTGAAAATATTTATGAAAATATAGAAAAAATTGATAAGCCTAGAACTCAAAATTTACTTTTAGAATCAAAAGAGAATGCCTTTTTATCAAAACAATTAGTAACTTTAAAAACAGATTGCCATTTTATTGATAATCTTGAAGAGTTTACTTTGCCTATAGAAAACCCAATTTTAAAAATAGCTTCTTTGCTAGAGTCTTATGATATGCATAGAGTTCTTGATAGAGTAAATAAAAATGGTCTTAGTTATAAAACTGAAATTCCAACAACAAAGCCAATAGATTTGGAAAAACCAGAATATATTTTATTAAATGATGAAGCAAGTTTAAGTTTAGTTATAAATAAAATCCCAAGAGATGCTATTGTTGCTTTTGATACTGAAACTACTGATATTGACACAAATAAAGCAAAAATTGTAGGTTTCTCTTTTGCTTTTGAAGAAAATAGAGCATATTATGTTCCAATATCACATAATTATTTGGGAGTTACTAATCAAATCTCACTAGAAAGTGCAAAAAAAACAGTAGAGATTTTAAATAGATATAAACTTGTACTTCAAAATTTTAAATATGATTGGCAAATAATCAAAAATAATTTTGATATAGATTTAAAATTATATGCTGATACAATGATTTTATCGTGGATTTTAGATACAGATAGTAAAGTGGGAATTGATTATCAAATCAAAAAGTATTTTGGTATAGAAATGCTTCCTTTTTCACAAATGGTAAAAAAAGGTGAAGATTTTTCTAGTGTAGAACTTGAAAAAGCTACTTTATATGCAGCTGAAGATGCTTTAATGACTTTAAAACTTTTTAAAAAACAACTTGAAATTTTCAAAGAGAAAAATGAAGAAGATTTGCTTAATATTGCTTTTGAATTAGAGTTTAATTTTATTTATGTTTTAGCTTCTATGGAACAAAGAGGAATAAAAATTGATGTAGAACTTTTGAAAGAGTATCAAAAAAGAAGTCAAATATTTTTAAATGAGTTAAAAGATAAGATTTTTTCTTGTGTTGGATTTGAGTTTAATATTAGATCTCCAAAACAAGTAGGTGAAACACTTTTTGAGAAGCTTAATCTTCCACCTTCAAAAAAGACAAAAACAGGATATAGTACAGATGAAAGTGTTTTAAATTCACTTTTTGACTTACATGAAGTTGTACCTATGCTTTTAGATTTTAGAGAAGCTGATAAACTGCATTCAACTTATATAGAGCCTCTTTTAGAGCTTGGATTAAAAAATAAAGAAAATAGAATTTTTACCTCTTTTTTACAAACAGGTACAAGTACTGGAAGATTAAGTTCGAAATCTCCAAATTTACAAAATATTCCAACATTTGGTGCAAATGAAATTGATATAAGAAAAGCATTTATAGCAAAAAGTGGCTATAAGCTTGTTGGAGTTGATTATTCACAAATTGAGCTTAGATTACTTGCTCATTTTTCAAAAGATGAAGCTTTGGTTGAGGCTTTTAAAAATGATTTAGATATTCACTTACAAACTGCAATTAAAATATTTGGTGAGGCTGAAGCTAAAAATAAAAGGTCTATTGCAAAATCTATTAACTTTGGATTGCTTTATGGAATGGGAGCAAAAAAATTAGGAGAAACTTTGAATATTTCTTCAAAAGAGGCAAAAATTTATATTGATTCATATTTTGAAGCCTTTAAAAGTGTAAAAGATTATTTAAAATCTATAGAAGATAAGGCTATTTTGGAAGGTTATGTTAAAACTTTACTAAATAGAAAAAGATTTTTTGATTTTCAAGGAGCATCTCCACTTTTAAAAGCTGCATATTTAAGAGAGGCTGTAAATACTCAATTTCAAGGAAGTGCAGCAGATTTAATAAAACTTGCAATGATAAAAATTGAGCAAAAATATAAGGGTAATCAAGATATAAAAATGCTTTTACAAATACATGATGAATTAATCTTTGAAATTAAAGAAGAGATTGTAGAAGAAATAACAAAAGAAATAAAAAATATAATGGAGACAATATTTGTCTTAAATGTCCCATTAAAGGTATCTTTTGCAATAGGTAACTCTTGGCAAGAGCTAAAATAATAAATAAAAATTATTTAAAAGTGTAATTTTTCTTTGACAAATAAAGAAATTTTTGTTATTATTTTATCTGAATTTAAAATTATTAAAAGAGAAAGAGATGTTAAGAGCAGTAAAAAATATAAGAAAACTAAATAATACAAAGTTACTAGTAATAAGTAGCGATGAAGGTTATGAAAAAGAGATTAATGGTGATTTTAAAGATTTCAAACAAGCAAAAACTTTAAAAGAAGGTTTAGAATTAGCACTTTCAAGTCAGTTTGATATAGTTGTTTTAGATACAGAACTACAAGATGCAACTTTTTATGAAGCATGTTCAGAGTTATCTACAATTGCTCCAAATTTACCAAAAATTATTATTTCTGGAACAACAAAAGAGGAAGATGTAGTAACTTCTATAAATGTAGGTGCATATAATATTTTGCCAAAACCTTTAAGAGGACAAGACTTAAAACTTACAATTATTATGTGTTTAAACCAAACAAAAAGAGGTGATAAAATAGAGTTTGATCAAGGTATTTATTTTGATGAGTACAGAGATCAATTTTTTAGAGCAGGTGGAGTTTTAATTGACTTTACAAGATTAGAAAAATCATTCTTAAAACTTTTAATTGCTAAGAAAAATGAAGTTATAGATTATGATACAATTAAAGAGGTTGTTTGGAAAGGTAAGGAGATGTCGATTTATACTATGAGAAATATAGTAAATAAAATTAGACAAAAAACTTATTATGAGATTATTAAAAATCAGTCAAATAGAGGTTATACAATAGATATTGTAAAAAGTTAATAGCAATAATGCACAAGGAATGTAATGGAAGAACTAGTGGTAACAAGGGAAGAGTTATTAAAACTTTTTGAAGATGAAGTTATAAAAGATACAGGAAGAGCATGGACTGTAGATGGTGTTCCTGTTGATATTATAGCTCTTCATGAAATTGAGCCTAAGTTCCTACAAGATGTTACAAAAGCTGAATTTTATAAACTAAAAATGAAAAAGAAGTAGAATGAATTCTACTTCTTTATTTTTTTTCTAACCTTTTAATTTTATATAAAAATATACCTATACAAAGTACTAAAATTCCTAAAGATTGTAAAATACCCATTGTTAGCCAATTTCCAGCTAAAAATCCAAGTTGTGAATCAGGCTCTCTAAAAAACTCTGCAATTATTCTTGCTATTGCATAAAATATTCCGTAAAATAGGGCTAATTGCCCATCGAATTTCTTTTTATTTCTAAAATAAACTAAAATTAAAAATACTACAAGCCCTTCTAAAATAGCCTCATAAAGTTGAGATGGGTGTCTTAGGCTATCTCCCACATAAATAGCCCATGGAACATCTGTTACTCTTCCGACCAATTCTTGATTAAAGAAGTTACCAATTCTTCCAAAAATATATGCAGCACTAACCCCAAGAACAGCAATATCAGTTATGAACCAAAAGTTTATTTTTTTTCTTTTAGCAAACAAAAGTGAAGCTATTATAAATCCAATAAATGCACCATGATAACTCATACCAGAAATTCCAGCATAAACACCATTTATGTATGGATTGAATATTTGCCAAGGGTTTGTTAGATAATACATTGTATGTGTGTCATAAAACAATACATAACCAAGTCTAGCACCCAAAATTACACCAATTTCAGCCCACCAAATATATGAATCGAAAATATCTTCTTTTATATTTATATTGTCATATTTTATAAACCATTTTGCTATAAAAATAGCACTAAGAAGTGCCAAAGCATACATAATTCCATACCAATGAACAGAAATTGGACCTAAATTAAAAGCAACTGGATCAAATTGCGAATATATATTTTGCCAAAATTCCATTTTAATCCTCTAAAGCTTCAGCAATTAGCTCAATTGGGTTTTTAAATACTACATCTACCTTTGCATGATATAAACTATCTGTTATTTGCATTCTACAAGCACTACATTCAGCACTTACAATTTGAGCCTTTGTATCTCGTATCATGGCAGCTTTTGGTGCACCTGCAGCTCTAGCAAAGCTAAATTTCTCTGTTTGCATAGTAACTCCACCAAATCCACAACATCTATTTGAATCACTCATCTCTTTTAAAACATAGTTTTGTTTTAAAAGTTCTCTTGG
>JBDHWU010000034.1:0-16919 GCA_039810345.1 Aliarcobacter sp. | reverse complement strand
CAAAGTAAAAACTGTATCATCAATATAATTATCTATAAGCACAACTTCTTTTTGTGCTAGTTTTAGTAAATCATTTATAAAAGAGTAAGAATCAAATATTTGCCCATCGTAGAAGATTTTTTGTGATGGGATAGTGCCTTTATCTTCTAGGGCTTTGAAAAGAGTATTGAAATTTTTATCATGAATTGTTAAACGATTTTCTATTCTTTCAAACCGTTCAAACATAGATAGATTTTGATAAATTAATTTTCTCATATTTGCAAATGTTTTTATAATATAAACTGTAACTTGGGATGCTGTCTTACTTTTAAGAATAGTTGCCAACATATAAATACCTTGTTCTGTAAAGACTTTTGGATTTGTTCGCACCTTTGTAAAATTTGCGGTCGAAAATTTCGACCGCAAATCTTCAAACTCTAAATCATCTAATTCAAAATAAAAATCTTCCATAAATTTATCTTGATTATTTCTAACAGCTTCATTTATTCTTTTTGTTTCAACTTCATAAAGTGATGCTAAATCTCTATCTAGCATCACTTGCATATTTCTTATTGTATGGATTTTATCTTTTATACTGTTTTCATTTATGATTAAATCTTGCATTTTTAACCTTAGATATAATTTTATAAATTATAACAGATTTTTAGAAGTTAGTTTAAAAATATGACAAATTGTAATGGAATTTTAGGAACTAAGGTCTTTTGAGTTCCAAGAAAAGCTAAGAACAAGTTCTTAGTTCCGATTATAATTTATTTAAAATCTCATCTAAATTCAAAGAGCCTAAACTCATCTTTGAAAATGCAAACCATTTTTTGCCCAAATCCTTAAGACTTGCTCCTAGATGATAGAGTTCGTTTTTATCTATGATTATAAATCTATCGTGAGAGTTTTTGGAAACTGGACTTCAGTCCAGTCGAAAGATGGCAGGGACTGAAGTCCCTGTTCTATCTACTGAAACTTTTAGTTCAAGTTCTCCGTCATTGTAAACTACAAGATTTGAAAGATTATTCATAATTTAACCTTAGATATAATTTTTTAGATTATAACAAATTTTAGGAAGTGAGTTTGAAAGTATGTCAATTTGCAATGGAAATTGTTTTGTTAGACAGGGACAACTCAGAGCGAAACCTTGCAAAGCAAGTGTTGAGATGAAACAAAGTGGAATTTCGCCATGTGCGAATAAAAGTCCCTGTTCCAAATGTATTGGAAACTGGACTTCAGTCCAGTCTGAAATAAAATAAACTGCCAATGGCAGGGAATAAATTCCCTGTTCCGAAAAAATTAAATTATTTGGTCATTGATATTATTTTCAACTTTTACTTTTACAGACGAATCTGAACTATTTGAATAAATATCAAATGTTTTTCCACCTATTGTTTCAGTAGAACCTTTTGACCAAGTATTCCCATCATTTTTAAATGAAACTTTATCTTGATTATCACCTTTGATAATTAACTCTTTACTACTATTAGTCATAGCTAAAACATCAGAAAGTTTTAGATTTAATAATTCATTCTTACCATTACTAACACCTAAATCTATTGAAGTTATATTTTTAATATTTAATTTATCAAGTTTACTAAAATCTAAATCAATACCTTTATCAAGAGTAAAGTTACCAGAAATCTCTTTTACATCCACATTAAAGTTTCCATTTATTTTAGACGATGTTGCATCAGTACCAGTAACATTTGTACCATCAGCTTTAATCTCTTGTGTCCAAGCATTAACTCCAACACTTGTAACATCTTTATCACTTGTAAATTGGATTTTATTTATCTCATCAAATTTGATACCTGTGATAGTCCATTTACTATTAGTTGCATCCCAAACAGCTTGTGTACCACTTAATACTGCTCCACCTTCAATTTTAAATTGCGAATTTGCACTAAGCCCTGTTAATTCAAGATTCATAACCTCACTACCATCTACATCTTTCATATTTGCATTTAGTTTTAAATCCAACCAAGAGAATGCATCTCCAAATGTTAGAGTTGGAGCGATAGTTACACCATCTGCAACTGGAGTTATTTTTCCAGTTATATCTTGTACATTATGAGTTTCAAAACTTCCTTGTTGCTCTTTTACTTTAAATGTGGCATCAAATTTGAACTCTCCTGCCCAGTTTGTAGGTGCATTTATATAAATCTCTGGTAAAGCATTTCCTGTACCAATTTGTGGTACTAACCATTGATTGTAGTGAGTAGTTTCTGCAGGAGTTATATTTGGATTTAGTACAAAACCATTTCCACTTTGCCCTATATTAGTAGCCATTTTTAACTCTGTACCATCTTTATACCAAACTGTAAATCCATTTGGGATTTTATCCAATACTATACTTCCAAAACTTTCAGAACTATCAGTCATAGTACCTGCACCAAATTCTAATTTCATTGAATTTGCAAGAGTTGTACCTCCTATAGTTACATCAACATCTTCTTTTCCATTTGTAACTACAGTAGTATTATTTAATACAAAATCTATAACTGGTTTAACTGTAATATTTGCTTCACCTTTTGAAGTCAATGTTATAGAGTCACCCTCTTTATTTTGTACACTTACTTCAAATTTAACATCTCCATCTCTATTTGTTGCTGGAGTATAAACTAAACCAGTAATTGGTGTATCAACTGTAAAGGCTGTTCCATCTTTTTTTGTAATCGTATAAGTTCCATCAGGACTTTCAACTATATTATAATTATCCCCTGTTAAAGTCCCTTTTGTTCCTACACCACCTGTTGCATCATCTTTCCAAGTTTCATTTATTTTAATAGTTAAACTATTTCCTATAAGTTCTGTTTTTGTTGCATCACTTGGATTTGATAAAGTAATTTTTAAATCTACTGGAGTATCCTCTTTTAAAGTTCCAGTTGCTTCAACTTTTATAGTCATCTTATCTGTTACAGGAGTAATATCTTCTTTATAATCCTTTATACCAACACCATCATGATATTTTGCACCATCCCATGTAGAAATAGTTGCATCAAATGTAAATTGACCATTTTTATCTCCACCTGTATTCATATCTTTTGGTAATTCAATTTTAATATTTGAAAGTTTTTCTTCAATATCCGATGCACTTCCAGTTCCTGTAACTACATAGAAAGTTTCTCCATCTTTTACATAAGAATAATCAGCTCCTACAAGTTTAGTATCACCTAATCCTGAAATAGTAATAGCATAATTACCACTTGTAGCACCACCATCATTTGTTACACCTATAAAATCTCCTAGATTTTTCTCATTTTGATTTCCACTAGTTTGTGGATCACTATCGTTATCCTCAAAAATTCCTGGATGTTTGTCAATCAGATTAAACTCTGCTGGATTTCCAGTAGCACCTTCCGTTTTTTCATATGTTTTAGTGATATTTATAGTTTTTGTATCACTCTCAACTAATGTACCAGTTGTTGCTTTATCTTGAGTGTATGTTGTGATTTTTATATCTCTATTTTCAAAATTAGCAGAACCTTTATTTACTTTAAATGTCACACTATTTGTAGAATCTACACTGCTATTTGGATTTAATACCCAAATACCATTATGTTCACTTCCACTATATCCCTTGTATGTTGCACCTTCGACTTCAACACCTTGTGGAACACCACTTATTACAATCTCTACAACTTTTTCACTAAGATCTTTATCACCACTTGTAGTTGTCATATTTACTTTAAATGTAGAGTTGGCTGAACCTATACTTGCTGTTGGTTTTTCTGTAGTACCACCTATTATAACATTTCCAGTAACATCTGATAATCCAACATTTAAAGTTGGTTTATCTGTAACCGCAACAACATTTACTGTATGAGTATGTCCATAAGTTTCAGTATGAGATACTCCACTTACAGTATCTGTTACTTTATATGCTACATCTAAATCAAATTTAGTTTGACTATCGTCAATCTTATGTGGGTCTGTATTTACTACTTTTATTTGTGCTGCTTGTTCATTTGTTAGAACATAATAATCTTTTGCACTACCACCTTTTGGAGTAATATTTGCAGTTGTTTTGCTTGTAATATTATCTGTACCAATTGTTACTGTGTAGCCCTTGCTTGTAAGTTCAGTTATAGATGCAACTGAAACATAAACAGCATCTATTGTTTCAACACCTTTTCCATCTGTATCTTTTAAAGTAGCTGATAAATCTACTTTTGTATTTAAAGCATTACCATTTACATCTAGTCCATCTTCATAAATAGTTGAACTATTAGCTACATTTACATCATCAGCTTGTGGATTTACAAAAATATTTACAGTTTGAGTATTCCATGTTTTACTATCATTTTCTCCAGCTTTTTCAGTAGTTACATAAGTAAGTTTAATCTCTGCTGCTCCACTAAAGTTTAAAGGAGGAACGATTTTTATATTTCCATCTTTAATATCACTAGCTTTTACTACATATTTAACATCTATTATTTCATAAGGGCTACCCTCTTTTATAGTAAATCCTGTTGGAAGTTCTATCTTAATAGTTAACTCTTCACTATCATCATAAGAAGCTAAATCATCAGGTTTTTTATAAATATCTTTAAGATTGATATTTTGTTCTTCTGTTGCTTTGATATAAGAATTATCTCCTACTGTAATTAACTTACTTCCATCTGTCGTTAATTCTGTTCCAACAGGTGCATCTGCTTTATTTTTAACAATTACATCTATTGTAACTTCTGCTGAATTTATTGTGCTACTTCCATCTGTTGTCGTAGCACTTACTTTAAATCCATTTGAACCTATAAAATCTGTATCATCATTGTGTGCAGGAATAAATTTAATATCTGGTTGCTTTGCATTTGTAAGACTTTTTATTGATACTGTATTATTTCCAACTAGAATATTACCTGATGAATATGTAGTTAGTGTTCCACTATTCCAAAGATTTATTGTAGGAACACCTGTATTATTATAAGTTATAAGTACATATTCATTTGTTATTGGGTCTTTTACATACAATGAACCATTATTTGGGAGATTAGAAATAGTTACATCAAATGTTTCTGAACCATCTTTATCATCACTTGTTACTTTTATATTTAAAGGAATACCTTTTTCTGGATTTGTGATTGTTCCATTTTTATCTGTAGTATTTCCACCTGCTCTTCCTGCATCTTCATATCCAATAGCTTGTTCAACTTCTATTGTAGCAAGGTTTGCAACTGGATTAACTTTTACTTCAAATTTAACTTCAGCTTTTTTAACTCCGTCTGCTTCTCCACCAGAAGAAGTGTAATTAGTTGTATCTGCATCATTATCAACACCATAATCTTTTGTTCTTAAAGTAATAGTTCCTGTTACATCTCCACTCCAGTAATCAGGGAATTTGATTTTGAAATCAGGATTTTCAAGTTTATTATTTGTACTATCAAAGTCTAGTTTATAGTTTCCACTACTATCTTTATTTACTTTTACCTCTTTTTGAGTTGTACCAATAGTTACATAGATAAAATCAGGTAACTTACCACCATTTTTTTCAGTTAAAGAAATAGTGTAACTTCTATGTTCACTTCCATCTAAATCTCCTCCTTTTGGATTATCTGTAAATGGATCTTTTTTAGTACCACTTGTATTTGTAAGAAGTGTACCAAAGTCTAATACATTTTCAGTTTTTGTTTCTCCAGTTTTTGGGTTTGAGTTGTTTTCAGTGATAGGATTAAATGTTAAAACTTTGCTTGTACCATCAAGTGTACCAACTGAAGCTATTTTACTACTATCCCAATTTAAAGTAATATCATCTGTTACAGCTTTGATTTTTACAGTCATTTCTGCTGTTGTTGTTTTTGATAAATCTGTATTTGTTTGATCTGTATATGTTGAATCACTTGCATTTAATGGCTTACCACTATCATCAACTTCATAAGATGTTACTCCTATTGTGATTTTTATATCTGTGTCATTATCCTCTGCATGTTGGATTTGTAGTGCTTCATACTCTGCTTTTGTAAGATATAAAACATTTCCACCTTTTGCTGGTAATGTTCCTTTATGATGATAAGTATAATCTATTTTAGATGCATCTCCACCAGTTTCTGTAACTATTACTATTTTTAGTTCTTGATTATTTGAACTTATAGTTGCTACTTCTGTTGAGCCACTAAATATTTTCGCACCAGTTACAGCAAGTCCATTTGTAAATTTAAGAGTTATCTCTCCATTTCTTTCAGGATTATCTCCAGTTTTATCTCCATTTTGGTCACCTGTACCAGCTACAATATTTGGAGTTACTGTTGTATCAGCTAATCTATCACTATCTTTTGATAAATATGGAACTTTTAGTTCTAAATTTACTTTATTTGTACCCTCAGCTTTATTTCCATTAGCTTGAGTATTATCTGATGAATCTTCATAAGTTGTTACATCTTTTACAAAAATTGTAGGGGCATCTGCTACTGGTTTTACAGTGATTTCAACCTTACCATTAGCTGTATCTCCGTCAAAGTCACTAACTTCATACCAAAATTTAGGCTTATCTGCATAGTTACTATAATCAGGTTTTGGAACAAATACAACAGTACCATCACCACTTGTTGTAAGAGTACCTATTACTTTATTACTATCATTTGGATCAAGAATATCTACACTTGTAACTGTTGTTTTTCCATCTACTGTACCAGCTGTATTCGCCAAATACTGAACTGTACCATTTTCCGTATTTTTAATACCGATATATCCACCTTTAAAGCTCTCAGGAGAAATTACGATTTTATTTGCTGGAGTTGCTGCTGTACTATCTTCTACAACTATTGCTGTTAAATCCCCAGCTTTTGGTAATGAGTCATTTACTGTTACTTTGAATTTTTGAGGTGTAGTGCTTGTTGAACCTTGATCTGTGATATTAAATCCAAATTCAAATGTGATATTGTCATCCCATACTGTTATATCTCCACTTGGATTTGTAGTACTATTTACAGGGTGGTCAATATTTTTGTATTGAGTATATGTATAATCTCCCGTATATTTACCACTAGTTTTATCAAGAGTTACTTCAAATACTTTAACTTCACTTCCACTTTTAGTGTAATATCCTACAATTTTATCAGCACCATCCAGTTTATATAAAATTGTTTCGCCCCCAGATGTTAAACCACTATAAGAATCATTTGATGAAGCATCACCTTTGTAAACATTTACTATAGGGCTAGGAATTGTTGCTCCATCATTTTGAAATGATAATATAAAATCAGTTTCTCCATTTGTTATAAGATTTAACTTACCATCAACATGTCCTGTTTTTCCATCATTATCTTTTATAGGATTATTAGGATTTAAAACATCAAAATTATCTTCATCTACATAAGCATTTGTAGGTGTTCCAAAACTAACACCATCTTTTATAGTTGTAGTTGTTTTGTTACTTCCTTCTGCTCCACCTTTTACTCTATCAAATACAAGATTTTCAAACTCAGATGAGTTAATATCGCTTATAGACAAATCAAATTTTTGATCTCCCTCTGTTGTGAAATCATCTTTTGTTTGGATTGTAAATTGTGTTTGTGAACTTCCATTTGGAATTGTGATAGTTAATTCTTTATTTGTGCTATCAAAACCACCAGAAATTTCTGTTGTGCTAGATGAATCTCCACTAAAGATTTTTAATAAATCATTTAGTTCTGCTTCACTTCCAGTTACACCTGCAAATTTGATTTTTACAGTTGTATCACTTGAAACTGTTACAGGATTGTTATTTTTATCTACTAGTTTTACAGTATATGTAACTTTATTTCCCTCTACAACAGAAGTTTTATCAGCTGTGATTACTGCCCAAACTGTATCTTCTTCTCCATAAGTATTTTTATTTGTATCTGCTCCATTTGTTCCTAATGTTTGATTTTTAGCAGCATCGTTATCAATAATTGTTGTTGTAACTCCTGCATTATCAATAGTTACATTTTCATAAATAGCTTTTGTTACATCATTATCTGGGTGTTTGTAAGAGCTTGTATCTATATTAACTTTAAATGTCTCATTTGTTTCTGTTTCTGCTTTGTAGTCATCAAGAGTCTGAACTTCAAAAATAGTAGTTCCAACTGTTACAACAACTGTACTTTGTGAAGTATAATCTTGTGTTCCATTAAAAGTACTTTGTGCTACTGAGATACCTACTGCACCACCACTAATATCAGCAGTGCTTACAGTTACTGTTCCACCTTGTTCAGCTAAAACATCAGTAGTTTTAAATTCTGTTGTATTTGGGTGAAATGCTAAAACTTTATATTTCGCAACTGAACCCTCTGGAGTAGAGTTTGCAAATGTATATTTTCCATCTACTATGATAGGATTTCCACTTTCATCACAAGCAACTATTTTTAATATTACTTTTTCAATATGATTTTGTGCAGGGTTTGTTGGGTCTTTTTCTGTTGAACTATCACTATTTGGATAAGTTGTTGTATTATCTTTGATAGTTGTTGTAACTGGATTTGTATCTGTTGTTACATTTTCATAAACTGGTTTATCTACTCCAGCATCTTTTGGATGTTGATATGTGTTAGGAGTGATTTTTATTTCAAATTGTTCATCATTGTCTGCTTTCCAGTCATCTAGTGTTTTTACTGATATTGGTTTCCCTAATTCTACCACTTCTGTTTTTGAAATATAATCTTGACTTCCATCATCAGCTGTTTGAGAACTTGCACCTTTTGCTGTTTTATCAGCTGTTTGTACCTCTACACTTCCGCCTTGAATTGTTAATTTTGTAGAGTCGTTGAAAGTTGTAGTATCTGGTTTAAATGCCAAAACAACATAGTAAGCATCGCTTCCTTCTGGAACTTCATTTGCTGTTTTGTAGTTTCCACTTCCGTCTTTAATAGGATTTCCGTTTTTATCTGCTGCAAAGATTTTTAAGATTACTTTTTCAACTGCTGGATTTCCATTGTCAGTGTTTTCTGTTGAACTATCTGTATTTGGTGTAGATGTTGTATTATCTTTGATAGTTGTTGTTACTGGGTTTGAGTCTGTTTTTACATTTTCATATATTGCACCAGCTACTGGGTGAGTATATGAGTTATTATCAATAGATACTTTAAATGTTTCATTGTTATCAGATAGATAGTCATCTAAAGTTTTTATATCAAATGCTGTTCCTACTGTTACAAGTTTTCCAGTTTGTTTATCATAATCAAGCTCTGCATTATCTTTTGTTCCAGTTGTTTTTGCAGTATCATCAGTTGTGCTTATAGTAACTGTTCCACCTTGTTTATCATTTGGTAAAACATTATCTGTTGTAAACTCTGTTGTTTCTGGTTTAAATGCCAAAACCATATATTTTGCATTACTTCCCTCTGGAACTTCATTTGCAAAAGTATAATATTTGTTATCCGCTCCACCCATTATAAAGTTTCCATCTTTATCAAGTGCAACTATTTTAAGAATAACACTTTCTTGATTTGGTTCCACTGTACTTGAATTATTTGGATTTGTTGTTGTATTATCTACAATAGTAGTTGTTACATTGTTTGTTGCTCCTGATATTGTATTAGGATAAAAATCAAACTTAACATTTTCAAACTCACCTGTATTTGCTACATCTGTAATTGTTAGTTTAAATTGTTCATTGCTATCTGCAAAATAGTCATCATTTGTTTTTACTGTAAATGTGATTTCTTGAGTATTTGCAAGAATTGTTACTTCAATTTTATCGCCGTCTTTATATTGTGTATCATCATCTTGTGTTGAGATATTATTATATGTTACTGTGATTTTTGTATCTTTTGTTGGAGTTACTACATTTCCATTTTTATCTACAAGTTTTACTGTATAAACTGTACTTAAATCTCCCTCTTTTATTGTTTGCGTTCCAGTTATTACCGCATATACTGTATCATCTTCTCCATAGTTTCCATTTGTTGGGTCATCATTTCCAGTGTTTGTACCTTGGTTAATTTTAGATGGATTATCTGTAATTGTTGATGTCACTGTATTTTTTGAAGTATCTACACTTACACTATTTCCATAAGTTGTTTGTGCTGTAGAATCTGGAGTTGAAATTGTTACTTCAAATTTCTCATCTCCTTCTGCATAGTAATCATCTACTGCATCTACTGTAAATACTTCTCCTATTTTTACTGTTGCTGGATTATTAGCTATATCTACTGGATTAGAAGATGTTCCTCCAGTTAAAGTTGCATCTTTATCTGTTGTTATACTTGTATTTCCATAAGAAACAGTTACATTTCCTGCTTGTACATCTAATGGTTTATTATTACTATCAACTGCAACTGCTACATAATAAAGTTTTCCACCCTCTGGTGTAGAGTTTGTATTTTTGTCTAAATCTACTGTTCCATCTGCTTTAATAATATTTTCTTTTTTTACTGTTCCATCTGTATTTATATCATCTTTTGTTACTGCTACAAGAACTATTTTTACAGCATTATCTTTTATCTCGCCTGTTACAGATGTTCCATTTCCTAAGCTAGGATTTGCAGTTTTATAAGAACCACTATATCCAGCTTGAATATTTTCAAATTTACCTACTGTTTGAGTGATTTTATCTATACTTAAAGTATATTTTTCACTTCCCTCAACAAAAGCATCTATTTCAGATTTATTTTTTATAGTTGCTTTACCATTTGAATCTAGTTCTACAGTTATTGTTCCATTTTTATTATATTGATTTTCTCCTGTTTTAAAATCAGTAGATTCAAGTTTTGCATCAGAAGTATATTTTAAAGTTACAGTTATCTTTTCTCCTGCTGGAACTTTTACTTCATTTCCGTCTTTATCTACAAGTTTTAGATTATGAAGTAATTCTTCGCCTTCTAGTTTAGATTGATCTCCTGTTATTACCACATAAACTGTATCTTCTTCTCCATATTTTCCTGTTGAGTCTGTTGGACTTGTTGGCTCTGTTGGAGTTGTTGGTGTACTTGTATCTTTGTTTGCTGGATTATCTGTAATTGTTGATGTTACTTTATCTTGTACAATACTAGGTGTTACATAAGGTGTATTTGTTGGATTAGAGATAACTACATCAAAATTTTCATTTCCTTCAGCAAAATAATCATCTTTTGCTGTTACTTCAAAAACTTCTCCTATTGTTACTTGTGTCTCTTTTCCTGTCTGTTTTGTGTAGTCATCTGTTGTTCCATTATCAGGAGTTGCTCCATAAGAAACATCTACTTTTCCTTCTTGTTTATCTAATGGTTTTCCATCTTTATCTATTGCAACTGCTACATAATAAAGTTTTCCACCCTCTGGAGTAGAGTTCGTATTTTTACTTAAATCTACTTTTCCATCACTATCTAAAGGAATATTTCCATCTTTATCTGTAGCAACTAAAACTATTCTTACAGCATTATCTGTAATTGTTCCTGTTGTTGTTTTATCTGTATGTATTGCAACATTCTCAAATGCTCCACTTTGAGTTACACTCCCAATTGTTACATTATAAATTTCAGTACCTTCAACTTTATTATCTATTACTGAAGTATTTGTAAAAGTTGCCGAATTACTTCCACCAGTTATTACTACTTGTTTTACTATTGTAGATAAATCACTTTCTGTAAAATCTCCACTATTTGCACTATAAGTTAAATTTACAGTTACACTTTGTCCAGATGGAACTGTTACAGGATTTCCTGCTTTATCAACTAAAGTTACAGTATGAACTAAATTTCCACCCTCATCAACCGATGGAGTACCTGATATTTTTACATAAACTGTATCTTCTTTCCCATAGTTTCCTGTTGTTGGATTATCTTCTCCTGTTCCTGTATCTGGTTGTTCTACTTTTGCTGGATTATCTGTAATTGTTGATGTTACTGTATCTTTTGTAGTATCAATAGTTGGTGTTTCATAGTTTGTATTTACAACATCTGTTATTTTAACTGTAAATGCTTCACTATCTTCTCTTAAATAATCATCATTTGTTTCTACTTCAAATACTTCTCCAATATTTATAGGTTTATTTACCAAAGATTTATAATCTTCACTTCCATCTATTTTTGTTGGATTATTATGTCCTGTTGCAGAACCATTTGCTGTATTTACAGTAACTTGTCCACTTTGAACTAAAACTTTATCATCTTTATCAACTGCTACTGCTACATAATAAAGCTTTCCACTTTCAGGAGTTGTATTTGTATTTTTATAGATTAATTTTCCGTTGCTATCTGTAATATCTGCCAATGTTTGACCTTTTTCCAAAGCAACAAGCACAATTTTTACATCATCATTTCCATTTGTTTCTGTATTTGGATTTGTGTTATCTATAATAGTTGAAATTACATCTTTTTTACTTCCGTCTTTATCTCCAATTTTTACATTTTCAAACTCACCTGTATTTGCTATATCTGTAATAGTAAGTTTAAATTGTTCATTATTATCTTTATATACATCATCATTTGTTTTTACTGTAAATGTGATTTCTTGAGTATTTGCAAGAATTGTTACTTCAATTTTATCGCCGTCTTTATATTGTGTATCATCATCTTGTGTTGAGATATTATTATATGTTACTGTGATTTTTGTATCTTTTGTTGGAGTTACTACATTTCCATTTTTATCTACAAGTTTTACTGTATAAACTGTACTTAAATCTCCCTCTTTTATTGTTTGCGTTCCAGTTATTACCGCATATACTGTATCTGTTTGGTCGTATGTTCCAGCTGTTTTATCATCTGGAGTTGTACTTGTATCTGCTTGGTTAATTTTAGATGGATTATCTGTTATTGTTGTTGTTACTGGTTTTGTATCTGTTTTTACATTCTCATAAACTGGTGTTGTTGGGTGTTTATATGAGTTATTTACTATCACTACATTAAAAGTTTCTCCACCATCTTTTAAATAATCATCAAAAGTTTCTACACTAATTACAGAATCTAAATCAACTTCAATTTGTGTAGTTTTATAATCTTCGCTTCCATCTATTTTTGTTTGATTATTTACTCCATTTGCAGAGCCATTTTCAGTTTTTATTGTTACTTTTCCACCTTGAATATCTAGCTTATCAGTAGTTTTAAATTCTGTTGTATTTGGAGCAAATGCTAAAACTTTATATTTCGCATCTGAACCTTCTGGAACTTCATTTGCAAAAACATATTTTCCATTTACAATTATAGGGTTTCCACTTTCATCACAAGCAACTATTTTTAAAATTACACTCTCTTGATTTGGCTCTACTGTACTTGGATTATTTGGATTTGTTGTTGTGTTATCTAAAATCTCAGTTGTAACATCTTTATTATTTCCATACTTATCTCCAATTACAACATTCTCAAACTCATTTGTATCAACTTTTTCGATTGAAAGATTAAATTTTTCTCCATTATCAGCATAAAAATCATCTTTTGTTTCTACTGTGAAAGTTGCTTGGTTTGAGCCTTTTGGGATTGTTATTGTGATTTTATCGCCATTTTTATATTGCGTATCATTGTCTTGAGTTGTTATATTTTTATAAACAACCGTTACATCTGTATTTTTATCTACAATCACAGGATTTCCATCTTTATCAACAAGTTTTACTATATAGCCAGATTTATCGCCCTCTTTTACAGTTGGATCTCCTGTTATGATTGCATAAACAGTATCTTCTTCTCCATAAGAACCTGTAGAACTATCTGGAGAGTTTGGAGTGATTGGACTATCTTTTACAGGTGGATTATCAAGAATAGTTCCTGTTCCATGTGTTTTTGAATCGTTTTTATTTATATTTCCTGTGATATTTGTAATATCTATATTGAAATATTCACTTTTTTCATAGAAGAAGTCATCTAAAATATCTACAGGAATTTTTACACTTGTAGATCCTGCTGGAATTGTGATTGTTCCTGTTTTTCCTATATAGTCTTTTCCTTCAGTTGCTGTTCCTGAACTTGTTTTATATGTAAATGTAACATCTCCACTTAAAGGCTTATCAAGAGTAACTGTAAACCACATTTTTCCATCTTGTTCCCAGATGATTTGGTCATCTATGCTTAATTTTGCAGCTGATTCTGGTGCTGGAGGTGGAGTTACAGGTGGTTTTACATCTGGTTTTGGCTCATCTGGTCTTACTTCAGATGTTGGTCTATCTGGCTCTTCTGTTGGTTTATCTGTATTTGGTCTAGTTGGTGGTGTTGTAGGATATGTTGGTTTTTCAAATGGATTTGAAGGTCTTTCTCCTAGTGGTTTATTATTGTTTGTTTGATTGTTAAAATTATTTTGAGCTTCATTATAACTTTGTGATTTTGGAAGTTTAAAATCATTTCCAAGAGCATTTTCCTCTTTTCTTAGATTTATACTACTTGAAAAAAGTTTTTTTCTTAAATCACTTTCAATATCAGTCATAGCTCCTGTTCTTGCTGCAAATTGACTAGCAGAACTCTCTTCATCTTCTACTTCTTCTTTTCCTTCTGTTGTCTCTTCTTCAGTGATATTTTTGTCACCTTTAAATTTAGCAGCTCTTAAATCGCTTTCTATATCTGTCATTGCTCTATGAGCTTCTAGGATTTGCTCTAAATCTCCTCTTGTAAAAAATAGCTCTTCACTTCCAAAAGCTGTCTCTATTAAAGAAGAATCTATTAATTGTTGTTGCCCTTGCATCAAAACAATTACATCATTTCCATCAAGTAAAATCTCTATTTTTGAACTACTTGAGTTTGAACTATCTCCGTAAACTGTATCGTTTTCATTTATAATATCGCCTTGTTTAAGCTCTTTTATATTTCCTAATTCATCTTTTACGAAGAATTTTCCACCTTGTAGTGTTTGAACTATTCCTGCTTGTGCTGCCATATTTTTTCCTTATAGAATTTATATTATGGCAGGATATTAGTAGATTTTTTTTATTTTGTATAGTACCCGTTTGGGTACCATAGAAGATATTTTTATAAGTTTTTACACTTTAAGTAAATATACTTTATAATAAAAGAAAATCTTATTTAAAAACTTTGATGGCTATAAATGTGAAATCAACAGCCACGATATAAGACATACAAACAAAAATCATTCAAAAGATATACACTTTATTTCAAAAATTCCAGATATTATAAGCGATTTTACAGAAATCAAAAAAAGCTTTGTTGAAGATAAAAAAACAAAGAAAACTATATATGCTGTGGAGTTCTATAAAAAATATGATGATAAAACAGTTAAAGCTGTGAAAATACACTTGAAAAAAGAAAAAATCTTAAGGTTGAAAACTCTTTTTATACCTAAAAAATAGAAAAGTGAGTAAAAGACCACCTACTTTTACTCAAGATTTTACGGCTATTCGCTAAATGCCCAATGTCCTTTAGCTTAACGTCCTAAACGAAATCCGTTGGCTTTAAAATATGTCTTAATGACATCGAGGAAAATTTTACCAAACCTTTAAATATTTGTCAATAGATTAAGGCTTTTGTTTATAGTATAAATTTCAAAAAACTTCCCTAAGCAACGAAAAGCTATAATGTCAAAATAATCTGAAGATAGAATATAGGAAAACACTTGGCATTAATAGACCTACAAAATATTTCAAAACAATACGATATAAAAGTCATTTTAAAAGATGCGAACTTTACTTTACAAACTGGACAAAGAGTTGCAGTTATTGGACAAAATGGACAAGGAAAATCAACTCTATTTAAAATAATTATGAAAAGTGTAGAGCCAGATAGCGGTGAGATGGCTATTGATAAAAGTATAAAAATAGAAATGTTAGACCAACAACCAAAATTTGAAGCAAATTTAAAAGTAAGAGATGCTATTGAAAATCAGCTAGTTGAACTTAAAAGTGCAAAAACAAAGTATGAAGAGCTTACAAATAGACTAGTAACAGAGTATGAAAATGAAGAGCTTTTAAGAACTCAAAGTGAATTAGCCTCTTTTTTAGATTTTCATAATGCTTGGGATTTAGAAAATATGATTGAAAGAGTTTTAGAGGAATTTCAGCTAAAACAGTATGAAGATAAAGATGTAAATTTACTTAGTGGTGGAGAGCAAAGACGAGTTAGTTTAGCTGGATTAATTTTGAAAAAACCAGATGTTTTACTTTTGGATGAGCCTACAAACCACCTTGATGTTTATATGGTTGAGTTTTTAGAAGAGCTACTTTTAAAAAACAATTTTACCCTACTTTTTATCTCTCACGATAGATATTTTATTGATAATATTGCTACAAATGTTGTAGAGGTTGATGGTGGAGAGCTTAGAAAATTCAATGGTGGATATTCATCTTATTTAGAGCAAAAAGCACAAATTTTATCAAATATGCAAAAAGAGCATGAAAATCTCTTGCGACTTGTAAAACAAGAAGCCCACTGGATGCAACACGGTGTTACAGCAAGAAGAAAAAGAAATGAAAGAAGAAAAGCAGAATATTTTGATTTAAAACAAAAAGCAAAATCAAATCCAGCAGCTATACGAAAAATGAGCATAGAGCTTCAAAGAGAGCAAAAAAGTTTCAATAGCGATGAGAAACAACAAAATAAGAAAAAAATGCTTTATGAGTTGGATAATGTTTATAAATCTTTGGGAGAAAAAGAGCTAATCAAGGATTTTACAGCAAGAATTTTGCAAAAAGATACTATTGCAATAGTTGGACCAAATGGAAGCGGAAAATCAACACTACTTAAAATCTTTATGGAAAAACTAAAAATTGATAAAGGAACTTTCAAAAAAGGTGATTTTAACATAGGATATTTTGACCAGCAAAGAGAGATGCTTGATGATAGTAAAACTATTATGGAAATTTTTTGCCCAAATGGTGGAGATAGAGTTGTACTTGATGATGGAAGAAACCTGCATGTTTACGGATATTTAAAAAACTTTTTGTTTCCAAAAGAGTATTTGGATAAAAAAGTTGGAGTTTTAAGTGGTGGAGAAAAAAATCGTGTTGCACTAGCACTTCTTTTTACAAAAAGAGTTGATTGCTTAATTCTTGATGAGCCTACAAATGATTTAGATATTCCAACTATTAATATACTTGAAGAGTATTTACAAAACTTTCAAGGGGCATT
>JBDHWU010000033.1:0-18381 GCA_039810345.1 Aliarcobacter sp. | reverse complement strand
CTATTTCGATTTTCATATTTGTGTCCTTTGGTATTTTCTATTTTACCTAATTGACACAAAATTCTGAACGGTCCCTATTCTTTTTAAACTCTTATTCTCCCCCCCCCCTTATATTTTTATACTTAAACCAACGGTTATCTTTATAATATAGAATTATGTTTTATTAGAATAATTCAAATAATTCATTATTATTGTATGAATATCATTTAATAAGTATTTTTTATTTTTTTTTGGATTTTCACTAAATTTAGGGTCTTCTTTTGCATCTGTAACTAAAAACTTAAATGTACTAAGTATTTTATCAACATCTTCATTTTTATTTATTTCTTCTACTGCTTGAATTGAATTATCTATATTTTTCTTTATTTCATCTTCATATACATTATGATATTTATTCAACCTAAGTACTTTCCAATAAGCATATCTTTTAGATATTAAAAATCTATACCTTATATATTGTGAGATTTCATTTTCTTCAAGAATAAGTGGTCTTGCATCAAAAAATATATTTTTATCTTCATAGCTTTGTGTCATATGACTTCCAAAGAAGCTAGATATTAAAGTGGATACTTTCATAACTCTATTGCCATCATTATCAAGATTTTTATTTAATATTATTGAAACTTCATCATTTACAATAAAACTACAAATAATTGAAGACTGTTTATCTTTTCCAAAGTATTTTTTAAAAGATTGAAAAAATTTCTTATATGAACTATTTAAATTATTATTGAATTCTTCATTTACTAATATATCTTTTAAAAAATTCCTAGTAGCCTTAAATCCATCTATTCTAATACATAAATATTTATTTTCAGGAACTTGTACAATAGATAATGATTTATTTTCTATATCTTTAAAATAAGTGTCTAATTCTGTTAATTCATTTTGCAATAACATTTTATTTTCCTCCTTTAGCATTTGGGTTTAATTGTTTACCTCTGTTACCTTGATTTTTAGAATATGTTTTATTTACTCCATTTGTACCTTTATTTGAATTGCTTTGGTTAGCCTTATGATTATTAGCCATATTGTCTCCTTTTTAATTAATTTATTGAAATTGTGTCACAATATAAAGAATTATTCTAGGAAATGAACTGGACAACTTTTTATGTATAGTAAAATTATAAGTATTGAAGAAATCTTTGATTGGTATTTAAAAACATTAGACATAAAATTAGATAGAAAACCTATTCAAAGATATATAAAAAATGGTAATCAAGATGTTGATAAAGATAAAATTGCTTTTGATGATTTGATTAAATATATATTAAAGTCCATAGAACTTAGTGATGATGGAAAAGTACATTTTGGAAATGTATTAGAAAATTTTATTGAAGTTTATAAATGTTTTACTCTATATATGGAGGTACATAATACTTCTCAAAAACAATTAAATTTTTTATTAGCAAAAGATATGATTATTCCTTTTTTTGCTTTATTTAGTTCATATGTATTTGATAAGCATCTTATAATATTAGAGCAAATAAAACCTGATAAAAATAAAAAGTCCTTTCAAAAGTTTTTGGATTGGGCAGGAAGAAATATTTGTCAGCAAAATATAAAACACTATTTAATAAATAAATATACAGAAGAATACTACAAAGGAGATAATACAAATAATATTACTGATATAGGAAGAAGTATAACTAATTGGTTCAGTTTAGAAAATCAAACTACTCCAAAAAATGAACATTTTAATAGATTGGTTAAATATTTAAATGATTGTAATAAGGCTCCTCATCTTAATTTATATAATCTAGCACTTTTTGCAAAATTGTTTCAAGAAATTCATAAAAAATTAGAAGATTTATTTGATGAAAATCAAATTGAGCTACTTATAGAGCACTATTATCTTTTATTAAAATTTTATCAATTTAAATTAGCAACTAATGATATTGAAAAAACTGAATATAGAATTTATAATGAACTATTAAATCATATAAATCCGAATTTAATAAATAGAAACCACTATTTTGATGATTATTTTGTATGGATTGACAAAGCAGTAACTAGGGAATATTTTACTCCTTATAAATTAATTAAAAAAGTATTCAATAAAAATGGTTTGTTTTATTTATTACCGGAATTAGAATGTATGAAATATATTGAAATAAATCTTCCAGTATTGTATTTTAATAAAACAAAAACTCAAAATGAATATGTTAATTTATTTGAAGCAATGGCTTCTAGAAAAAAAGAATTAAATATATATATTAAAAATGAAAGTATAAATTTTCAAGCTGAGCTTTTTTTTATACATTTAGATAATAAGAAAGAAAAAGATTACAATGATAAAATAAAATGTGATGAAATATTTAAAAAACTAGAAATTGAATTTAATAAAAATGATTCTAATCCATATATTTGTTTTTTAAAAACAAAATTCTACATTTTTGACAATAATTTAGAAAAAGGATTAGAATATTGTAAAAAATGTGTTAATTTAGGAATTGGAAAATTAGGTGAACATTTTAAAGAAGCTGTATTGATAGGTATTTTATTATCTGCAAAGCTTAACAGCAAAACAAACTATAACTTTTTTAAAAGAATAGCAATTAAATATGATAGTTTATTTTTTGGAAGATTGAAAATTCCTTCATATGGAATAAATGGAAAAATGGTTGATATTTATGAAGATAAAAGAAATTTTGAAAGATTATCAATAGAATTTGATGATTATTTTTCTAATAAATTTTCTTAAATCAAGAACTATATTTGATTTATATTAAACATATAATTTAGGTTAGTTCATAAGCTTTAAAGTCATAATGACAGTCATTTGTGATTTTGAAGCACCTAAAATAGCCTTGTAAAAGATAAATTATGAGGTAACATTATGAAAAGAAAAAATTCACTAAAATTAGAGAAAATATTACAGAAGTTGAGTACCAAAAGCTATTAACCTATTTAAATGAGAAAGAGGATTTAACAACTAACACTAAAAACAATCTAAGGCGAACTTTTATTCTACTATATTTTACAGGTATGAGAGTTAATGAAGTAAAACAATTAAAAATTAAAGATATAAATACAATCTATGAAAAAGAAGAACTAATTATAGTTACTCATAAAACTAGAAAAGAGAGAAAACTCTTTTTCTCAAAAGAAGCAATCAAACAAATTAAAAAACATTTTGTATTTAATGATAATTCAAAAGATGAAGATTTTATTATAACAACAAAAGGTAATCCATTAAAAACTCCAAATAGTTCAACATTTATTGCAAAGGTAAATAGTTTTATACAAGAAGTTCTAGGAAATAGATATTCTTTTCACTCTTTTAGAGCAGGAATTATTACTGATATGTCAAAATCAATTAATCCTAAATTCATTAAAGAGTTTATAGGTCATAGTGATATAAAAATTACTATGAGGTATATTAGACCTACTCATGAAGATTTGAAGAAGTGTTTGATTAGGTAAAACCAACTTTTTATTTTAAAAGCTTACTTTTTTATTCCATAACCCCTAAAGGTTTATGGAACTTTGCATTTTTTACTTTTTGAACACTTTATGGAACAAGAAATACTAATATAAGTGCTTAGTGTTCTAAAACTAGAGGTTTAGTAACTTAAAGACAGTGCTTTACTGAAAATTTGGAGCAAAGTGGAAAAATTGTCCTTGTTCTAAGTTTTATGCATCATTTGTAATCTTTTCGAAGAATACTATTTTGAAGATAAATACGACCATCTTCCTTTTCCTTTAGAGCTTTGTCACGAACAGCAAATACAAACGAAAAAATCGCAGAACGAGTTAACTGAAAAAGACGTTCAAGGTGATTGCGAAAATCGTCCTCATTAATAAACACCATATTTTTTATAAACTTATATGATTTATAAATATCACTAGGACTATCTGTTTTGTGCACAACCACAAATTCATGCTCCAAATTATTCCTCCAGTCCTTGAAAAATGACCACTCACCACCTTTTTTATTATTCAAATCTGTTGCAATACTATACAAAGCCAAGAGCCCTGGGCTTTTATGGCTATTGAATTTTTCTCTCCGTTTGTCTTGGTCGAGTTGCCAAAAACTCTGAAAATAAACTGTTCCGTTAGGAGGATAAAGGTCGAATAATTCACAAATAGCGATGCCTATTTTATCTAATATGCTAAAACATGACCTAAAAGCTGTTCTAAGTTTCTCCACATCTATACCCAATAGCTCATCATTAAACAGCTCGGAGAAACATGAATCATGAAGCAATTCATAATCTTGCTCTTCAGTTAGATATTCAAAATACAAACGTCGGGCAAATGAAAACTCTGATTTTAGCCTGTTAAGTACCATTTCCATTGGAACAACAAAGTCACCGACTACTCCACCTAAAGTTGGTATGGTTAAGTTATCTCTGGAACTCCCCGCACAAGAACAGTACAACCCATGTTCTGACAAACTTAAATTATTGTCTAAACAAAATTTTCTGTAGTCACTTAGCTCATTATACTCAGATTCAGTTTTCTCCAAATCATGAGCATCTATTTCAATTTTAGCGTCTTTACAGGCCTCTACTATTTTATTTTGATTATAAGCAACTTGTTGCCTGTAATATTTTAGCCACGAAGGAGGAATCTCTTTCGACGATAATACATTCTCATATCCTTTTTTAATCTGTTCTAACATCTGAATTGAGTATGTATTGGAAACCTGATTCAACATCATGAGAGTTTCAGATCTGTTGATCCAAGATTGTGGAATATCTAGATTAAGTGAGTTAACTCTTTCATAGCAGTCAAGGGCTTCAGATATACGGAATTGCTGCTTTAAGGAATTACCTAAATTAACAACATATGTTGGCTGAACCTTCGCGCTATCAATGTCACAACAAGATTTTATGGCTTTCCAAAGGTCTTTTTTTACTTCAACAAGCTGTTCAATAGTTGAGAAAGTATGATTGAATGGATTTTTCTCAGCTATCAAATTTGATTTTGCGTTACTCAGGTTATAAAAGTAAGCATCCTCTCCAATTTGCTCAACTATTTCATCTTTGTATTGACTAAGAATATCCATGCCTTTTTGAGACGATTCAATGCATGGCTTCATATGTCCGACATCAACAAATAGACTCGCAATATTAGATACTATTCTGAAAAACACAGCGTCTCTTTTGTTTTCTTCATTGATGAATTCATATAACATGTCAATACCATTTAAAGCTTCATCAAACTGTCCTATACCTACCAATTTTGACAGTCTGACAAGTTCAAACTCTATGCTCTTGATGTTCATTAGTTCTCCATTCGAAATTTATAACGTTAGAATAGAGCTAATAAGTGACCACTAGGTAACTTATTAGCTCCTATGTTTTGTTATACATTTACAATATTTAACTCACCGTTGTGCGTATAGTAGAGTTTATTATAATATGTAGTTACATTACTTACTTTTTGGTTGACAATTTGACTAAATTCTTTATTTTTAATGTTAAATTTATATAAAGCATTTCTAGCTTGAATTACATAATATTTTCTATCAAATGAATTAATATATTTAATTGAATTTGGAATATCCATATTGGGTAAATTATAATTTGAAGTATTTCCATTTTCTAGCTTTATTAAGATTAATCCATAATCAAAATCAACGATAGCAAGTTCATCATTTTTTTTATTGTAATAAAGTTCTTGTGGATTTTTAAGTTCTATTTTTTGCATTTGTTTATATACAAATTTAGATTTTTTACTTTTATAGTCAATTCGATAAATTCCTGAATTTAAAATCGATAAAAATATTATTCCATTGTGTGCTGTTATTGAAGTTATTGGTACTTGACTATCACCATTATTAAATAATTCTATTTCAATGTCATCTATATAATTGTCATTTTTCAAATTTAAGCCAATTAAACCTCTCGAATCGGAGATAATAAATAAAATTTTCAATTTCTGGTCAATAGTTATAACTTGTGCATCAGAAATATTTTTGATTTTATCAATTCTAGAATCAAAATATTTATATAAACCGTCCCTTGTTAGTATATAGAGATGGTCTTTATAAGCTTTTATATCTAAAACTATAGTATGTTCAAAATGATTATTTACATTAAATTCAATTCCATCATTTTTGTAATTTGTATTAATATTTTGTTGTGTAATATTTCCATCAAGAGTACTAGAATATAATTGTGATTTATATATGAAAAGGGATGTAATAATTTTTTTCATAATAGTTTACCTTTAGTCAAAACCGCAATTTCATCTGCTGTTAATTCATTGTTGTCTTCCCAAAACTTTAATAAGTTTTTACATATATCATATTTTTTATTTTTTTCTTTAAATGGGAATACTGGATAACCATGCCAATCATCAGTTATATTTTGAGTTGCA
This sequence comes from Aliarcobacter sp., assembly GCA_039810345.1. Taxonomy (GTDB): domain Bacteria; phylum Campylobacterota; class Campylobacteria; order Campylobacterales; family Arcobacteraceae; genus Aliarcobacter. The sequence continues at coordinate 12,051 of JBDHWU010000033.1, read as the reverse complement.
GGAAAAAATCCAAATTGTTGTTTTTCTGTTCCTATTGTTTCAACATCACCATTTTTGATAAAACCCCACAAATGATTATCACATTCCCAGCTAGAATGAATACCGTTTACGACTGTACCACAATCTGCATTATCAAAGGTATTTATTTCCATATTTTGTGATATCCATTTGGAAAAAGATCCAGAACCATTAACTTGATGTTTTGTTCTAGATAAATATGTTTTAACCCCTCTTCTTGTAGGAATATTTCTATCTGGCATAAAGTTCCTTTTATATGTATAACTATTTATTGAACATACATTATATGCAAGATAGCCTGAAAATCAACAAATAACATACATAATATGTGTTGTATATCAAAATACCTACAAACACTTTAAATAAGGTATTTTTGTAGATGTCACTAGAAAAATATTGGAAATAGAGATGCTTCTTAAATGAATTTTAAGTTTATGATATGCTTTTATGTATGTTTAATGTGGATATTTAGACGATAATAGTACATAATGTATGTATATTAAGGTGATATCGTAATAAACCTGTAAAATGTTAAATATATTATGAGGAGTAATGTGGACAGAAAATTGCTATAAAGTTGAGTTATAAAAACAAGTTCAACAACATGTACTTTTTGAACAAGTTCCAAATTTCAACTCTTTTTGGAACATACTATTTTTTAGTAAAAACTGCTCAAAAAATAAGAGGTTGTTGAACGGTTGACTTCACCGATAGGTTTACCTATTCGGTGCTAGGTTTTGTTAGTCTTTTCTTTGTTCAAAGTTAATATTAAAGTTCAAATCTTTTTCTTCATTTTCTGAAAAATCCACATAATTAAACTCTCCAATATTCGTTACCTGTTTAAAGCATTTTAAATAATTGTCATATTCTTCATCTTTCAGAAACTCTTTTTTATCTTGGCTAGAAAATGGGACAATAAATACATACATGTAATATGTAAATCTAAATTCTCCAATTAAATATGGTAAGTCATAGTTATCATTATTTCTTAAATATAAGGTTATTTCAGGTTTTTCTGTAAAGAATTTGTAGCTGTGCCATACACCTATTTTAGGTAGTTTTTGAATTTCTATTTCATTTTTCAACCATTTGATCGTATCTTCAAAATTTATAATATATTTTGAGTCAATAACACTTAAAGCAAATTTACACAAGGCTTTATATATATTTTGTATTTTTATTTTATTCCCTGTTTTAAAAACTATATTTTTAGGCGGTTCATTTTCATTATCTTTCTCAGTATCTTGAACAATAGCAATAGATAAATTGTTACCATCTTTGAAAAATTGAAAGTTGTCACCTTTCATTTTAGGAGAATTATTATCTTTATTTTTTATACCAAACATGGTTCTTGCCAAATCATGATAATAAATAAAGTCTCTTTCAATATTTTCATCAAAAAACTCATTACAAGAGTCACATTCTTCATTCAATATAAGTTTTTTATTTCCCAATGCTTCTGATATTGCATGAGCTTCTTTTTTGAATTTTACATCAGGCTTTTTCTTATTACAAAATCTACAAATTCTTTTATCTCTATTATCTTCACCAATTTTAATTTTTCTATCTTTGTCTAAATCAAAAGTAATTAATTCATAATTATTCATTATACACCCAAATATTTCTAAAACTTTTTCTTCACTTATATCTGAATTGTAATTATTTAATATATTAAGTTCTTTCTCTAATTCATATTTCTGTTGTGTTGTAAATTCAATTGCAGGTAATACAAAAAACCACTCATTTTTTTCTAACCTTTTAAATTTAGAATCAAGTTGTTGTATTTGCGGCAAAATATTTTTGTATTTTGAAATAAAATTTTCGAGTCTAGATCGAAATTCTTCAGTATTTTTATGTTTATAGTCAGCATTTATTTGTTGTTTAGTAGTGTCAAATTCCGCATTAAAGACATATAACAAATCAAAAATGATTTCACTTTGATTTGATTCATAACCAATATCAAGGATACCGCCAAGTTGACTTGTTGAAAAAAGTTGAATTTTAAAATGTTCCAAAAAATATTCCTTATATTAGACTAACTATTTATTGAATATATATTATATATAAAACACCATAAAAATCAACAAATAACATGCACAAAAAATGTCGTATATCAAAATGCCTACAAACACCTTAAATAAGGTATTTTTATAGATGTTACTATAAAAAACATTGGAAATTGAGATGCTTCTTAAATAAATTTTAAGTTTAAGATATGCTTTTTATATATGTTTAATGTGGATGTTTAGACGATAATAGTACATAATGTATGTATATTAAGGTGATATCGTAATAAACCTGCAAAATGTTAAATATATTATGATGAGTAATGTGTACAGAAAATTGCTACAAAGATAAGTTATAAAATAAGTTCAACAACCTGTTCATTTAGGAAAATAGATATTACTTTACATTCCTTCCAATATATGAGATAAATAGTAAGTTCAATACAAAGGATTTATTATGAATGTAGGTTATGCAAGAGTTTCAACTTCAAGCCAAAATCTTGAGAATCAAATTGATCAACTCAAGAGTGCAGGCTGTGAAAAGATATTTTCAGAAAAAAGATCAGGAAAGAATGAAGCAAATCGTGAACAGTTTAAAATTATGATGGGTTTCGTAAGAGAAGGTGATGTACTTTATATTACAAAACTAGATAGATTAGCAAGGTCCGTAATAGACCTTCATAATACTGCAAAGTTTTTACAAAATAAAGATGTAAATCTTAAAGTATTACATCAAAACATTGATACAACATCTCCAGCAGGTAGACTATTATTCACAATGTTAGGTGCTATTGCAGAGTTTGAACGTGATTTAATAAATGAACGTGTTAGAGAAGGGATTGAAGCTGCAAAGAAAAAAGGTGTTCAGTTTGGCAGAAAAGCTATTCTGGATACTAAAGAGAAAATTGTTATATACAAGCAGCATGAAAAAGGAAAGTCTGTTGAATGGTTATCTAAGTTTTTTCATGTAGCTCGTAATACAATCTATAGAGCAATTAAAGATATAGATAAAAAGAAGTAGTCAATTTGACTACTTCATATGTTCGAAAATTCAAGTCTATTTGGAACAAGCTATTTTTTAGTAAAAACTGTTCCAAAAGTAAGAGGTTGTAGGCATTATAAATAAGGTATAAGAGTATAAGTTATTTAGAAAACTTATTAGCAAAGTATTCATCAAATTGTTTTTTAAATTCGTTAAAATTACTTTTATCTTCAGGAATATCTAAAAATTTTCCTCCTCTTCCATATTCAGGAATTTTTAATTTTCCCAAAGTCAAACTATCATACTTAATTGCCATCCTTCTAAAAAAGTTATACTTTGTTTTAGTATTATTTTTTGAAGATAAGAGAATACCCATCATTATTGCTTCTTTAAAATGTTCTCCTAATTTTCCTATCCCTTGTTTTATACACTTTTCACAATAATTTAATGCTTTGTCTAAATTATTATCAAAAATATAATATCTAGTTTTTAAAAAACAGATATATGGTTTTAAGTCATCTTCCTGAAATTCATTTTCTAACCTTACAAATATTTCATCACACTTTACTTTATCATTATGATCTTTTTCTTTTTTTATAGCTAAATATTCAAAGTAAAGTTTCGCTTGTAAATCGTTTTTTTCATTTTGAATAGCTATATTAAGTTCTCCCTCTTTTGAAAGCATTTTTTTAAATAACTCAACATATAAATTTTGGGTTTTTGTTTTATTAAAATATAATACAGGTAGACTAACTTCAATAAACTTCATACATTCTTTTTCAGGTAAAAAATAATATATCGAATTTTTATCGAGCATATTCTTGATTAATTTGTATGGAAAAATATATTCTCTATTTACTACTTTTTGAACCCATCCAAAATAATCATCAAAATAATGATTTCTATTTATAAAAGTTGGATTAATATCTTTAAGTATTTCATTATATATTCTATATTCCGTATCTTCAATATCCAGTGAAACAGATTTAATTAAATAAAATTTTAATAAACAATAATAGTGTTCTATAAGTAGTTCTATTTCTTTTTTATTAAATATAAGTTCTAGTTTTTTGTGAATTTCTTGAAAAAGTTTCGAAAAAAGTGCTAAGTTATATAAATTAAGATGCGATGCTCTATTACAATCTTCTAGATATTTAACTAAACGCTTTAGATGTTCTTTATTTGGTGTAGTTTGCTCTTTTAAACTAAGCCAATTAGTTATATTTCTTTCTATATCTGTAAAACTATTTAGATAATCGTCTTTATGGATATCTTCTTCATGTTTATTTATTAAAAAATCTTTTATATTTTGATGGCAAATATTTCTTTCTGCCCAATCCAAAAATCTTTGAAAAGACTTTTTATTTTCAGTAGGTTTTATTTGTTCTAAAATTATTATACGTTTATCAAATATATATGAACTAAATAAAGCAAAAAATGGAATAATGATATCTTTTGCTAATAGAAAGTTTAGTTGTTTTTGTGAAGTTTGATGAATTTATATATATTGTGTGAAACATTTATACACTTCTATAAAATTTTTTAATACATTTTCAAAATGTTTTTTTCTTCATCTTTAAGTTCTATAGAGTTTAAAATACTTCTTATTAAATCATCATAAACAAGTTTATCTACATGAACTTTTTGACTTTCATTTTTTATATATCTGTTAACAGGTTTTCTATCTAATTTTATCTCTATAGTTTTTAAATACCAATCAAAGATCTCTTCAATACTTATAATTTTCGCATGCATAAAAAGTTGTCCAGCCTATTTCCTAGATTAAATTTTCATATTTTGACATAATCTCATTAAATAAAATTTAAAGGAATTAAATATGGCATATTATCATTATCAATGTGAACATTGCTTATGTACAACTTATCTTTACGATGATGGTGAAGATGATGGAATAGAGATTACTGGACTTGATGACTGTGGTTGTTGTGATGATAATTACGATGATGAGTAAATTAAAAATAGCGTTAAGTGCAATGTTGCTAACAAAAATATTTATACATTAAGGAGTAGATTTTGGAGATTTTAGAAAGTAATCATAAGCGAGAAGCAATAAACAAAATAATTGAAAACTTTAAAGGGGAAACAAAAACTAATTATTTTAAATTAGGTAGCAACTTAAAAAGAAAAATCAAAGTAAGAAGACTTATAAATAGTATAAAAAATCAAAAACATTTTGTTATTCTTGAACAAAAGAAAAGAGAAACACAAAATTGGGAATTTGTCGCTGCAGATGTAACTGTAATGAGTAAAAATTACGAAGAAAAAAACAATTTTAATAAAAATACATATAAGTATGTAGGGTTTGATATATATGTTGATTTAATTCAAGGAGTAGTTTTTAAATCAATATTTATACAATTTTCATATCATTCTTTAGTTAGATTACTTGAAAGGTGCGATATGAAACAACTGAATTCTGCTGAAAAAATTAAGCAATATTTATCTTCTATGATAAAGCCTTTTTTATTGAGGTGTTTAACTATGTTGGAGAAGAAAATGAAAGCTTTTACATCTAATAAAATAAAGGGTGAATTATTTTCCACTGTAGAGGATTATGTTGCAATTGATAAATTATTTTTCCCAATAGTAATGGAAATAGGTGAAAATAGAATGAAAAAAGTAGCTTTTAATTTCACTATTAAAACTCTAATGCCAGATAAGTATAATAGTGCACAAAGAACTATTAATAAAATAGGTCAAGACACAACTAAGGAAAATATATTAGACTACTCTGAATATTTAAAAAATATGATAGTTCAAAAATATTAGAATAACTACTAACTATAAGCCGTTTTTGTAATCTAACTACACTTTCTTTGACAAAGATAAGTTATAAAACAAGTTCAACAACCTGTACCTTTTGGAGTATGTTCCACAATTCAAGTCTTTTTGGGACAGGCTATTTTTTACTAAAAACTGTTCCGAAAGTGAGTGCTTGTTGAACGGTTAAAATGAGCTAATAAATTAGCCGCAGGGTAATTTATTGGCTCCACTGATTTGTTAGCAATTTTACTTTTATTTTTCATCAGCTAACTTATTTTAATTTTATTGATATAGTCTGTCATATCTTTAAATTTTTTAAAATCATTAATATTATTTCTTGATAATATATATGTTTCTAAATCTGATTTCCTATTTTGATCGAACTCTATTTTTATATCACCGTTTGAAAATTCTATTTTTTTAGTATAGTTACCAAATAGATTTTCTTCAAACATGTTTTCTATTCCCTTTTGCGCAATATTGTTTTCATTATTTTTTTCAAACTTATAGGCATATGTATTATTTTCATCTTCTGGAATTTTGTTTATATCACAGTCCCAAATAAATAAGACTTTTTGTGTATGTTTTACCTTCGAAAAAAACTTAAAATATGATTTTAATTGTGATTCTCCTGTAAGATCTTCTAAGTTATCTAATACTTTTACATTTTTACAATCAAAAAGCTCAAATGCTTTTTTTATATAATTTGTATTTCTTCCCTCTGTTATTACAGTTAATTCATTTTGTACTAATTCATCCAATAAACTTAGTCCACTTTCCAGTGTTGCTAGTCCTTCAGTCAAGATACTTAAAGCTTCATTCTTAGATTTTTTTTCTAATCTATTATTACCAATTTTTTTCATAATATATATTGACTCTTCAGGTGATAATGCAACCATTGTTGGTGAATGAGTAACCATAATAACTTTTGTTTTATTTTTTAATAATGTTTCATCAATCACTTTTAGCAAAATTTTTATCATTGTTGGATGTAAATTAGAATCAACTTCATCAAATAAAATTACTTTTGGTAAATTATCATTATACTTTAATTTAAATATCATAGTGGCAAGACCCATAAGTAACTTTTCACCTGATGATAACGAGTCAAATCCTATAATAGTGCCTTTATTAATAGTACTCTCTAATTTACATTGGAATGAATCTATTAATATTTTATCTGGTTTAGTTACTGTATATGTTATTTCACTAAAACCTTCTAAAATTGAATTTAATTCATTCCAAGGTGCCGTACCATAAACTTTTAGAAATTCATCTTCTGTTAAACCTGTCCCTTCCGCATAATACTGTTCTGATTTATTATAAAATAAGAGTTCTTTATTTCTTCGAACTTTATTATGATAATCTAAAAAAATATTGCTTAAATCATTAATGATTAGTGGTGTTGTTTGACTTGTAGAAGCTACTTCTGCATAATTGGCAATTTCCACATCATCCAATTCATCTATTGAGTATTCATACTTATCTAAAAGAGCAATAAAAGGTTTTAAAGTATAAGTTACAGATTTTTTCGAATATTGAGTTTCATCGTATGTATATGTAAATTTATATTCATCTATAATTTTTATATAGTTATTTATTACTTGTTTATAATTACTATAATTTTCACCTAATGATAAAACATCAGCTTCTTCCAAAAGAGTAAAAGGTTTATGTTTTTCAGTACAATACTGTTTAATGGCATCATACTTATCCAAGTTAGAAATTTCTTTTTTTATATTTTGTTTAATATTTCCAATATTTTTTGAAATAATATCAATTTTTATTGTATTTGCACTAGGATTAAATCCATAACCACTAATACCAAAGTCACTTACAGGACCATATATATCTTTCTTATCAACTACATCATCATTGATTGATACATTTATATAATCAGTTGGAGGTTGCTGATAATTAATACGATTAGAACCTATAATAGCTTTCAGTAATTGACTTTTACCAGAACCATTTATACCTGTTATAATTGTAAGTTTTGGTAGCTCAATATCATCAAATGCATCTATTGACGCATATTTTGATACAAAAGATAGTTTCATTTATTATTTCCTTTATTGTATTACTAACGCCTTAATAACAGCCGTAATATCTCCAGTTGATTAACTTGTTATGTTTGTGATTTATAGGCTAAATTCTTTATTATTCGATAAACGGTGAGTTTTCTGTCTCACTTTACTATCCTTTAAAGGCCAGTCATCGTAAGCACCAGATTTATCTAAAATATTTTCATACAAGTTAAACACACCTTCCAGATAAGACTTCTCAATCCTTTTATGATTTATAAGATGAAAATGAAGTTCATTCCTTTTTTCAAGCATAGATAAATATGTGCAACTGTCATTTAGCCCTAACAACTTAAAATATTCCTCATTTTCAAGGAGCATTCGTAAATTTAACGTTATATCTTTAACAGTACTACTATCTATCACATCAAGTTCATAGGAATATATAGGCCTCTTCTTTTGTTCTTTTTTTAAAGGATTTTGACCAATAGCATGTGCAATAATTCCTTTTTCAATAAGTGTTGCTGAACAATACATTTCCAAAGCAGAAATAATAAAAACTTCATCGACTAATAAATTATGGAACCGTGCAAGAATATGTTCCAGAGTTACCCAATCTTCTTCATTTTCCTTACCTTCATAATATCCTAACGACTCTAACACACTATATAGTGCTTTGGCTTCATCAATGTAGTTTGTTATTTTTGCTTTTTCAATCATTACTTTAGCATTGCGAAAAAGACTAGATGTAGCAATATCCATGTTGTCATGCTCTTGGTTTGCATATATCAAATAATAATTACCATCATAATTTAAAGAACTTACAGACACGAATACCTCACTTGAAAAACATAATTATTTATTTAATATACATTATATATAAAACACCCTAAAAATCAACAAGTAACATGCACAAAAAATGTCGTATATCAAAATGCAAACAAACACCTTTAATAAGGTATTTTTGTAGATATTACTATAAAGAATATTGGAAATTGAGATGCTTCATAAATATATTAAGAGTAATAATGTGGACAGAAAATTGATACAAAGATGAGTTATAAAACAAGTTCAACAACCTGTAAATAAGTGAATATAGGAGTATTTTAGAGAAGGCATATTTAAATGGTCTATAAGGAGGGTCTTTAATATAAAGAAGTTATAACTGAACACATGGTTATTACTTCTTTTTCTTCTTTTTAGTTTTCTTTTGGGAACTAGAGTTTACAGGCGCAGGTTCTTTCTTTAATACTAATATCATCCACACGATAAATACAAGCACTACAAGGGAAAGGGTAAATAAATATACCAATAAATTTGAGTCATAGTGTATTTTAAGTATTTTAGTAATTGAATCAAAAAATGCCATATAGAAGCTTGATACAAGTATTGATACACCTGATAGATTTTTTAAGTTAGATAAGTTCTCTTTGATTGTTTCAGTATTCATAGTTTCCCCTTATAGACCAAAAGTTTATGGACATTACTCTATTGTCGAGTGTCCAGTTTCTTTTAAAAAATCTATAAAGTGTTGTTTGTTAAACAGAATACTTTATATATAGTGCTTACTCCAAAAAGTAAGTTTCTAATGGTACAACTAGTAAAATTAAAACAATCTTAAATTAACAAAGTGTAATGTTTTTAAAAATAGGATATATCAAGAGGGAATTAACCCTCTTAATTATGAATATAAAGTATTGATAATACTGATAATTGTATATGCAATTTCTAATAGTTTATGAAGAATATCAAAAAGTTTAAACATTACTAATCCTTTTCAAAAATGAAAATGAGTTGCTTTAATAAGCACAATAATTTAAAAAATGTATGTATTTAAAGAATTATTTGTTGTTGTCTGATTCTGAGGAGTTATTATTTCCGAATATATTTTTTAAGAGTATTTGTATAGCTGTAGTTGAATTTGCTATGTGATCTGTCAACAGAAAATAGGACATAAAAATATTAATCATAAAAACAAGTTCAACAACCTGTACCTTTTGTAGTATCTTCAAAATTTAACCCTTTATAAAACGGTCTTTTTATTACTAAAATTCAAGATAAAATTAGAATTAGTGATCTGTTAGATAACCCTGTTTATGTGTTATTAAATTTATATATTCTTTTTATAAATTAATTTGAAGATATAAAAATCTAAATACTCTCAAAAAAGTCTTTAATATTCACCTCTAATACATCAGCAATTTTGATTAATTGTTCAATGTTGAAATGTTTATTTTGTAGGCATAATTCACAGTTAGAAATAACTCCAACTGATTTATGTCCTATTGCCATAGCAAGATTAAGTTGGCTTATACCTTTTTCTTCTCTAATTCTTTTTACATTTTTACCTATAGTTTTATAAATCTTTTGAATATCATCTTTGGAGAATTCGCTGTTTTTAATCAATATAAATACCTATTTTTTCATAATATGTTATCACACTTACTTTTTAAAAGTATTAACAATTTATAAAAAATTATTAAATAATCCAACCATGTTCTTTTAAATGCTCTACTCTCATTTTATGAAACTTACTTAATACTTCATGAAACTCAATTGGTTCTTTTGATACTTTCAAATATGTACCCTCACCTATTTTTGTTTTTTGAATTTTTCTATAAAAAGGAATTGATCCTAATGATTTTATCTCTTCAATATAACTAGGTAACTCAGTTTCATATAATTTTGCAATGATATGAGCTTCTTTTTTAAATTCTTTAAAATTTACTTTTAATCTTTCACATAATGGTTTAAAATCGTTTGGTCTAATATTTGATTGTTTTCCATTTATAGTTAAATGTGAATCATAACCTTTTGATGTATCATAGAATCCTGTACACGCTACATCATATAAAGGAGCAAGAAAAACTAACTCTCTGTCATATATCAATGATAAATTTTTTGTATGCATATCTTCATGTTGAATAATTACAGAATAAACATAATGTTTCAAAAGCTCCATTCTTTCGTAAGGACTTATGAGCTCTTTTGCTATTCTTTCAAAAAGTTTTTCGCTAGTTGTATCATACTTGTTATCACTTCTTAATCCCAAGAAAACTGCGAATGTAGATTTAGCATATCTATGCAATCCAAATCTATCAAATCTTTTTACAATATAGTGGTATTCTTCATCATTTTCATTTTTTACAATTGCACTATATGGAACTCTAAAACCTAATGTATTTTTAGCAAATGACATAAACAAATGTTCATTTAAAGATATATGAGGAAAATAGTTTTCATTATCTTTATTTGCTTTTGGCTTACTATATGGTTTTAGTATATATGTGTGTGCAGAATCATCTAGTACTATCTTTTTATTATCTGTATCTATATTAACCAATTTTTTATACTGAAATCCAGATATACCGTGAGCTTTTTTTATTTCTAATTTTGAGATATCATAACCATCAGGAAATAGTATCTCATCTTCAATATCCACTACTAAATCTTTTAAAACATTAATTTTTGGATTATAACCTAATATTTCATTTAGAGATGATAAATAAGGTGGATTTGAGCTTTTATTCTTTACTATTTCTCTTGTTTTAGTAAAAGACAAATCACCTATGTTATCTTCTAACATTGTTAATATTTGGAATTCATCAGCCGTTCTTGAAGTTGTTTCTAATATTTCTCTATTAATCCCTTCTGGTATATTTTCTTCAAATGCTGCAGGGATATTATTAAAATCAAATGGTAATATTTGTAAGTCTAAGCTAGGAATAGGCTTCGATTTGTTTATCAAAAATTCATTATCGTAATAAAACCTATATCTATCACTTAATTTAAATAGAATACCTGCAATTTCATTATCTTTAACAACATAAATAAATTCAAATCTTCTGTAGTTTGAGATAACATCATTAATTGCATACTCAGTTGTAGATGCACTACCTTGAACTATTACTCTGTTGCATTCTATTAGCTCTTTCAAAATACTTTGTAATGTTCTTGGACTAGGTTTATATTTATCTAATTTATTAATTAAAATTTTTAAGCTAACAAATTTATTTTCCATATGTAATTCTTCAAGAATAGCTATAATTATTGGTTTTAACTTCATATTTTCCCTTTAAGCATATTGCGAATATGTTTTATATTATTTTAAGATTATACATTTATTTTAGAAAAAAATCAATATTATATTAATTTATTCTTAATAAGTTTCGCAATATGCTTAAATGATTTTTTATCTGATTATTTTTATAAATTATTGTATTAATTGACTTAATTC
>JBDHWU010000032.1:0-19284 GCA_039810345.1 Aliarcobacter sp. | reverse complement strand
TATATAGATATTTTATCTAAAAAATGCTTATAAAGTGCCTAAATACAGTACTTTATCGAGTTTTTCAGGGATGACTAATTATCTCAATAGTTAATAATGCCAAGAAAAAGTGTTCTTACACCATCTCAAAAAGTATCACTTCTTAGTTTTCCAACATCTAAAATTGAGTTTGAGCGATATTATACATTAAGTGAGAATGATCTTTTTATCATTCATCAAAAAAGAGAAATACATAATAGATTAGGCTTTGCCCTCATGCTTTGTTGTATACGATATCCTGGAATATCGTATGATGTTGATACTGTAATTGAAGACAATATGATGGAATTTGTAAAAAACAACTCTCTATTCAAACTGAAATTGATATGCAGTTATATTTTAAAAGGGAGACAACAAGAAGAGAACAATTAGCTGAAATTCAAAATCTCTATGGCTATAGAAGTTTAAATGCAAAAATGCATGCATCCTATGTAAAAGCAAGCGGACTCAATCTAGTTGCAAGTGCTATTATTTTATGGAATACAGTCTATATCGAAAAAGCTGTCAATTATTTAAGACAAACAGATGAAAATTTCAATGAAGAACTTATTTCAAACTTATCCCCACTAGGTTGGGAGCATATCAATTTAACAGGGGACTACACTTGGGTGAAAAAAGTTCTTCCACTTGCTCTAAGAATTTAACTTACAAAACGGAAATTATTGTACGGCACAATAAAATTGAATATTCTGTAATAGTTTTTTAGATTGGTTAAAAAAGTGCTTCATATCTCAACGAGAAATCGTTTTTAGAGTTGAAGTTATACATTTATATGCAAAAATCATTTCTAGGGCATTTATTTGAGTGCCTCTATTTTTTAATTCCTGCCGTACAATAATTTCCGTTTACGGTTGTGACCCCTTATAGTGGCATTTATTTTATTTTTAACTTATGGAGTTTTAAATCAAAAAAAAGATGATCCAAAAGCAAAAAGAGTTGCTTGTCAAAAGAGTGTTACAACATTTGAAAAAATTTATAAAAAAGATATTCAAAAAGCAAAAGAGCTATTAAAAAGTTCAAACTATAATATAGAGTCTTATATAGAGTATTCACAAAATATGAAAAGTAATTTAAAAAATAGCTTCTCAAATAAAGATAGTGATAAGATTTTAGTGGATGTTTTAAAGAGTTTTGAAACAGAAGAGAAACAACAAAATGAGAAACTACTTATCTCTTATTTTATTTACGAAAATGATAAAAAAGATGAAGGAAAAAAGAATAAAGATGCCTTTTTATATGCTGGGTATTTAGTTTTTGAGTTTAAATTAAAAGATGAGTTACTTTACAAAATACAAATTGATTATACGAATATTGATACAAGTGATATAAAAAGTAGAATGAGTTGTGTTATTGAATCATTTTTGACTATTTAATAGACTATATTAACTTATTCCAATATATAAAAGATATATCATCAAAATATAGTCCAAGCCAAAATTCCAATTACTGCTATCCCTTTTACTTTGTTCATTTTATCTTCCCTGTGATAATCTAAAGATGATTGTACTAAAAATTTCTTAAATATCTATTTTTTATTCTTGTAAGTAAAAGGGAAAAATAGTTTATGTGGTTTTTTACAAATCTCAATGATTAAGTTTTTAATAAAAGAGAAAAAGTTACCAAACTTGGTATCTCTTGACAATAAAGATACTTTTAATGCTAAAGTAAAACTTACAATTAAATTTACAAAACCTATTAGTAAAACACAAACTAGATAGTATATAAAAAGAGTTACAGATATATCAAAATGCATTGATGTATATCCTAAATATGCACTTGAAAATGCAACATGCGAAATATCAAGTGGAAGATTTAATAAATATCCAATAAAAGGTGTTATTCCCAAAAGAATACCAAAAAAGAAGTTCCCTAATATTGAACCATAATGCTCATGTAAATATGTTGCAAATTTTTCTCTATACTTATCGCTTATTAGTTTTTTTAGTAAAGGTTGATGATAGTATCTATCTTTTAACTCCAATAAATCAGCTCTATTGTCAAAATAACCTGAGATTAATCCAGATAAAAAGAGCCATACTCCAGCAATTGCTGCATAAAATAGTGCTATGTTTGGTTCAAGATTTTTTAAATAGTATTTTATATCCTCATCATCTAAGATTATATAACCATTTTTTATAGCTAAATAAGATATCAAAAATGCTACACTTATTGCTAGTATTACATTTCCAGCAATTGCTGAAAATTGAGAACGACTAACTTGAAATATTAAATCAATAATCTTTTTTTGATTTGCCTTATTGTTTTCATCTTGCTCTATCTCTTGTGCTAGTTTTGATGCTGTCATAGCTGGTTGTTTTGTAGCAACAGTAAAACCTAAAATATGTATAAATACAAATCCTAAACCATAATTTAAACTACTTAAAAATGTTAAAGTTTCTATTGAAAATCCAGCTTGAGTGATATTGATTTTTATAAGCGCCATAATAGCTATTATAATTCCAGCTCCAGCTGCACTAAGAAACATTTTAAAATAAGCTTTTAAATCAGTTGCTATATAGTGTTCACCATGTTCACTTGTATAGTTTGTAACACTTCTTGCTACAATTTTTATTCCCTGTTTATATAAATCTATTAATGAATTTTTTTTACTATTTTGTGCAACTGATTCTTTAAAAAAATTTACAAAAATTTCATTTGAATCTTTTGTATCAAAATATTTTATTAATTCTAAGATATATTCAACTCTTTTTATCATCTGAGTTAATCTTTCAAGTTGATATGTTAAATCTATTGAAATACCATTATGAAGAGATTTTCTTTTTAAAGCACTCACTTGCTCATAAGATTGTTGTATTAAAACATCCAACTCCTCTAATTTTGATTTTGTAATTTCAATATTCACAAAATCTGATTGAATAGTTTCTATATATGATGCTATATTTCTTTGTAGTGCTATAAAAGCTGAATCTTTATTTAATAATTTTTTATCAAGCCTAATAAAATTTGAATCAAACTCTTCAGCTGCTATCCAAATAGATAAAATTTCAAGTGCATCTAAAAGTTCATTAAAAAGATAATTTTTTGTTTTTGTTATATTTTTTGAGTTATTAAATAGAGCTTTAAAAAACTCTACCCATATACTATTTTCAATAGAGCAAACCCACTTAAAATCATCTTTTTTATTAAATATAGTTCCAAAAATATAGTTTAAATCGCCTTTTTTTGGTGGATTTGGTAGAAATTTATTATAAAACCTCTCTCTTGCCTCATAAGAGAAGTAGTTGTTTGATAAAATCCCAAAATGAACAATATTTGTAGATATTTTTGATTCTATAAAAATTTGATTTATAGAGTTAGATATGTTTTGTGCCAACTCATCTTGTGAGTTAAAAAAATCAATAATCTTATTTATTGAATTTACACTCAAATCAATATCGTCTTTACTTTTTGGTCTAATAAAAGCGATAATATATTTTAACTTGTCAATAATATCAATATCTTCACTATAAATACTCTCTAATAACTTTTTAAAATTTTCATCTATATTCAAACTAAACCTTAATATTTTTATCTAAAACATTATAATTTAAAGTTTATTAGCTTTGGCTATAAATGAGTTTATATTATTTACTCAACTTTCGCACATAGAAAATCATAAATTTCCTATATAAAAAATCTTCCTTAAATCCCATAAATAGGCACTTTTAGCTATAATAACATTGACCAAAACACCATTACATAGGGCTTTTTTATGAGACTTGATAATTTTATCCAAACTGCTATGAACAACGTATTAAAAAATCCACTATTATCTGTTTTAAGAGATATAAATTTTAGTTCAATTTTAAAACAGAGTAATTTTATAAAAAGAGATATTGGAAAATCACCATACTTAATAATTTTATTATATTTGAAATTTCATAGCAAATTTTGATGTTAGTCAATATTTATGATCCATTATTCTTGTATTGTTCGAAAAAATTATTTTAGGAAAAATGAATTTGGGAAAAGAGAGTAAATTGAGTCTTGAATCTTTTTTATTGTCAGAAACTGATGAAAAAGGAATTATAAGATATGCAAATGAAGAGTTTTGTGAAGTTTCCGGTTTTAAATTAGATGAATTAGTAGGAAAACCACATAATATTGTAAGACATAAAGATATGCCAAAAGCTGCATTTGAAGAGTTATGGAAAACAGTAAAAAGTGGTAAACCTTGGAAAGGTTTTGTAAAAAATGCTACAAAATCGGGGGATTATTATTGGGTTTTTGCAACAGTATTTCCTTTTACTTCGTGTGATGGTTCGAAAGGCTATATCTCTTGTAGAAGAATTGCTTCAAGAAATGAAATAGAAAAATATGAAAATATTTATAAAAATATGAAGTAGGAAAGATAATGGGAATAATAGAATTTTTAAAAACAATGTCTATTAGAAATAAAATAAAAGTTATAAGTGTTTTTCCTTTGATATTTATAATTATTTTATCTTTTTTTCTAAATTTTAACACATACAAAAAAGTAAACCAATTAGAAGATATGAAAGAGTTAGCAAATCTAAATGTTAAAATATCTTTATTATTGCATGAAACTCAAAAAGAAAGAGGAATGAGTGCAGGTTATATAGGAAGTAATGGCGTTAAATTCAAAGATAACTTAACAGAACAAAAAGAACTTACAAATAAAAATATAAATGAGTTTAAAAAAACTGTTCAAACTTTAAACTCTGAGATTTTTCCTCTAAATGCTTATACTTTAATATCAAAGATATTAAAAGAGTTAGCAACTTTAGAAGAAGTTAGAAATGATATAAATAATTTGAAAATAAAAAGTAGTACGGCTCTAGTTTATTATACAAATATAAATTCTATGCTTTTAGATTTTATTGCACTTACAACAACTAAAGTAGAAAAAGAGAAAGATACAAGAACATTAATAGCCTATTATAATTTTTTGATGGCAAAAGAGAGAGCAGGTCTTGAAAGAGGGATTGGTTCAAATATTTTTGCTTCAAAAAGTTTTGCTCTAGGAGCATATGAAAAATATACTGGATTAGTATATGAACAACAGATTTTTATTGATGGATTTTTAAAATATTCATCAGATGAAAATAAAAAGTTTTTCCTAGATAAAATTAATCACTCTTCAATAGATGAATTAAAAGAGATAAGAAAAAATCTGTTATCTTATGTGGATAATAAAGATGTAAAATTAGATTTAGAACCAACTCTTTGGTTTAGTAAAATGACAGAAAAAATAAATATTTTAAAACAAATTGATGACTATCTTTCACAAAATTTAATAGAACAAATAGAAAAAGATTTATCAACTCAAACTAAGTTCATGTATTTTTTAGTAATCATTAGTTTAAGTATTATTTCTTTAATAATCTATTTTATAATCTTCTTTAATTCAAGTATAACTCGTGCTATTGATAAAATATACAAAGGTATTGAGCAGTTTATGAAATACCTAAATAGAGAGATAAATGAACTTGAATATATAGACTTAAATACAAGAGGTGAGTTGGGAAAACTTGCTAAAATGGTAAATTTTAATATAGATAGAATAAATGGAGATTTAGAAAAAGATTTACTTTGTGTAGGTGAAGCAACTATTACTTTAGATAAATTTCAAAAAGGTTATTATTCTTGTAGAGTGAACTCAAAAGCAGCTAATCCACAAGTTCAAACTTTAGCAAAAACAATAAATAAAATGCTTGATACTCAGCAAAAAATTAACTCTGATATTTTAAAAGTTTTAGCCCAATACTCAAACTATAACTATCTAAATAGTATAAATAATAATGATATTTATGGGGAATTAAAAGAGTTAGTAGATGGAATAAATAATTTAGGTGAAGCTATTACATCAATGTTATTAGAAAATAAACAAAATGCATTGATCCTTCAAAAAGGTTCAAATCAATTAACAAAAAATGTAAATCAATTAAATAAAGCTTCAAATGATGCAGCAGCAAGATTAGAAGAAACAGCAGCAGCTGTTGAAGAGATAACAAGCAATATAATACAAAGCACTCAAAATGTAGCGATGATGGCAAAAAATGCCAATGAATTAAGTAATTCAGTTATAAATGGAGAAAAACTTGCTGAACAAACAGTTAATTCTATGGAAGAGATAAATATTCAAGTAAATGCAATAACTGAATCTATCTCTATAATTGACCAAATAGCATTTCAAACAAACATTTTAAGTCTAAACGCAGCTGTTGAAGCAGCAACTGCTGGAGAAGCAGGAAAAGGATTTGCTGTTGTTGCTCAAGAGGTTCGAAATTTAGCAAATAGAAGTACAGAAGCAGCCCATGAAATAAAAACTTTAGTTTCAAATGCAACATTAAAAGCAAATGATGGTAAACAAATAGCTGCTTCTATGATAGAGGGTTATAATCATATAAGTCAAAATATAAATAACACTATAAGTTTAATAAATGATGTATCAAATGGCGCAAATGAACAAAAAGTTGCGATGGAACAAATCAGTGATGCTATAAATAGTTTAGATAACCAAACTCAAGTAAATGCAAATATTGCAAATCAAACAAATGAAATAGCCTCTCAAACATTAGTATTAGCAAATAATATCGTTACAGTCGTTAACAATAAAGAATTTAGAGGAAAATAAAAGAAGAAATAGTTTTTCTTCTTTTTAAATCAACTCAAAGGATAGATAGATGTTTAATTGGCTTTTTAAGAAAAATGAACAAAGGGCACAAACCTACAAATGGGTTTTTTTCCCTATGTAGTTTATAATTTCCTTAAATTATTGATAGGTAGCCCTAGAAACCATTTTTAGTTTTCTGAATCTGTTATTGGCAAGGATAATGCTTTTATAGCATCCATATCAAATTCATCCTCTATTGGTTTATCTGTAAAATCATATTCTCCATAAAAATTGATATGTTGCCAATGTACTATTGAACCATTTTTAAGAGCTTTAGTGAGTTTTTGTTGTTGCTCTAAATCTTTCTCTTTTACTAAGAGATTTGAAAAGTAAAGATAGTTCCAGCAAATAATAGAGTTTTGAATTAGAGTCAGCGAATTGCTTGCAATATCTTGCTCCTCTTTATTAGCATAAAAATATTCTCCACTATTACCAAAGAAGATCGCTTTTGAAAATCTATTGACATTTTCTATTTTATTGAGTTGTTTTTCGATTTGTTGTCGAAACACTACATCATCAATATAATTAAGTAGAAATCTTGTTTTGATAATTCGCCCAAATTCTCTTAATGCTTGATACAATTTATGTTTACGAGAGTATGATGTGAGTCTTTTTAAAAGTTGCGATGCACTTACCCGTCGCTCTTTGATTGTTATGACGAGCCGTAAAATTTGATCCCATTGTTCTTCAATAATTTGTATATTGATCTGTTTTACTGGTAAAACGATATACCCTTTATCACGATAAGTCTTTTTTGCTTCAAATGCATAGAGTTGTTGCTCTTTAAAATTTTTTATTCTTGGTGCAAACATTAGTCCCAATAGATGAGTTAATCCAAAAATTATCTCGCTATATCCAAATGTATCAGTAGAATGGATATCACTTTTTATAACATCATTGTGCATCAATCCATCTATAACATAAGCTGCTTCCCTTTCATTTGCATTGATTACTGTTGTATATGTAATTCTATGAGCTTCATCTACAAAACTATATCTACTTACTCCTCTTCCAAGTCCAAAGTATTTAAATGAATACCCAGAATTGAGTGAATCAACACTAAGATTGAATTTTTGTCCATCGCTTGCAGTATGATTTATTTGGCTATTAGCATGAAATAATTTTGGAACCTCTAAATTTTGAGTAAAGAGTAAAACCATATCATTAGCTTCTTGCAACATATCAGCAGAGAGATACCAAGTTTTAATATGATCAATATCATGAACAGTTATCCCTTTAGAGATTTTTCCCATTTTTGGAATACTGATATTGCAGCCATACCCAATAATTGCAGCATATAAAGCATTGTGTTTTGGTAAACGATGATGAAGATTCTTACTATGATGCAAGAATTTTTTATTAAATGATACTAATTGATCTATATGACGAAGCACATCAATAAGTGGTATAAACTTCTCTTTTGGTAAATATGGACCAATAGTATCTTCATCCTCAAGCTTTTCAACTTTTGGTGTGTGAACCACAAATGAGCCATCTGGACGACTATGGAAATATATGTTGATTCCATTTATAATATTCTCGTTGGTAGTTTTATAAGCATTTCCGAGGTCCGCTTGTTGATCTTGCATTAATTTATTAGAATCTTGTAAAAACTCTATATTATAGTGTTTCAGATACTCTTCTTTGTTGGCTTCATATAGTTTTGCATCGAGTAAATAAGCATTAAAAGCACGATATCTGTATGAATATTTGAGGTTAAGTGCTCCAGATTTTATCCCATCAGCAATGGCTATAAATAAAAATACTTTGTAAAGAGATATTCGAAATGGCTCATCTACATTATTTTGAAGTAATCCATTTTTCTCTATATCATTTAAAAATTCAATTGGTAATTGGGCTGTTGCTACTCCATTTGTATTTTTAAAATGAGTGATTGCTTTTAAAAGTGATTTATCTGATTCATTTTCATCAAACTCTAATACTTTTACAATTTGAGCAACTCTATTTTGAAGTTTTCTTGAGCGTTTCTCTAGGATCGCATGGTAACCGATATGATCTTCTAGCTCTTCGTGTGAATCTAAAAAAGTTTTTTTCTCCTCTTTAGCTGCAAGCATTGTTTCAATCTCTTTGCTAATAAGTTCTAGTTTTTTATCTGATGAAATTTTTAATTTTAATGTGTTTTGAATTGAATAGAGTTTGGGGATAAAATTATCTTTGAGTAAACTAGTGATCTCTAATGATGCTTTGGATCGAGATGCTCTTTCTAAGAAATATGTATTTTGGTGTTCACGCATTGCTGAAAGTTTTGCACTTTGAACTGATTGAAGTAAAATATCACACAATTGGTCATTTCGCACCTTTGTGTGATGGACCATAAAACAGATGAGATCAAATTGTTGTTTATGTTTCTCTTTTCGTAATATTTGATGCATATCACTTTTTTCAACCCATTGAGCATAATGTTTAGCAGTATTCTCTTCAAGTCCAATTTTTTGTGTAATATCTAAGATGGAGTTATGATAGTTTTTGATAGTTTCAAATAGTTTTACCTCCTCTTTTATTTTTGAAGGTTTCAAAGAGTGAGATAATTTTTTAAATTTTGAAAGTATGTATCTTCCTGGAAGTGTTTCATCAACTTCCAACACTCTTTGTAAAGCTTGCAATTCCTCATTATGGGAAAATAATTTGAGTTTACCAAAGATATCTCCCCTTTGTTTATTCATTGCATCTGTAATAATTTTTGACAAAAGTGTATATGATGGTACTTCATAGCGATGTTCAATTGCTAATTCTATCAATGTATAAAAAAGTGCTTTTGGTGATGGTATTTGTGTAATAAGATTGATTGCTGTTTTTAAAAGTAAATCTTTAAGGGTACTATCAACAGGTTTATATCCAAGTTGATATCGAATTATCTTTTTATAAAGTGCCATTGTGTTTTTTGAGAATATGTGATTTGGATCAAAATTTATGTGGTATCTTTTACAAATGTAATTGAGATCATCAAGATGAAATAAATTTGGATTATAAAATGTTTGAGTCACTTTGAAATATCCATACATAGCAATAAATCGTACTTTATTTGAATTAATCTCAATCGATTCGATTTGTTGTTTGATTATTGGTGATACTGAAAAAATCTCTTGACGAATTTCATACTCAAGTAGTGGTGGAGTTTCGAATTCTTTCTTTTGAGAATAGTTGAGTATCTGAATAAGTGACATAAGTACCTCTTTTTTATTAATTTAATGAACGATATAATATATTAAATTATAATATATTATAGTCATTGTATTTTAGTTTATTTATTAATATAATAATTAAAAATATACATATTTATAGTAAAAAGGATTTTTCATGATAATCGGATATATTCGAGTCAGCACAGAGCAACAATCAACAGCAAATCAAAAACATAAAATCCTAGAATTTGCACAATCACATAAAATTTTAGTTGATGAATTTATTGAAATTGAGATTTCATCAAAAAGAGATCAAAAAGCTAGATTGATTGATGAATTGTTTATGAAAATGAAAAAAGATGATACTCTTATTTGTACTGAACTCTCTCGTCTTGGTAGAAATATGATTGAGATTTTAAATTTGATTGAAAAGTTTAATACCGCAGGTATAAAACTTATTTTTACAAATCAACCAGAACTTTCAACAAACCAGAATGAATCATTATCAAAACTTCTTTTAGCAATTTATGGATATTTTGCACAAACCGAAAGGGAGATTATCAGTGAGCGAACCAAACAAGGCTTAGTAGCAGCAAGAGCATCTGGACAATGTTTAGGAAGACCAAAAGGTGCAAAAAATAAAACAAGAGTTTTGGACCCATTTAAAGATGAAATTAAAAAATATCTTGAACTCAAACTCGCACAAACTAATATTCTAAAGATTGTTAATTCTTTCCTTGAAAAACCAATTTCACTCACAGCACTAAGATACTTTATTCAAAACGATAAAATACTGTCTAAAATCTAAGAGATTTACATAAAGGTACAAAATGCGACATGCGATTTAAATGAAACTTAATTTAAGCTATTTTTAAATCGCATAGGGAAAAAAACCCATTTGTAGGTTTGTACCCAAAATTGTTATTAGAAAATAGAATTACAATAGGGAGTGTCAAATGACATCGAAAATTTTATTTGTAGAAACTAATAAAATATTAACTTCAACTTTCAGAGTTGAAAGAAGTATTGAGGAAGATGGTGTTCTTTTAGAGTTAAAGAACAATATAGAAAATTACGGGGTAGTGTTCAAGATTCTGTGTCAACCCAGATAATTCCTAAAATTCTATCATAAATTTAAAGCATCATCAAGCCGTCCCTCAAAGTGGATAGCTAATTGTGATATTGTTAAACTCCAATTCCTTATTGGCATTGTCCATTTCTCTTGAGCGTTTTTTATTCCCATAAACAGAAGTTTTAATAAGCTATCATCATTTGGAAATGCTCCCTTAGTCTTAGTTAAAGTTCTAAATTGTCTATGTACGGATTCAATTATATTTGTTGTGTAAATTACTCTTCTTATATCTTCTGGGTATTGGTGTCAAACGAAGTGCTAAACTGGGCATATAAAAAATCAAAAAAAGTTATATTTAGAATTTTAAACCTTAAACTAAAAAATTAGTTTTGCTAAACTTTAATTTCACATTGAAATAGGAGGTTTAGTGTTAAAAAAGAAAGATATAAAAATGATACATAAATGGCTTAGGGAAGGAATGAGTAAATCAGCAATTGCAAGAAGACTTGGAATAAGTAGAGAAACTGTTCGTAAATATGCTTTAAAACCAGAAGGATATATTCCTGTAATTACAAGAAAACCAAATGAGAATTTAGTAAATGAACATTTACCTTACATTGCAACAATGTTAGAAACTGCAAAAGCAAATAAAGTAGAAATACCAACAACTGTAATCTATGATGAGATAGTAAAAAGAGGATATATTGGAAGTCTTCGATGGTTGCAACAAGTTATGCAAAAATATGACTTTAGAAAAAGAGTAAAAGAAGAAGATAAATTAATAAGATTTGAAACAGATGCAGGTTGTCAAATGCAAGTAGATTGGGTTGAATTTCCAAAAGATAATCTTTCAGCCTTTGTGGCAACTCTTGGATATAGTAGAGCATCTTATGTTGAATATGTTAGTGATGAAAAAATAGAAACATTGATAGCTTGTCATTTAAATGCCTTTACTTACTTTGGAGGAGTAACAAAAGAGTGTTTGTATGATAATATGCGTACAGTTATAACAAAAAGAAATGCCTATGGATATGGGAAACATCAATTAAACTCTATGTTTGAAGACTTTGCAAAACATTGTGGATTTAAAATAAGAGTTTGTAAACCATATAGAGCAAAAACTAAAGGTAAAGTTGAAAGATTCAATCACTATCTAAGATATAGTTTCCATAATAGCTTAAGTGTTAGATTAGCAATGAAACGATATGTTATGAATATTGATAATGCAAATTCAGAAGTTCGAAAATGGCTTGATGAAGTTGCAAATAAAAGAATTCATCAAACAACATTGCAAATGCCATTTTCACTGTTGGCAGAGGAACACTACCACCTGTTACCTCTACCTAAACCTTATTTGGGAATCCATCCAAAGGTTGTAAATGTAATTCTAGCAAAAAATAAAGAGATTTCTAAAATTACTTCAAAAATCAATAATGTATATATTCCAAATCGTGATATGCAAAGCTATGATGAATTTATTCCTTCTCTTGTAGCAATTACAGTAGTAAATATTTCATCTTCTATAAATGTAGGTGTATTATGGAATTAAATACAAATATAGAACAATTGTGTGAAGAATTAAAACTTAGTAGCGTACAAGATAAATACAATGAATTATCCCTATTGGCAGCTAAAGAGAATTGGAACTATTCCCAATATTTACATGAACTTTTAGAAATAGAGGTAAAAGATAGAATAAATCGTTCTAAAAATACTCTTACAAAATTAGCAGGATTTCCAGCTATTAAAACAATAGAACAATTTGATTATAGCTTTACAATAGGAGTTAATTTTAAACAAATAGAAGAATTAGCATCTTTAAACTTTGTTAAAAAACATGAAAATATAATATTCCTTGGACAGCCAGGTGTTGGTAAAACTCACCTGGCAATTGCTCTTGGATATAAAGCAGTAATGAATAGATATAAAGTTAGATGCATATAACGGAGAATTTGAACAGTGTTTCCAGAAATACTTGAACACTTTTTGTAAGAATATTTTCTGAACTTTAATTATAACACATAGTGTTCAAGTGTTATAAAAAATTACTCATAATTTTCATTAACTTTTTCATATTTTGGTCTTAATGAATCCCCTTTTAAATTAATCCTATGTGATGAATTAACTATCCTATCTAGAATTGCATCTGCTACTGTATTATTTTGCAAATAATCATACCAATCTCTAACTGGAAGTTGTGAAGTTATAATTGTTGAAGATAATTGATTTCTAGCTTCAATTATCTCAAATAAATTTGTTGCATCATCAGCTGATATTGGGGATACACCAAAGTCATCAAGAATAAGAAGTTTATATCTTGCAAATCTTTTTACTAAATTTGTATAATTACCATCAATTCTTGATAATTTTATATCTTCAAGTAAAGTTGCTGCTCTTATATAATATACTGTGAATCCATTTTGAATAGCTCTAATTCCAAATGCTTGAGCCATGCTACTTTTCCCACAACCTGATTTTCCATTTATGATAATATTTTGGTGAGAACGAATAAAGTCCATAGATGCTAGTGATAAAATTTGAGCTTTATTAATCTCTCTTTTTGGATCATAATCTATATTCTCAATAAGTGCATTTTTATCTTTTATTTTTGATAATTTTAAATTCATTTGAGTTCTTCTATTATTTAAAAAAGTATCTTGAGCATCTAAGAGTTGATATAGTCTATCTTCAAATGATAAATTATGATAATTTACATCTTCCATTTGCCTAAGATATGCTTCTTTAAATCCTTTATATCCTAATTCAGATATTTTATTTATAACTGTTGTATGGTTCATTTTTTATTTCCTTTTTATAAGTATTTATAGTTTTTATTGATAAATATTTCCACGAAGATATTCATGATTATTAAATATATGTATAGATGCAACATTATTGTTAGCTGGTTTTTGCAAATAAAGTTTTTTATCTAAAATAGATTTAATTGATGAAGTTGCTGTTATATTATGGGTTATGGCATATTGTAATGCAAACTCTAATTCAGATTTCCCATAAGTTCTTGCCATACTTAAAACAGCATTTAGTTTTCTATAGGCATTTGGTGCATGGGTAACTTTTTCAAACTCTTTTTTAACCCATTGCAATGTTGATATTCCAATATCTTTTGCCCAATTTAAATACTTCCCCGGATTTATCTTTTCATTTGCATATTGGTGATTTGCTGGCATATGCTCATTTAATGTTGATGTTTGTCCACTAAAGTGAAGTCTTGGATGAAGAGCTATTTGTATCCCTTTATAATAAATAGTTACACTTTGATTTGAATAAGCAACAAACACTTTAAAGCCTAGATATTTATATGGCACAGAATATTCACATCCTTCTAAAAAAATATGATAACTTTGAGATACAGTGGCTTCTTTAAACTCTTTATAAATATATCTTTCATTTGGTAAAGATTGTAAAAATGGTTTATCAAGTTCTAAAAACATTTCAAATCTACTTTTATTAAATCGTTTAACAATTTTATTATTGTAGTTATCCAATAAAAGTGATATTGCATCATTTAGTTCATCAACACTAAAAAATGTTTGATGTCTCAAACTTGCTAATATCCATCTTTGTATTCCTTGAACTCCTTGTTCAGCTTTACTTTTATCTTTGGGTTTATATGGACGCGCAGGTGCTACTGCCATATTATAATGCTTTGCAAGGGCTGCATAACTTTCATTTATTACTATTCCATCTTTTTTGGAATGTTTTATAACTGCACTTTTTAGATTATCAGGAACAACAATCAAAGGTGTTCCACCAAAGAAGTCATATGCTAAAGTATGGGATAAAATAAAGTCTCTTTGTTTTTGAGAATATGTTGCATGTACAAAGGTATAACCACTTGCTCCTAATACAGCTACAAATATTTGAGCTTTTGTAATTTCTCCTGTTCTTTGATTTACTATTGGAATTGTTACTCCACTATAATCCACAAACAGTTTTTCTCCACTTAAGTGAACTTGTTTCATTGATGGGTTAATTTTATTCAAAAACTTTGAATAATAATCTCTAAATTGCGTTGAGCCATAATAGTTATTTGGATTAGCTTCTTTATATTCCTCATACAACAAAGACAATGTTACTTTAGTATGTTTCTTCCTTTTTAACTCATGATGAACATAGATGTAATCAGGCATTACTTTATAATTATTTGATTTTATAGCACATACATTTTTAGGATAAAAAAGTTTTTCTCGTTCTACTTCATTTAATGAAATAAAATCATCTATGTTTATATTAATCTCTTTAAAGCGATTAACGTAGTTACTTGCTGTTCCAAGGGATATTTTTGAAAGAGTTGCACTTTGGCGAAGTGATAGATTTAACTTTAAATGAAGTCTTAGTACTTCAACTATTTTTCTCATTGATACTTTCCTCAATTCTACTCCTAAAATGTTTTTTAGAAGTATATTTAATCTAGAAAATATCCTTATCTTAAATAAAACTGATTTTTCGGTTTATCTAAATAAGTGTTCAAATCATCACTGTAATTAGTGTTCAAATAAAAGTGTAAACACTGTTCAAGTGTTTTTGGAAACTGTGTTCAAATGTTCCCGTTTTTTGCAGTTAGATTTACTTCTATAACAGAGCTAATTTCTGATGCAAATAAAGCAAAAAGAGAAAAGAGATATGATTCATTTCTTAAAAGTATTTCAACAGCATCTGTACTTATTATAGATGAAATTGGATATTTCAATATGTCTAAAGAAGATGCAAATCACTTCTTTCAAATTATCTCTGCAAGGTATGAAAAAAGTTCAACAATACTAACTTCAAATCTTATATTCTCACAATGGTCACAAGTATTTGGAGGAGATAAAATAGTAACAACAGCAATATTAGATAGAGTATTACATCACTCACATGTAATTAATATACAAGGAGAAAGTTATAGGTTAAAAGAGAAAAAAGAATCAGGAATTTTAAATTCAGATATTTATAAGTTTGGAGTAAAAACTTCAACTAAAATGGTAGAAAAAACTGAGGTGGTTTAAGTTTCAGAAGGTAACTTTTTGATTTTTATACTGCCCAGTTTAGCACTTCGTTTGACATTTATCAATAAAATAGTCAATTTTTGCAATATTACTAGATATATATTTTGAGTTTTTATTAATTTGATTATTATATATAAGTTGAATCTCTAATATTAAAAAAGCTAAATAATTATCTATCTCATCAGCTTCTACTTCTTCAAAATAATAATGTGTTGCAGAATACTTAACTTTTCGTTCTTCTATATATGTTTTTACATTTATAGATTTGCCAATATACACAATATCATCATTGTGCAAGAAATACACTAGAAAATATTTTTTCTTTGGCTTTTGTTTATTTATTTCAATCTTATTATCTAAGATCAATTGTCTATGTATTAATATATCTTTGTTCATTATCTTTTCTATTATAATTTTACTATCATCACATAGAATATAATTTTTCAAGGTATACATTGTATATAAATCCTTCTATTTTTGTTCTATACCAATCATAAGGTTTTGGATTTGTAACTAATGTATTAATACCTTCATCATTTGTTTTTTTAAAAAAAAGTGTTGGAGATTGTACATTTTTATGAAGACTAGCAATATCATGTGTAATATTATGTTCTAGATAATTATTTATAAAATCATGTGCAGATATATGCTTATTTTCAATTACATAATAAATATCAAATAAATCTCTATATTTTTTTCTATTCCAAAAAGCCATTGTTTTCATATAAATTATTGTATCTAATGAAGCAATTTTTAGTGTTGTATCTTCATAGTATGTATATTCATTCTTTTTCCAAATACTCTCTTCTAATAGATTAAAAGGTGGTGTAAAAAATTCTATCTTTACTCCATCAAGCATAAATTTGATATAGATTAAATCTATATTCTCTCCATCATTTGTAGTATAATCTTCTATTGTTGCGTTATGTTCAACTTTTTCTCCACCATATTTTTTTATCATTTCTTCAATTTCTTTTACTTGATAAGGTTCTAATACAAGTGTTGCAAAGTCTAAATCTTCTGATAATCTATGATTTATTAAATAACTAAGTGCTGTACCACCGACAAATCTAATATCATATTTTATAAATAATTCATCATTAGCAATAAGGTCTAATACCTCTTTTGTTTTAGGTAGCATTAATTAATCCTTTTTTTGATTTATAATTACATTAGGTTTAATCATAGGTATATGTCTCGAGGGATTTAGTTGTTTAGATACATAGACTAAATGCCTATTAAAAGACTTTAATAATTTGATATCTTTACGTTCTAATATATAAGGTTTTAATCTATCTTGACCAAAGTATTTAAAAAGTAACATTAATCTTCTCTCATCCCAATTATCAAGAATAATATTTATAAAATTTGCTACTTCAAATTTATGTCCATCTTCCACACTATAAAACAATTCAGGACCAAATACTTTTTTATCAAGGATTATTTCTTTCTGACTTGCATCAATAATAGGTTTAATATAAATATTATTACCATCATTCTTTTTATATGCTCTCTCTTTTTGTTCATTAAATTCAAATCCATCTAAAAAATATTTAAACTGTTCTATCTTGTTTATTTTTATCAATATTTTTACATAGTTTTCAAAGGTAATTTTCCCTTTTTGTTCAAAAGTTTTATATGTTGATAATTTAATATTCACAAAATCTGCAAATTCTTCTTGACTTAATTCAAGTGCAATTCTTTCAGCTCTTATTTTTTTACTTGCAGATTTTAAAATTTTATTAATTTGATTGTCAATCATTTATTTAAACCCTTAAAAATATATTGTAATAGTTGAAATTATAGCAAATAAATAAATAAATATAAATAAATTTGTCATAAAAATTGAAAATATAACAATTGTAATATTTGTATAAGAATAATAAATTACTTATATACTTAAAATAATATTGTAAAAGTTGAAAATAAAGCAATTAAGTATCTATATTAATAAAAAATTAAATATAAAAATTAAAAAAGCAACAATTACAATATTAGTATAAGAATAAAATAGAATTTTATAAATAGATTAAAGAAACAAAATAAAGTAGAAAGGTTAAAAATTCCATTTTTAAAAATATTAAATTTTGAAATAGCAATTATAATACTAAAAAATGTATTTCCTATTTTACCAATTTGAAAGATAATCTCTTTCTTAATTACTATATTTATTTCTTTTTATTTATATGATATTAATGATATAACATCTATATACAATCTTTTGATTAAATTGAAAGAATTAAATAATGAAGATATTTTTTGCGTTTAGTATATATAAAAACGGTTTCAAATAAAGTTATAAAGTTTTTTATTTTTGAATTTTATAATAGAAAATATGATTCATTTTTCTCAAGAATAAAGAGAGTTTTTTATAATTTCATTTTTTAAATAATTATAAATAATGGTATAAAATATATTACTCAACTTTCGCACCTAAAACCAAGCAGTTTTCCAGTCACATCTCTTAATAGATCGATTATGGCTGTAAAATTTTCATTTCTATTGACTACCTCTTCAATTTTGGCTATCTCATCTAAAATAGCTAAAAATGCTTGCATCGCTATTGCCAAGGTATGAAGTTCACATTCTAAATCTTTAAAAAGTCCGCCGATTGTTTTTGGTTCATTACTGATACGATTTATATAACTGACTATATTGTATGTAAAAAATGATAGCGTGACTCTTGCTACTAAAGCTTCATAGATTCGATTTTCTTCTTTACCAAAGCCAAAGTGTTCACGAAGTTCTTTATAGCCTTGTTCAATATCCCAACGTCGTTTATAAATATCAATAATCTCTTCATCGTTAAGTTCAAGATTTGTAGATACAATAGGGATGAGATTCTCTTTGGTTTTTATAAAAACAATTTTGAGTTTACCAGCTTTCTTATGTGCAACTATGGTTGAAACATATTCAAACTTTATCTTTTTGCCGTATTGACCCATCTTGATTGTTTTTAGTTTTTTCAATTTGTTATAAATTCCATTAAGGGTCTTTTTCTCTCCTGTAAAATTCCATATCCTATCATTGTTTACCATTCTTGAAATAACTTGCAACCCAAGTTCATTCATTGTTTCTATAAACACAGGTTTAGAATACCAGCTATCCACAAGTAGATAATCTGCATATATACCACTTTTTACCGCTCTTGTTATCATATCAATAGCAATTTGTGACTTCCCTTTCAATGCCTCTAATCTTCGTTTATGTGCATTAGTGCGATGGTCAATGATATTTGTAAACTCTTCTATCTTTACTCTTGCGTAACTATTCATAGCAATGGCAAAGTCCAACATAAAATTAGAAAAACCATCACTATAGTTTAGTGATACAACATTTACACCTCTGATTTTTCTCTTTGCTTTATTACTCCAAAGGTTGTCA
>JBDHWU010000031.1:0-19466 GCA_039810345.1 Aliarcobacter sp. | reverse complement strand
CAAATCTATAAACAAATATCACAAGAGATATATCAAACTTATACTAGAAAAAATGATGAGATTAAATTAGATGAAAGTTTATTAGGAAATATTGAATTATTATCAAATGAAGTTGTTGCTGAAAAAACATTAATCTTAAATAATTCAAAAACTCAAAAACTTGAACTTGATACTAAAGGAAATGAACTAAAAAAGGTAATTAATTGGCTTGAAAATTTACAAAAATTAGAAGCTGATAATACTAAGTATATACAAGAGTTTGAGCAAATCAGTCTTGAAAAAGAGAATAAAAAAGAAGAGTTTATAAAATTAGATTTAGCAAATAAAGCTTTAAATGTTCAACCAATATATCAAGAAAAAAACTCTTTGACACAAATAACAAATCAAGATAAAGAGAAGCTAGAAAAACTTCAAAAAGAATTAATAGAGTTAAAGCAGCAACTAGAGTTAAAAACTAATGAATCATTAAAATCAAAAGATGAATTAGATAAAGAAAAAATTTCATTTGATACGAACTCTAAAAAACTTCAAGAAGTAAGAACACTACAAACTAAAATAGAATCAAAACTTCAAAATATCAAAGATTTAGAAAATAAAATAAGCTCTCAAAATAAACAAAAAACTAAACTAAATGAAGATTTGAAAGTACTAAAAACAAATCAAGAAAATATTGAAAATGATTTAAAAACTATAAATGATTATCTAATTAAAAATAAAAATGATGAATCATTAAAAGAAGAGATATCTTTAATCTCAAAAAATGTAAATGATTATAAAGATGTACTAAAACTTTTAAAACAAATAGAAGAAAAACTTCAAAATAACAGTTTAAATGAAAAGACTTTACAAGATAGTTTTACTAAGGCAAAAAAAGAGTTTGATGAAATAAAAGTATTATTTGATTCTAAAGATAAAGAGTATAAAGAGTTAGAAATTCAAACTTCAAATTTCAATCAAAAAGAATCAAATAATAGGGATAGATTAAAAAGTATTGATAAATTAACTACTTCTATAGATGAATATAAAGGATTATTAGAAAATATCTTAAAAGAAGAAAATATCATATCTTCTTCAAAAGATGAATCAAAAACCATAAAAACAAATATAGAAGAAAAAACAAAACTAATAAATGAAATTAAAACACATATTCAAACTCTAAATGATAAAAGAGAAGCAGAACTTTTAATAGCAAAATATGAGAGTGATAGAGTAAATCTAAAAGAGGGTGAAGAGTGTTTTTTATGTGGTTCAAAAGAACATCCATTTGTAGATCATAAAATAAATATAAATGCTGATGAAACAACTTCAATAATCGCTCAAAAGAAGCAGATATTTGATGAGGAAAATAGAGCTTTACGTACTATTGAATTAAACTTATCAAAATTGGAAGCTAAAATAGAGAGTTCTATTTTAGAACTAAATAAATTATCAAAAAGCAAAGAAGATATAGAACAAGTATTTAGTTCATTAAATTTTATTTTAACAGATGATTCTAAAATAAACTTAGAAGAAGAAAAGCAACTTTTAGAAGAAGAGTTAAAAAATATAGTAAAAACAAGAGATGAAAAAGAGAAAGTTTTAATTCAAAGAGATAATCTTCAAAAAGAGTTAAACACAAAACAAACTTTAGTTTCTCAAAATGAACAAGAACTTTATAAACTAAAAAGTTCAATAGAACAATCACAAAATGAACAAACTCAAAACATATCTAAAAAACAAAGTTTAGAAGAGGAACTTTCAAAAGTATATAGTAAATATGAATTAATATTTGATGAAAAATTTGAAGAAAACTTTAGAACAATAGTCTCTAAAAAAGATAGTTTTATAAATAATGAAACATCAAAAAAAGAGCTTGATACAAAGCTTCAAAGTTTAATAGTACAACTAAAAGAGATTGATACAAAAATCATATCAATAAAGTTAAGTCTAAAAACAGATGCTGAACAACTTTCTAAAATCTCTACTGAAACAATAGAATTACAAACTCAAAGTAAAGTTATCTTGGATGTGCCTGATTTAAATATCTTTGAAAAAGAGATAACAGCTAAATTTAACACTATCAATGAAAAATATAACTCTTTATCAAAAGAGTTAGTAAATCTAAATTCAAGAAATGAGTCACTAAATACTCAAATAATAGAGTTAAATCAAAAACAAATCAATGATAATACAAAACTAGAAGAGACAAAACAAAATTTCAATAATGCCTTAACAGAAAATAGTTTCAGTTCAAAAGAAGAGTTTGAGAAAGCACTTTTATCAAAAGAGTTAAGAGAAGAGTTATCTTTAATGTGTAAAGCACTAGAAGAAAAATATACTCAAATCCAAACTTTAAAAAATGACACAACAAAAAAACTATCTGAACAAAAAGAGTTAAACCTAACAGATAAAGAACTTCAAACTTTAAATGATGAATTAAAAGAGTTGCAAAAAACTATTGATGAACTTCAAAAATCAATAGGAAGTTTAGAAAAAGAGCTTGAAATCAATGCTTTAAATATGAAAAAACATGAAGATAAAATCAAAGAGTTAGAGAAGAAAAAAGAAGCCTTTAAAGTATGGATAAAACTAAATGAAATGATAGGTTCAGCCTCTGGAGATAAATTTGCCAAATTTGCACAAGGTATCACTCTAGACCAACTAATTTATCTAGCAAATAAACATTTACAGATCTTAAGTCCAAGATATGAACTTCAAAGAAGTAGTGATTCAAGTAAACTCTTAGAAATAGAGATAATAGATGGTTTCCAAGGGGATGTTGTAAGACCTGTAAGTACACTTTCTGGTGGTGAAAGCTTTATCGTAAGTCTTTCACTTGCACTTGGACTTTCAGCACTTGCAAGTCAAAAGATAAGTATAGATTCACTTTTTTTAGATGAAGGATTTGGAACACTAGATAGTGATAGTTTAGAACTAGCACTAAATGCACTAAATCAACTTCAAAGTTCAGGAAAGATGGTAGGTGTGATTTCCCATGTGGAAGCACTAAAAGAGCGAATTCCATTGCAAATTAGGGTAATGCCTAAGGGTGATGGGACGAGTGTTTTGGAATTACAATAGAAAGGATATATTTTGTTATCGAATGTGAGATTATCAAAAAGTTTACAAATTTATAAAAAAAGTGAAGAATTTTCAAAAACTTATTTAAAGGAAATGTTTTCAAAATTAGTTAAGAATAAAACAAAAAAAGATAAGGCATCCTATATTTTTAAACCAGTATATAAAGAAAGATCTAATCTATATACGGGAGTTTATTATTCTTTTATGACTTTTAAATTTGATGAAGAGCCAAGTTTTTTGGAAGGGTCTTCAGAAAATGAAATAAAATATGCATATTTGTTAATTATTGAAAATGATAAATATATATTTATTAGTAAAAAAAATATTAGTAATGTTGAAAAAGAATTAGAAAACTTTATTGAATATTTTGATTATGAAAAATTTTCATCTTTTAAAGGAGACGATATTACAAAATATGAAAAAGTTTCAATGGGAAATATGGCAATTTCAGATTCAGTAATTAGGTCAAGAAGCTATGAAGCTAGTAATTTAAATGGAATTTTCCCTATGTCTTCATCAAGTCGTGCAGTACCTAGAAATATTAGGATTAACAATAATAATGAGATATTTTCAATTACTCCTAATACCTCAAGAATAGGACAGAGATCAACAAAATCTGATATTGATAATTACATAGAATGGTGTCTTTCAATTTCTGAAGAAATTCAGAGACAAACAAATTCTAAATTTATCGAAGAATTTGCAAAACCTATAAGCCTAAAAAAAATAATAGATAATGATGCTAAACCTATTGGTATTCTTTTTCATTTTCAAAAACTTGAGAATAATATTTCAAATGATGATAAGCTTTATTTTGATGATAATAATGTAATTAATGAATTAGATGAAAACAGTATAAAAAGATTATTTACTATATTACGAAATATTTTTAATGTGAAGTTTAATGAAACCGAGTCAAAGTATTTTATTTACTTAAAAGGAATAAAACTTGGGGAGTTAAAACTAAACAATAAATCTTTTACAATAAAAGATATCATTCATAATAACATATATTTAGATAATCAAAAAGAAGAAAGCCTTTTAGATTTTATAAATAATGAAAAAAACTACACTATTGTTTTTAATAAACCAGAATATTCATACATGGGTAAATATGCATTTTTTGATGAAAAGCTATTAAATATAA
Organism: Aliarcobacter sp.; assembly: GCA_039810345.1. Taxonomy (GTDB): domain Bacteria; phylum Campylobacterota; class Campylobacteria; order Campylobacterales; family Arcobacteraceae; genus Aliarcobacter. The sequence goes on along the minus strand of JBDHWU010000031.1, from coordinate 15,259 downwards.
GTAGTATAAAAAGAATTTTATCTATTTTTAAAACAGAGCATAGCCTTTTAGATTTAGGAGTAATAGAATCTGAAAAATGTAAACCAACTAAAAAAGCAAATGAAACTCAACCAGATTTTGATGCAAGAATGGCAAATTTTAATGCTTTAATAAGATTTCCCCAAAATTCTTTATTTTATAGGGTTGAGGAAGAGTTTAATAGTGGTGTATTAATTTGTGATGATATGGGTAATGAATGGGCTGATCATATTAATATTGCTAATAATAAAATTGCATTTATTCATTCAAAATTTACTAAAAAAGATACTTATGGAGCTAGTGCAATGCATGAAGTAGTAGCTCAAGCATTAAAAAATATTGGAAGAGTTCATGCTTCAATTAAAGAGTATGAAAGTAATTTTAATTCAAAATGGAATGAAAATTATCAAGAAACACAAATTCCAAGAACAATGAAAAATGGACTAGCTATAACTCTTTTTAATGATATAAGAGAAGATATAGAAAATGTTTATCTAAATCCAAATTCTAAAAGACAAATTTATTTGGCTACGCCTTTTTTTAGTAAAAGACAAATGGAAAATAATTTAAATAATTTACTTACTCCAACGACGAATCCAAATCCTCACTATATACAATTAATTTGGTTGATTAGTAGTTTTATATCATCTTGTCAAGATTATGGGATAGAACCATATATTTTATGTAAAAGGTAAAAGAAATTATGTCAGAACTAGATAATTATTTAATTGCATCAAAAGTATATTATGACAAGGTGTTTGATAGAGTTGAACACTCTAATGTTATTAATGGTGTTGATGTAGAATTACATTTTAAATATTTAAAATGTAATCCAAATGGTATTCCTAAACTTGATAAGTTAGTAGAAATTTTATTTTCATATTTCACTCATTATTGCTTTTCCTCTCGAAAAAGGTCTTCTGCTGGAATGGATGAAATAGAAAAAGAACAATTTATAAGTAGTTTGAAAGATGAAGCAAGAGAATTATTTAGAAAATGGAAAGATGAAGATATTACTCCAGACAATCAGCCTAAAGCTGGAGAAGTTGGAGAGATGATTTTGTGGTTGCTAACAGAAGTTATTTTAAAAGCACCTCAAATTGTAGCTAAAATGGATTTGAAAACAAATACGCAACTAGAAGTTTTTGGTTCAGATGGTATTCATGTGAAAATTGATGATAATGATATACTCAATTTATATTTTGGTGAAGCAAAATTTTATAATGACATATATGGAGCGTTGGATAGTGCTTTTGGAAGTATAGAAAAGTTTCATGAAGATGCTATGTATAAAAGAGAATATAATCTAGTGACAACCCATTATAAACATTTAAATCAAGAAAAAAAAGATAAAGTTTATAGTTATATAACTAATCAAATAAATGATGATGAAGTAAAAATAAGACATGCCTGTTTGATTGGTTATGATTGGGGAGAATATCAGAAATTATCAGATATTAATGAAAAACAAGCTTTTATTGATAATTTTACTTCTATATATCAAACAGAAACGGAAAGGTTAACAAGATTGATTCAAACAAGATTTGATAGGTTTTCAAGAAAAGAATTTGCATTTGATGTGTTTTTTTTACCTTTTAAAAGTGTTCAAGAACTTCGAGATACTTTCAATGCAAAACTTTAGGATATAAATTATGAATGAGAAAGAGTTAATAAATAAATTAGTAGTTTTTGATATTAGTCAAAATCTACATCATGGATTAGAGTTAATACAAACTTATGAAATATCTGAGGAAGAAATAGAGCTTCTTTGCAAAGTAGCATCAATAAAATCATTAAGTGATGATTCAGAAGAACAATCTTTAGCTTATGAAATAATTACAAAATTATTTAAAAATTTTAGTGAAAAGTACCCTTCTTTATATTCAATTACTTATTCCATTTTATCTAGATTAGGTAATTTCCCAAATAGAGAATTACTTAAAGATTTTGGGTTTGATGAAAGCCAATTACATCAAACACCAATTCTAAAAATAGAGACTATGACTAGAGAAATTGAAAATAGTATTTCATTGTCAGATAAAAGAACATTATTAACAGATTTTCAAAAACAATTTTTTGACGTTTTAACAAATGAAAATTTTTTTAGTGTTTCTGCTCCTACATCAGCTGGAAAGTCTTTTATTTTTACATTATCAATTATTAAAAGGTTTCTAAAAAATAAAAAAGAGAAAATAGTTTTAGTAGTTCCAACTAGAGCATTAATAAAAGAGTTAAGCGAAAAAGTTTTAAATGGATTGAAAGAATATAGTCTTACAAATGAGATAAGTATAAGAACAGTTCCTTTAGTTGAAGAAGATAATATAGATAATGGAATTGTTTATATTCTAACTCAAGAAAGATTAAATACATTAATAAATGAAACAGATATCGTAATAAATACATTATTTATTGATGAAGCACAAGAAATACAAAGTAATAGAGGAGTTGTTCTTCAAAATACATTGGAATTAGCTATAAAAAAATTTTCAGACATAAATCTATTTTTTGCAAGTCCTTTAATAAATAATCCTAAATATTTTAATGAACTTTTAAATCTAAATTATGAAGATAAACATTTCACAGAGAATATTTCTCCTGTAGGACAAAATATTATATTTCTTTCATCTATTACAAAAAAAGTACATCAAGCAAAAATTGAATTACTTCATAATAATGAGTATTTAAAACTTGGAAAAATAAATTTTGATGGTAAATTTAGAGAAACTGATAGAATGATTACTTTGGCTAATGAAATTACAAAGGAAGATGAATTAACTTTAATATATTGTAATAATCCTTCTGATACTGAAAAACTTGCTCTAAAAATTGCAGAATCAATTGATAGTGAAACTAATGATGACGATATTCTTTCTTTAATAAAATTTATAGAAGAAGATATTCATGAAGAGTATTCATTGATAAAATGTTTAAAAAAAGGTGTTGCTTATCACTATGGAAAAGTTCCTTCTACTGTAAGAACAAGTATTGAAAAGCTTGCATCTGATAAGAAGCTAAAGTTTATCTTCTCCACTAGTACATTACTCCAAGGGGTTAATTTACCTACAAAAAATATTATTCTATTTAATCCTTATAAAGGCTCTGGACAACCTATGGAACGAAGAGATTTTTTGAACTTAATAGGTAGGGCTGGTAGGTTGAAATATGAGTTTCAAGGAAATATATGGTGTATTGATCCAAGTGATTGGAAAAATAAAAGTTATGAAGGAGAAAAACTTCAAACGATAGAATCTTATTATATTAAAATGCTGAATGAAAAATCAGATTTAATTTTAGATTTAGCAAAAGACTATAAAAATAGTAAGAATTATGATTTTTTACCTGTTTTTGGTAAGTTTTATGCAGATTTCTTATTAGGTGAATCAAATTTACAAGAAGATGCAAAAATATTAAATAAAGTGGATTTACAAGAAGTTATTCAAGAATGTAGTAATTATACTTTGGATATACCTATAAATATTATTCAAAAACACTATTCTATCCATCCTAAAAGTTTAAATGATTTATATTTATATTTTAGAAATGAAGATGATATAAAGCAATGGATTCCCAAAAATGTGTTTCAAAAAAAGAAAGAATTACCTTATGAGGATGGAACTTTTGAACGATTATTAAAAATATTTAAAAAAATAGATAATATTTTTTTAAATAGAAATAATGAACAACATAGACTTTATTCTAAATATGCTTCTTCTTGGATACATGATAATACATTAAGTGAAATAATTGAAGATAATCATTCTTTTTATTTAAAATCAAATCCTACAAGAACAATCAATACAAGTATTAGAGAAACACTTGATATAATTGAAAGCCATATAAGATTTAAATATGTTTTATATACAAGTGCTTATATTGATATTTTAAAGGTAATTATAGAAGAGAAGAATTTAACAGAAGATGTATATCAAAAAATTCCAAACTTGCCTTTATATTTAGAATGTGGCTCTGCTGATCCAATAGTAATAAATTTGATTTCAATTGGATTATCTAGATTAACAAGTATTAAACTTAAAAAATCAAAATATTTTACTTGTGAAAATCCCACTGCTAGTAATTGCATTAAAGCTTTACAAAATATTAATGTTAATCATCTTGATATTCCTGAAATATGTAAACAAGAAATAAAAACATTTTTATCATAAGGAATATAAAAATGAACCTATCTAAATCCTTCTACACAAAAGGTATTCAATGCCCTAAAGCACTTTGGCTTAAAAAATATAAGCCAAGTGTACTAACACCACCAGATGAATCTGCTCTTCCCGTATTTGAAACTGGAAATGTAGTTGGAGATTTTGCTTGTCAACTTTTTCCAAATGGAAAAGAAGTTCCTTATTCAAAAAACTATGATGAGATGATAGCTACGACAAAACAGTGGCTTGAGGATGGAGTAGAAAATATCTATGAAGCTAATTTTAACTTCTTTGGTATTTTGGTTATGGTAGATATTTTAACTATTTCAAATAATGAAGTATCTATTTATGAGGTTAAAAGCTCAACAGAAGTAAAAGATATCTATTTACATGATGTATCTATTCAGTATTATGTGCTTAAAAACTTAGGTTTCAAAATAAAAACTGCAAATGTAGTTCATATAAACAATGATTATATAAGAGGTGATGATTTAGATATAAATCAACTTTTTAAAATAGTTGATGTTACAAATGAAGTTATATCAATGCAATCAAATATTCTGAATATTTTAAAAGAGTTTGAAAGCTATTTAGAAGACAAAGAAAATGAACCAAATATAGATATAGGTAAACATTGTAATAATCCTTATGTTTGTGATGCAAAAGAGTATTGTTGGAAAGTTCAAAGACAAATACCTGATTATTCTATATTTAATATTTTTAATCTTGGAAGTAAGAAACAAATTGAACTTTATAGTAGAGGTATTATAAATATAGATGATGTTCCACACAATTTTGATATGACTTCTATTCAAGCACAAGCTGTTGAAAACTATAAATCAAAAATTACATATATAGATATAGAAAATATCAAATCATTTTTACAAAATTTAACTTATCCAATTTATCACTTAGACTTTGAAACATATCAACAAGCAATCCCTCAATACAAAGGTTTAAAACCATTTGAACAAATACCATTTCAATACTCACTTCATATTGAGTATGAAGATGGAACTTTGGCACATAAAGAGTATTTAGCACAAGATAGTGTAGATAGTAGATATGAATTAGCACTTAAGCTTTGTAATGATATACCAAAAGATGTAACTGTATTAGCTTACAATATGAGTTTTGAAAAAAGTGTTATAAAAAGATTAGCAACACTATTTGAAGAATTTAGTGAACATCTATTAGCTATAAATGATAATATGCAAGATTTAATGATTCCATTTCAAAAGAAATGGTATGTAACTCCATCTATGAATGGAAGTTACTCTATAAAATATGTTTTACCAGCACTTGAGCCTGAGTTTGAAAAAGCATATAAAGAACTTGATGGTGTTCAAAATGGAAGCCAAGCCATGAATGCTTTTGCAAGACTAGGTTCACTAGATGAAAAAGAGAAACTAAAACTAAGAAACTCACTTTTAGAATATTGTAAACTCGATACTTTGGCGATGGTGAAGATTTTAGAGAAATTGAAAAAGGAAGTAAATAACATTTAATATGGAATATTTAGAAGAAAATAAAATTATTACTATTTCACTAGGAAATAAAGTAAAAGAAAAAATAAAAAATAAATTTAATAGGGATATTGAGGAATTTATTGAAAAAGAGTTTCCTCAAGATGAAGAATTAAAAATATTTATATTTAAACATAAAAGTAAAGATAAAAATAAAATTGGAATAAAAATCAATGATAGTGACTATATCCTTTTTGTAGAAAGAAGCATAGACAATCTTAGGAATAAAATAGATAATTATATGTTTTGTTTTGATATTCAAAAAAAACCTGAAATTATAATTGATGAAAATAATGATTTTTTAGATATTGAATGTGAAGTAAAGATACCAACAGAGTTTAATCGAGAATACTATAATAATTCAAAAAAGAGCCTACTAGATGCCATAGAAAAAAAATTTGAAGAATTAAAACCTTATAAAACTCAGTCATTAGAAGAAAATGAAGAATATAAAAAATGGTTTGTTTATTTGACTCTTTTAGAAAAATTAATTGATGCAAAAGATTTTTATATTGAAACTGAAATTTCATATAGTAAAAACAAGGCAACTATCTCTGTAAATGATAATAATATATTTGAAAAATTAAAAAAAGCTAGAGGTGAAGATTTTATTTTTTATTATCCTGAGAATGTTAATAAAAATAAAAAATTACATGAATGGGATGAGGATAGAAGAAATTCAAAAGATAATTTTTTTGGTAAGTTAGATAGACAGTTTGATGCTAATAAAAAAGAATTTACCTTTACACTTAGTGATGAATTTAAAAAAGAGTTTACAAATAATGAAAATAGTGAAATTATCTCATCTGCATTAGATGATTTAAATTTTGCCATGAAAGCTAGACAATTTATCGAAGAAAAAGTAAATAGTACAACTCAAGTAAAAAATCATATTTTAAAATTAAATATAAAAGATGAAGAAAAAAATCTTTTAGTTAAATTATTTTCTAAACTAAGTAATGAATATGCGCATTACTCTGAAAATGAATATACATTAAGTAATGAAGAAAAAGACAATATCAATAATGTATTAAGTTTATTAGGAAATAATAGCTCAAAAAAATTCAACCCAAGAGAAAAATTAATATTAAGAGTATCTTATTTTAGAGATCAATTCCAATTAAAAACACTTAAACAAGGTTTAGAAAGAATCCAAAATCATCCATTAAAACCTTATTTATTCGGAGATAAAAAGCTACCAGTTATAAGTCAAAATCAAATAGATAATTTTGAAATCAAATATCTTTCAAAAGTTTTAAATGATAAACAAAAAGAAGCTATAAAAAAAGCTTTGATTTCTCAAGAACTTTTTATGATTCAAGGACCTCCAGGAACTGGAAAAACTGAAGTAATATCTGAAATAGCTTATCAAGAAGCAATACGTGGTAAAAAAGTTTTAATAGTATCTCAAGCAAATATGGCTGTAGATAATGCTATACAGAGATTAAATCATCCCTCTTTATATCCAATTAGAATTATAAGAAAAGATTACGAGCCTGAAGATGGAGAAAGTTTACCAATAGAACAAAACTTAGGTACTTTTTATCAAAATAGAATTGTAAAAAATTTAAAAGATGAGTTAGATAAAAATGAAAAAGAATTTATACATTTAAAAAATTTAATGGAGACTAATGATGAAAATATTGATTTAATTCATGATAGATTTAATGAGTTAAATGAACTAAAATATTTTGAAGAAATACAAAGAAACTTTTTAAATGATTTACAAATTGAAGAAGATGAAAATATCTATGATGAAGAATTAGGTTATTTATCTTCTAACTATATGCATAAATTAAATATTTGGGGTGCAACGTTATTTGAAACAGGAAAAAATAGTTTTAAAAATAAAAACTTTGATGTTGTTATCGTAGACGAGGTATCAAAAGCAACACCTCCAGAACTTGTACTTCCAATATTAAAAGGTCAAAAACTTATACTTGTAGGAGATCATAAACAATTACCCCCAATTATAAAAGATGTTAGTTTGGAAGATATAGCTGAAGAGTGTAATATAAGTTTAGATTCTTTAGATTTTGATACTACAGTTTTTGAAAAACTTATTCAAAATAATCCAGATAACTATGTTATGTTAAATACTCAATATAGAATGCATCCTGATATTCAAAAAGCAATAAATCAATTTTATATAGATGAAAAGAATAATGAAGGCTTGAAGTGTGGACTAAAAAACCCAGATTTAGAAAAATGTCATCAAATACAAGATAAAACATTTCACAAGAAACATTTAGTTTGGCTAAAAACAAAAAAAAGTGATGAAGAAAGTCAACATAAAGGAAGTAGCTCTTTTTTTAATGAATCTGAAATTAAAAGAATAAAAACAACACTTGATTTTTTAAATAAATCATATGAAAAAATAGAAAAAAAACCTTCCGTTGGAGTAATTACTTTTTATGGAAGTCAATTATCAGAATTAACAAGTTTAGAAAAAAAAGGATTTTGGAGACTTCCAAGAGAAGATAGAAATTATCCCCATTTAGATATTAGATTTGGTACTGTTGATAGATTTCAAGGACAAGAGAAAGATATCATAATTGTGTCTTTGGTAAGAAATAATAAAAAACATGAAGTTGGTTTTGCAAAAAAACCTCATAGGATTAATGTAGCTTTTTCAAGAGCAAGGAATCTTTTAATTATCGTAGGAAATCCTGATAATTTTAGATTTGGTAATAATGAGAAATCGGCACAACAATATGATGAAATATTTAATATTGCAAAAAAATTTGGTAGTGTAAAAGGAGAATAAAATGTTATATGGTTATGACTTAACCCTTGAGCAAATGAGTCAAATAAGAAACTACAAAAAGAAAAATAAGTTTGATAGCAAATTATGTTCAATAAAAGATATAGAATTATTAACTTTTGAAGCTTATGTAAACATACTTTTTAAACAGACAGTTCCATTGAACTTATTTGAAAAATATTCATTAAAAATAATTCAAAAAGCAGATGAAAAATATTTAACAATGAATATTAAAAAAATTGCTGATTTATTAAATCTTGATGAAAATATAATACGAGAGAATTTAAAAAATTTAGCTCAGATTGATATGATAAATGGATTAGATAGTGATAATCTTATTATTAACTTTGATGAAAATGCTGAATATTTACAATATGAAAATAAATTTAAAAAAGAAAAAATTCAAGAAAGATTTTATTTAACTAAAGATGAATTTAAAGATATTCATAATTTTTTAAAAAATGAATTTGAAAAAAATATAAGAGAAAATGATAAAAGATTTTTAAATTTTGAATTAATAGATAGTAAAGAATCAACAAAAAAAGTTAAATTATTGACTTATTCTGATAATAAATTTTTAATTTATAGTAATCAAGGTATTAATAATCACAATGATTTAAAATTTTTAGATAATCAAATTTATGAAAATCTAAATAATCAAACTTTTATACAAAATGAAAATTTTTTTTGTCATAAAGAAGAATTTCTTCCTATTCTAAGAGACAAAATTTCTTTAAATAAAGATAATTCAATTGTTGTTATTTTTTCAACAAAAATTGAAGATATTGCCCATGAAATAATTAAATTAAATAAGAATCAAAAAAATTTATATATTTTTACTAATTATACTAATGATAAAGAAAAAAGAATATTTTTTATAGATATTAATTTGGATGATATTTTTATATTTGGGGATGAATATTATATAAGAAAAAATGATTCCATTTATGAGATAAATGATTTAGAAGATAAAAAAAATATTAAAGAAATTCTATCAAATTATTTTTTAGAAAAAATTATAATGGTTGAACCTAACTATGATAAAAATACACTTGATGAAATAAATATTCAAGTTGAAGAAATTACAAAATTAATGAATAATTTAACTTTTAAAGATAAAAAAGATTTTGATAAAGAAATGCAGAAAATTAAAGAGGATAAAAATAAGCTTTATGGAATAGATTTAAATGACTCTAAAAAACGTGCATTAGTAAGAAAAAGAATTGATGAATTTGAAAAAACAAATAATGAAGAACAATTAGAGAAATATCCTATTTATTTAGAAAATAGAAGTAAAATATTTGAATTGGCACAAGAGCTTGAGAATTATGAAAAACAAAAAGAAAATCTAGAAACTTTACAAAGAGAACTAAATATTTTAAATCAAAAAAAATCAAGTTTAATTTCAAAAGAAAATAAAGAAGAAATTATTCAATTTGAAAATGAATTAAAAAATATAAATCGTATAAAAATAGATTAATTTTATTAGAGTTGAAAGGAATATTGATGATTAACTATAAAGAAAAATTAACAACCGACAGAGAACTTAATTCATATAGTGATATTGATATAAGTATTGAAAGTGATAGAGGTAGAATATTTTCATCAGCGGCTTTTAGAAGACTGCAAAAAAGAACTCAAGTTTTTGCTTTGGAATTAAATGCTTCTATTCGTTCAAGACTTACTCATTCACTAGAAGTTGCACAAAATGCAAGATATATTGCAAGAACTATTTTAGATGAATTGAAAAAAAATGATTTAAAAACTTATGGTTTAGAAGATATGGAAAATGCATTTATTTCTACCTCTGAAATGACAAGTTTGATTCATGATATTGGTAATCCTCCTTTTGGTCATTTTGCTGAAGAAACAATAAATAAATGGCTTAAAAATAATGTTGTACAAAAATTAGAAAGTTTTAAGTCTAGTACAAAAGAGATAGAAGATTTAAAAAGTATTTTAAAAAGTGATATTTGTAATTATGATGGTAACGCTCAAGCAATAAGAATAATAACAAAACTTCAAAGATTAAACCTATCATATTTTCAAATAATTGCTGTTTTAAAATACACAAGAGGAGCTTTTGAAAATAAACCAGATAATTCAGATTCATTAAATTATCTTAAAAAGAAACCAGGATTTTATTATAGTGAGAAAGATTTAGTTGAAAAAATACAAACTACATTAAATATAAAAGCAGGGCATAGATTTCCAATAACTTATATTATGGAAGCAGCTGATGATATTTCATATTTAACCGCTGACCTGGAAGATTCTGTTGAAAAAGGAATTTTATCTTTAGATGAAGTATATAATATTATTACAAGTGAATGTACAAAACAAAATGAAGAATTTTTATTAGAAATTATTAATAAGCAGTATGAAAAGGCAAAGAAGAATGATGAACCATATCAATTTAATATGTTTTTTACTTTTTTAAGAGTTACTCTTGTCACAAATTTTGTAAAACATGTTTCTAATGTATTTATAGAAAATCATCAAGTAATATTTGAAGGAAGTTTCAACCATGCACTTTTAGAGTATGATAAAACAAGTAAATATTATAAAGCTCTAAAAGTTTTAAAAGATATCTCAACTAAATATATTTATCAAAATAAAGAAGTTCAAACTTTGGAGCTTCAAGCTTATACTATTTTAAATGGTTTATTTGATGTGTATAAACCAATTCTAGAATTAACTACTAATGATTTTTCAAAACTTTTAAAAGATGAAAAAATCGATTGTTTTATATCAAAGCGATTAATAAAAAGAATCTCTTCTAAACAAATAGTTGCTTATAAAAATGATATTAAAAAATTAAATACTGATAATATTGAAGAATATAATATTTTAGAATTCTATTATAGAGTTAGATTAATAATTGATTATATTAGTGGAATGACAGATGATTTTGCCCTTGAAGAGTATAAAATATTACATGCAATAAAATAGAATTTAATTATATTTAAAATTTTAACCCTTATGTAATATATCTATAACATAAGGGTTAATAATTATTTTAAAAAAGTTTTTTTAAAAAAATCCGAAGCTTCCCTAGGATTCCAACTTAAAATTAATGCATCTAAGTCTAAATTACCATAATTATCAAGTTCTTGAATAATATTACTTCCACCAAATCTTTCATAAAGTTTATAATGATCTTTCTTGATGCCTAAAAAAGTCATGTCAATATCATTTAAAATAAATAATAAATAAGCTCCTTTCATAAGATATTTAAATTCAAGATTTAATCCTTTTTTTTCATGTTTAACTATTAATCTTGATAGCTCTCCTATTTTGTTATATTGTTTTCTAATATTATCAAAACTAAAGATTTTATCTGATGGTAATTTATTTTCTGAATCAAAAATTAATCTAGTGGTTCCACTTATATTTTGATCATTTTTATAAAAGATGATAGCAGAGTTTTTATCATAAATATCAAGGTTTAGACCATCAATTAAATCAGGAAACTCTTTTTGATAATTTATATTTTGATAAACATCACTTCTTAGTTCAAATACTTTAATTAAATCTTCAGCATTTGTTACAATACTTAAATTTTTTAAAGAAGAATCCCAATTTATTTTCTTATTAAATGATATTGTTTCTTCAACAATCTCTTCAAGAAACACCCTTTTCGTAAGCAATTCAATTATATATTTTTGATTATTGTTAAAATCATCAGACATATAGCTTAGAGTTTTACTAAAATTTAAAACAAGTAACTTTTGAAGTTCTTGTAAAGCCAGATTTTTGTTTATGTTTGTCATATTTATCCTTTAAATTAATTTAAAGGTAAATTTCTCATAAAATTGTCACATTTTTGTCACAAAAAAGTAAAAATTTTAATTTTATATATTTAGGATTAGGAATTAGAGATTTATTATGAAGTAATAGATTTATTTATAATTAGTTAATTTATATAAATTTAATTAGTAAAAAAAATTTATTTTAATAGATTGAAGAATAAAGTATAGTAGATTATAAAATTTCTAACTAAAATTTATTTTGTAGCCTATTGAACTAACAGATTTAATTATCTTATGATTAAATTTACTTGTTGTTCTATGCATTAAAGTTCTTAATGTACTATCAGATATTTGTTTATCAAACCAAATAAAGTTTTCTATCTCAGAAAATCTTACTACTTCACCCTTTGCTTTGATTAATATTTCTAAAAAAAGTCTCTCATTTTTTGTTAAATCAATTTCTTGATTTTTAAAATAAACTTTTAAATATGGTTCAAGAGAGTAATAATATTCGTGCGATAATTTATATTTTCCATTTTCATCTATTTTTTCACTTCTTTTTTGTAATTTATAAGTAGCAATATTCATACTGCTTTTTAAGTCATTACGATTAAATGGTTTTACTAAATAAGCAAATGGTTCAATTTTCGCAGCTTTATCAAGAGTTTCATCATCACAATATGCACTCATAAATATAATAGCAGTTTTACTATTTTCATTTATCTTTTTTGCAATATCAATACCACTAAGGCTATTTTTTAGAAAAATATCCATTAATATAATATCTGGCTTATTTTTTGAAAAAGATAATAATGCTTCTTCATAAGTTGTTACAATATCTGTAACTTCATAACCCAGTTTTATTAAAGTACTTTTTGTATCAAGTGCAACAATTGTCTCATCTTCAACAATTAAAATTTTTATCATATTTCTCATCTTTTAATTTTAAATATTATCATATAATAATTTAATCACATTTTTGTCACAAAAGCTACTCTTTCCACCTTAATTTTACTTTTACACCTTCATTGGTACTAATATTCATTTCTGCTTTAAGTTGTTTTTTTGCTAGAGTTTCAATTAAAGTAAGCCCTAAAGAACTTTTTTTAATGTTTGGATTATATCCTTTTCCATTATCACTATAAACAAGTTTATATTCTTTGTTTTTACCAAAAAAAGATATATTTACAATGCCTGATTTATTTTCATCAAAAGCATGTTTAAAACTATTTGTTAATAACTCATTTAATATTAATCCACAGTAAATAGCTGATTCAGAGCTTAAATTACAATTTATATCATATATAACATCAATATCATGCTCAAAACTTTGTTTTATTTCAGATATTATCTTCTCAAAATATTCATTAGCATCAACAAATGTAATAGTATCTTTTTGATAAAGAAGCTCATGTAAATGACTCATTGCACTAATTCTATTTTGAATTGTTGTTAAAAGTATATTTATTTTAGAATCATTAATTTCGTCATTTTGCAATCTAATTAAAGATATTATAGTTTGCATATTATTTTTTACTCTATGGTTTAGCTCTTTTAGTAAAATCTCTTTTTCTTCAAGTGCTACTATTAGATTATTTGTTTTATTACTAACTATTTTATTTAATCTAGCTTCATTCTCTTTTTGTTCAGTAATCAAACTTAGCTGCATTTTTTCTTTTTCATCTTGTAATCTTTTTATTCTATTTGCTAAAGCAATAGAGAATACTAAAGCTTCTAATATAAAAGCTATTTCAATAATATAATAAGATGATAAATCATCTTCTATTATTCCAGAGCTTGATAAATACATTAAAGAACCAGCAAAAAGTATTGCTGTCCAACCAAATAATATTAATTTTGCTTGTTCATTTCTCTTTAAAAAAGCATAAAAAGTTATAAAAAATAGATATAACATAACCAATATAGATATAACATTTCTATATGGTTCAAGGTAGTTTGTAAATATAAACAATATAACAGATGAAACTAATAGAGCAATTAATATATTTAATATAAAATTAATTTTTGGATATTGATTTATTTGAAGAAATGATTTTGAAAAAAGTGCTAAAAATAAAACTGGAAGTGCTATAAAAATTGCTGCATAGCTAACAACATATTCCATAAAAGCTGAGTCAAATAGATATAAATTTGCAAATCCAACATAAAGCAAATGATGAAATACTAAAGTGATAATATATCCAACATAATAAAAATAACTAATATCTTTTATCATAAAATATATTGATAAATTATATAGTGCTAATACTATCATTCCACCAAAAAATAGGCTTAGAATTATTTGTTGAATTATCTCTTGTTTGTAAAAAGCTTCATAAGAATAAAGATTTAATTTTAAAGATAAAGAGGTTTTTTTTGATGAAGCTTCAATATAGTAAGTTTTTATCTCATCTTTTTCTAATTTTATATGAAAAACTGGGTTTACAGATTTTCTTTCTATGTTTTTATTTAGTAATCCTTCGCTCTCTTTTAAATTATTGTTTTCATAAAAGTTAATATTTGTTACTAGAGGATTATCAAACTCTATTATTTTTAAAATAGCTTCATTTTCTATATTGTGAAGTGTAAATTTAATCCATACTTTAAAATCTGGTGAATAACCAAATTTTTTAGTTGAGGAGTCTATTTTTGAAAAACTAACTTTATTTTCTATTATTTTATCAATTGTTAATTTTTTTGAATAGTCAATAAATATCTCTGAAGAGCTTAAAATATCTATATTTGAAGATTTATCATCAATATTAGTGGCACTTAAATAGGATAAAAATAGCATAAAAATCAGTAGTGTTTTTTTCAATATTCCTCTATTTGTCTGTTTTATTTGTATTTTATAATTATGCCTTAAATGATATAAATTATAATATATCAATATATTTTTAGTTTATTTACTAAATAAATATTGAAATAATAAATAATACAACGATAGAATGAAAAGATTAAGATATAGATAAATTGTAACAAAAATGTGACTAATTCTCGATACAATTGTTTCGTTAGTTTTATATGTTTACTATATAACTACGC
>JBDHWU010000030.1:0-20874 GCA_039810345.1 Aliarcobacter sp. | reverse complement strand
ACAGAACTTCACAAAAAAATAAGCAAAGAGCTTGAAGAGTTAGCAAATAAATTTGTGATTTATACACAATCTACTTATTAAGAAAATTAAAAGGAAGTATTAATTGCCTACACTTGATACTACTTATAAACAGATAGAAAAAGCTATAAGATACATAGATGAGAACTTTAGATCTCATCCAAGTATCGATGAAATAGCACTTTATATAGGTATGAGTAAATACCACTTTATACGAGTTTTCAAGGAGTATGTAGGTCTTACTCCAAAACAATTTTTGCATAGTGTTACACTAAATTATGCAAAAGAGCATATAAAAGAGTCCAAATCCATACTTGATAGCAGTTTGGATATTGGACTATCTAGCACAAGCCGTCTTCATGAACTTTTTGTAAATTTAATTGGAGTTACTCCAAAAGAGTGGAAAGAAAAAGGTAAAGATGTAAAAATCACTTATGGCTTTGGACAAACACCTTTTGGTGAAGCACTTATTGGGTTTACAGACAAAGGAATTTGTTATTTAGGTTTTTGTGACAACAACAAAGAAGATATTTTCCAAAGATTTAATGAACTTTGGGAAAATGCAAATCTAGTTTTCGATGAAAACAGAGCAAATGAGTATTTGGAAAATATCTTTATAAAAAACAAAAAATATCCACTTCTTGTAAAAGGCACAAATTTTCAAATAAATGTTTGGAAAGCACTAATAAATCTTCCAAATGAAGAGATAACTACTTATAGCAATATTGCAAACTCACTAGATAAACCAAACTCTGTAAGAGCAGTTGCAAGTGCAATTGGAAAAAATCATATTGGCTACTTAATCCCTTGTCATAGAGTTATTGCAAAAAGTGGAGCAATTAGTGGCTACCGATGGGGAATTGAAAGAAAAAAAGCACTTTTGGATTTTGAGAATTGTGAAAGTTGTGAAAATTTTGGAAAATAGGAGATAAAAATGAACAAAATATATAGTATGTACAATAAACTTTATGAAACTTACGGACCTCAAGGTTGGTGGCCATTTTTAGAAGTTGATGGTTATTATCATAAACTTGATTACTCTTATCCAAAAAATGAGAAACAGATTTTTGAGATTTGTTTAGCCTCTATTTTAACTCAAAATAGAAATTTCACAAGTGTAGTAAAATCTTTGGAAAATCTTCAAAAACTAGATTTATTAGAGCCAGAAAAAATAAAAAATGCACCATTAGAAGTTTTTCAAGAAGCTATAAAACCAAGTGGTTATTTTAATCAAAAATCACAATATATTTTAAATTTTATTGAGTTTTTTGAAAAGCTAAATGGCAAAATCCCAACAAGAGAAGAGCTTTTAAGTATAAAAGGAATTGGCGAAGAAACAGCTGATAGTATGCTTTTATACGGATTTAAACAGCCACATTTTAAAGTAGATGCTTATACAAAAAGAGTTTTATTAAATTACAAAATCATAAATGAAAAAACAAAATATATTGAAGTAAAAAATTATTTTGAACAAGAACTTCAAAAAAAGATAAAAGATACGGAAAAATTAGTTATAACTTATCAAGAGTTTCACGCACTTCTTGTTTGTCATGCAAAAAAGTTTTATAGCAAAAAACCTTATGGAATTGGTTGCTTTTTGGGTGAAGTTTTATAATATTATTTTAAAAGATACTTCTTCCATAAGCCATCACAAAAATTATGGTTATAAATTAAGTGTGATAGAAAGTAAATTGATTATCATCATTTCCTAAGATATATCTTTTTTGTAAAGAAGTTTTAAATGCAATTCCCAAATCTTTGCAAGAAAGAGCTTCTAAAACCAAAGCCTCATTTTGTTTAGGATTTACTATAACTTCATTTAATTTAGAGATTTTTAGATTTGGATTGGCTCTTTTTTCTAATATAACTTCATCATTAAAAGATATTTTGCCCTCTTTTAAAACCTTTGCATAAAATCCTGTTAGTCCATTTTGAAAAATATAGTTTGTCATATTTTTTATATCTGTACTTGCACTTAATTTCCAACAAGGTTGTCTAGGTTGAGTTATTTGAACTAAAGCCTCTCCTATTTTTAAAATATCTGCTACACAAATATCATCTTCAGAAATATTTTCTAACACTAAATTTTCACCAAAATGTGCATCTTCTTTATATGAAAATCTATTTTCAAACTCAAGATTAAGTTTTTCATAGGTTTTTGTTCCAATCATAAATAGTGCTTTATTAACTCCACCATGATGAAGTAAATCAGCTTGAAAATCCTCTTTAAAGCCTATTTTTGTAAGATATGCAAAAGGTACAATAGATTTTTTTATAGCACTTATTAACTCTTCTCTTTTTTCATCATTTTCTAGTTTCTTTGTTTTTACACTTCCAACTTTTACAAATAAAACCTTTGATATTTTTTTGTTCATTTTTTCTCCAAACTATTAAAAAACAATTATAGAGTTTTTTAGCTATACTTCGGCAAAAAATTAAAGAAGAAAAAATGCAAATATTATCAAAAGATGCTCCACTTGAAACATCAATAAAAAACTTAAAAGATATAATCAATAATTTAGGTTTAAATGTCAAATTATCTAAAGAAAAAAATCCAGTAAAAAATAGCTTTTCAATAAATTTAAGCCTTGAAGGTGCAAATAATTTTATATTTTCAAATGGAAAAGGTAGTCTTTTGGACTCTTGTTTAGCTAGTGCTTATGGCGAATTTATTGAAAGGTTACAAACAAATTTATATTTTAATGATTTTTATTTAGGAAATAGAAAATTTTTTGCTGACCAAAAAGAGTTTAATTTAAATGAAGAGTTTTTAAGCAAGAAATTAAAAAAATATTACAATTTAAAAGATGTTGAAAAAACTGATTTCTTAGATTTCAACTCAAACAGTTTTGATAAAATAGTATCTTTACCTTTTGTAAACCAAACAACAAAAGAGATAGAGTTTTTTCCTATAAATTTATTAGCAAATTTATATGCAAGTAATGGTTTATCAACAGGAAATAGCCCAAATGAAGCGAAAGTTCAAGCACTTTGCGAAATTTTTGAAAGAAATGTAAAAATAAAAGTTTTAAAAGAGAGTTTATCTTTACCAGAGTTTCCAAAAAGTGTAATAGAAAGTTTTTATAAAATATCTGAAGATATAAAAATATTAGAAGAAAATGGCTACAAAATAAAAGTTTATGATGCCTCTTTAGGTGGAGTTTATCCAGTAACTGCAATAGCATTTATAAACCCAAAAAACAACACACTATTTTTATCTTTTGGAAGTCATCCTATTTTGGAAGTAAGTATAGAGCGAACTTTAACTGAACTTTTGCAAGGAAGAGAGATAAATGAACTTGATAGCTTTGAAAGACCAACTTTTGATAAAGAAGAGATTTGTTCAAGTTCTAATTTAGAATCTCATTTTGTGGACTCAAATGCAAAAGTTGGACTACAATTTTTAAATAAAAATAAAGATTTTTCATACACTCCTTGGGAATTTGAAGTAGAAAATTCTACTTTACAATTTGAAAGTTTGAAAAATATTTTAGAAAAAGAAGATAAAGAGATATATTTAAGAGAATATGACTATTTGGGGTTTTACTCTTGTCAAATGATAGTTCCAAATTTCTCTGAAATTTATCCTCTTGAAGATTTGATTTATAACAACAAAAATCAAGGAAAACTAATAAGAGATTTTATCTTAAATAAAGATAATTATGAATATGAAGAGTTACTTGATGAACTAAATGGCTTTGATGATTTTGTACATATTGGGGCATTTATAGGAGTTATTTTTAAAAATGATTTCACTTTAGCTGAGTTTAAAGCTGATATTTTAATAAAATTAGAAGAGTATGAAGAGGCTATTTTCTATCTTGAACAATCAAATAAAAGCTTCAACTATCTTTTGGCACAAATCTTAAGAGCCTACGAACAAGATTTAGATTTAGAGGATTATAAAGATGCTCTTTTTGATGTTTTTGGAGAACAAGAGGTAAAAAAAGCTTTTCAAATAGTTAAAGGTGATAGCTCTCTTATATCTTTAGAGTTTGCATCTTCGTATAAAACTATTTTAAATATGTTTGATATAAAAAGTAAAAAAGAGTAGTTAAACTACTCTTTTTTTAACTTAATTCTGCCATTTTCTCTTCAAAAACTCTATTTATATCTTCCATTTTTTGCATAATATCTAAAATCTCATTCTCTATTTGTTCTTTGTTTTTTTCACTAGTTAGGCTGTTTTCAAGTTCTTCTAGTTTTGCTTTTAGTGGTTTTAAATCTTGACTTTTTTTACTTACAAGTTCAGCTCTTAGCTTTTTACTCTCTTTTTTATTTATCTTTGGCTTATCTTTTTTTATCTCATCATTTTTTGAGTTTGAAGTTTTTGTGGGTTTTGCATCATTTATATCATCGCCCCAACCTATTTTTTCTAAAAACTCATCATAAGTTCCATTGAAATAATCTGCACCATCATTTGTAAAAACTATAAGCCTATCACAAGTGGCTCTTAAAAGCTCTTCACTGTGAGTTACAATAATACTTGAACCTGCAAACTCTTTAATTGCATTTGTAAGTGCTTCAATACTCTCAATATCCAAATGGTTTGTAGGCTCATCCAAAAAAAGTAGATTTACATCTTGTGCTATGATTTTTCCTAGCATTACTCTTGATTTTTCTCCACCACTTAGAAGTGAGATTTTTTTCTTTGCATTATCTCCACTAAACATCATAATTCCACAAATATTTCGTACCACTGGCTCTGGAATTTTGCTATTTACACTTTGTATCTCTTCTATTATTGTGTTATTTTGGTTTAAGTGATTTATATTTGTTTGTCCAAAATGCCCAAAAACTGTGCTTGGATGAAAATCCACATTTCCTGTTAGTTGTTTTAACTCTCCAGCTAAAACATTTAAAAGTGTTGATTTTCCTTTTCCATTCTTCCCAATAATCCCCAAAGTCTCTCCT
Organism: Aliarcobacter sp.; assembly: GCA_039810345.1. GTDB lineage: Bacteria > Campylobacterota > Campylobacteria > Campylobacterales > Arcobacteraceae > Aliarcobacter. The sequence goes on along the minus strand of JBDHWU010000030.1, from coordinate 15,942 downwards.
CGGCTAAGTGCAAAAGTTATATCTTTAAAAAGTAAGTTGCTTTTATCGTATCCAAAACTCAGATCTTTTACTTCAAGTAAAAATTTAGCACTTGTTTCTTTATAATTAAAATCAAATTTTAAATCTTTTTCATACTCAATATCTTCTAAAATATCCATTTTTTCTAAAATTTTTACTTTTGATTGGGCTAAAGTTGCTGTTGCTGCTCGTGCCTTGTTTTTTGCAATAAACTCTTCAAGGTCTTTTATTTTTTTATCTTGTGCTATTTTTTGCTTTTCATAATGCTCCTCATTTGCAGCTAGTTGCTCAAAGAATTTTTGTGTACTTCCTTGCACTATAAAGGCATCTCTTCTAATAATTCCCATAGTATGAGTACAAACACTATTCATAAAATCTCTATCGTGAGTGATTAAAATAACCTCTCCATCAAAGCTTTTCAAAAACTCTCTTAGCCATCTAATAGATAAAATATCAAGGTAGTTTGTAGGCTCATCAAGTAGCAACATATTTGGCTCTGTTAAAAGAAGTTTTGCTAAGTTAATTCTTATTTGGTAACCACCTGAAAAACTCTTTGGCTCTTTTTGTAAGTCATCTTCACTAAATCCAAGCCCAAAAAGAATTTTTTCTGCTTTATAGATATTGTATTTGTCATCTTCGCTAAGAGCCAAAGCTGTTTCATCTAGTAGAGTTTTTTCTGTGAAATCAAAATACTGCTTCAAAGCACCTATTTTATAGTTTTTAGGTCTTGCAATATCTCCACTATCTGGCTGCTCTTCTCCTAAAATAAGCTTAAAAAGTGTTGATTTTCCTGTACCATTTCTTCCTACAAGCCCTACTTTATCGCCTTTGTTTAGTCGTAAGTTTAAATCTTGATATAAAGTTTGTGTTGGGTATGATTTTTTTATATTTATTAGCTCTATCATTTTTCTCTTTGCTCTTATCTTTGTTTTTGGAATTTTTAAGGCAAGATTATAGGATATTTTTTGTTATAGCTTGGTTATTTTAGATTTTGTTTAAACTATAAAACTCATTTTTAAAACTATCTTCATCTTCAAAATTATAAAAAGGTAAGCCCAAAATCTTATAAAATCTATTTTCGTAAAGTTCCAAGCCATCATTATTTATGCTTTCTAGTTCAATTTTATTCTCATTTGTACACTTTGTAATATCTCTTAAAAACTCATCTTTCCATTTATCAAACTCTATTAAATGATTTCCTTTTGGTTCACAAAATATTTGATGAATAGTTTTTTTACTATCTTCTAAAAGCAAGATAAAATCAGGCTCAAATCTTGCTCCATCTGTTTTTTTATCAAAACTATAAATCTCAAATGATTTTTCATTTCTTATTAGTTTTATATCTTTATATTTTTCTTGTAAATTTGGTATCACACCTTTTATAAACTCTACAAAATGTTGCTCTTCTGTCGTACATTCGTGCTCTTCAAAAATATACCAATCTTCAACTCTTGATATTTTAATACCACTATTTTTTTGTTTTAGTAGTTTTTTTGCTGGTATTTTTAAATTTATTCTATGTGGATAAAATTTCAAACTTCCAATTTTGCTATTGCTATTTTTCAAAATCTCTTTTTCTATTTTTTCCAAAACTTTTAAAATATGCTCTATTTTTATTTCATTGCTAAGTAAAAGCTCTTTTGAAGTATGAAAAACAAATTCTATATCTCCTAAATAGTTGCTACTACTAATAAACTCATCTATACTTTTTAAATTTGGGAAATATTTTTTAAGATTTGAAAAGTAAAAAAATGGCTTTTTATTTATAGCAACTCTTACTATATTTTTATCAATCTCACTTATTTTAAATTTTGTTACAAAACTAAAATCACTATCTTGCACCACTTCTTCATCTTCATCATAAACTTTTATTTCTCTACTTTGATTATCTATTTTGAATTTTTGAGTTTTATATGAACTTACATAATCAGTAATTGTGTTTATCTTTGTCTTATCTTGATTTATCTGCTTATTTGTAAAAATATATCCATATTTGTACAAATCACTATTTAAAAACTGCTCTTTTACCTTTAATTCTACTGTTTTATAGTTATCTTCATTTTCATCAATAAGCCCAATTTTTACAAGCTCTTTTCGTATAGCACTTATATATTCACTTTGATTTATACTATGAAAATACATCTCTTCAAGTATTTTTGCTTCTTCATCTGGATATTTATCAAATTTTCTTTTATACTTGTCATAATCTTCATAATCAAATGGAAAATATCTAGCACCTCGCCCTATTAATTGTGCTTCACTTATAGTACCTTTTGAGCTTTTTTTTGCTTCATCAAGTTTTACAATATCAAAAAGATTCAAAACATCCCAACCCTCATTTAAAATATCAACTGCAAATATTGCTCTTACTGGATTATTTACATCTTCTAAACTATTTAGATATTTTAATTTTTCCTCTTTATCTTTGGTTTTTGAGTGAATTACCAAACAAGAATCTTTTTTAAATCCATATTTAATAGCACTTAAAAAGCTATTTATATCTTTCATCTTCTCTTTTAGTTTTACAATAACTTCAAGAGTTGATTTTAGAAATATATTTTCTATATCTTTGCTAGATAGATTTTCTACAAGCTTTATAAACTCTTCATAAATAGTATCTATATTTTCAGTATTTTTAACAGTTTTAAACAAAATTACAGGCTTTATAACCTTTTTTAAAACTTCATTTGCAATAATTCTTCTATATTCACTTATTAGCACTGCTTGAAGCATTCTTTCAATATCGTTTAAATTATCACTTATTAGTTTTATATCTTTGCTATATCCATCATCTCTAAACTTTTTGAGTGCATAATCATAGATTATTTTGTCTTTATATTTTGAAGCTATATTTATATCGCTTAAATCTTGAGTTGCTGTAAACTCCAAAAGTATATTTTCTTTGTTTGATTTTAAAAGATTTTTTGTAGTTGTTTCCCAATCTTTTTCACTATCTTTTAAGCTTTTTGTATTTGCATTTAAGTGGTGTGCTTCATCCGCTATTAAAACTATTTTTCTATTTTCAAAATCAGCATAAGTTATAGAGTTCTCTTTTATAGTCGTTTCTAAATCTCCGTGAAGTTTGTTTATAGTTGTAAAAAGTATATTTATATCATCTTTTTTTGATACATCAAATGTATCTGTAATTTCATTTATGTTTATCTGCTTATTATCTATTTTTATATCTTCTTTAAATAAATATTTTTGTGAGTATTTGTTTAAAAGATTATCTTTTGTCTTTGTGATAATATTTTGAGTATTTACAAAAAATATAAAATCTCTATAACCTTTTTCATATAGATACAAAATTGTAGAAGCTATAATATTGGTTTTTCCACTTCCAGTTGCCATATGAAAAAGTAAGTGTTTGTTTTCTATTTTTGAGTAATGTTTATCTTCACAATAAAATATAAAATTTTCTAAGGCTTTTTTTTGATAATCTCTTAAGGGTTGTTTTATATTTTCTAAAATACTTTTTGGTAATTCACTTTCCCAATATCCCCTATTTTTAAGAAATTCAATACCTGTTTCAATCTCTTTAAAAAGTATCTCACTCATTTTCTATTCCATAAAAAGCTTTATTAATTGCTATTTCTTCTTTTGAAATACTATAAGTTTCATCTTCTATTTCACTTATTGGAAGATACTGAAGATTTTTATTTAGTTTTCCTATTTCACTATTTTTGAAATTCTCAATAGTTTTTAGTTCTGCATAAACAAACTCTCCACCACCACTCCAATTTACAGCTTTTGAAATTCCACCTTGTTCGCCATCTATTACTTTTTTTAGTCGTTCAACAGCAATATCTTCTATATAGTCCATTTGTTCTATTCCTATATATCTTCTATTCATTTTATGTGCAACTGCACAAGTTGTGCCACTTCCTAAATGAAAATCCATAACTAAATCGTTTTCTTTTGTTGATAAATTAATAATTCTTTCAATTAATGTTTCTGGTTTTTGCCCACTTAAACCACATATATTATCACTACTTCTATTTAAATTACCAATATCAGCCCAAAAATTATCTATTTGTTTCCCAATTTTAGTTCTTTCTTCCAAATAATACTTTTCTCTCATTGTATTACCATTTATGTATAATCTATTATCATTTTCTAGTGCTTTTAATTTAGTTTCTTTCATCCTCCAACCTTTAGCAGGGCATTTCCAAGTTTTTCCAAAGTTATCAATGTAATCATATGTAGTTTGTGGACCTGGATTTCCTGTTTTCTGTAAACTTACTGTACTATATTTACCTCTTCCATCATTATCATCTTTATTATATGCTTTAATATCTTTTTCAGTAAGTAATGTTGTTACATTGTTAATATTTGTTAGTATATTTTTTGAATATAAATGAAGAATATCGACATTCCAAGGTAAATTTTTTGAAACAGTTTTTCCTGCATAAGTCCTATGCCAATATATTGAATTTCTAAAATTTTCTTTAGCAAATACTTCATCCATTAAAACTTTCAGATATGCTTGTTCATTATCATCTATTTGTACGATAATAAAACCATCATCACTTAAAAACTCTTTTGCAACTTCAAGTCTATTTTTCATAAAAGTTAGCCAAGTTGAGTGATTAAAATTGTCATTATAGTTAAAACTATCGTTTCCAGTATTATATGGTGGGTCAATATAAATCAGCTTTACTTTCCCTGCAAACTTCTTTTTTAGGCTATGAAGTGCTAAAAGATTATTTCCTTTTATTATCAGATTATCATCTTCTTTTATAGTAGGATTTTTTTCAATCTTTTCTTTACTATATCTTTTTATATTTGTCAAAACTTTTGGTTCAAAAAGCCTATCTATTTCACTGCTACTTAGTATTTCATTATAAAAAACTTCTTTTCTTTTATCATCATCTTTTGTTTGCCCACCTTCAAGCACACAATCTTTATGTGGAAAAGCTAGAACAACATCATCAAATTTTTTGATAAAACTATCTTTTTTTATAAGCCCTATTTTGTTTGTGTAGCTTGTATATGAGCCATTTTTCATATAGTCATTTAAAGAGAAAAACTCTATTAGCTTATTTTGATTTAATACAAAAATATCTTCAACTTGAGTAAAAAAATATTTTTTTGCTTTTTCATCATTTTTTAAAATTTTTATTAGTTCAATATCTATTTTTTCAATAGCTTCCAAGATTTTTGGAATATTTAGATTTTTTTCACTATCACTAAAAATATCTGAATTTTTAAATAGGTTTTCTATATGTTGCTTGAATGATAAAGGCATAATATTTTTCTCTTTTTTACATTTTTGAGCTAAATATTATCTAATCAATACTTAATAAAGCAAATTATTTGCATATTTATATTTTAAAGAGCAAATAGTTTGCTTGTTGATTTGTCAATCTTTTTGGGTTAATTTTTAATAAAAAGGTTAAGAATGACACAGAGAGATTTAGCAGGAATTTTAAATGTAACTCCAATGACACTAAGAAATTGGAAAAAAGATAAACCAAGACTTTATGAACTTATACAAAAAGGATTAGCTTTTGAAGAAGCAGTAAAAAAGGCTCAAGAAAATGCAGATGAGTTAAAAGCACTAGAAGAGAAGTTTAAAATTAAAAAATAAATTTCAAACCAATATATAGTAAAATACAAAAAATTCCAAAAAAGAGAAAAAATGAAAGACTATATTTTAAACCGTTATGACAAAGACCAAAATGGAAACTTAATAATCAAAATTTTCACATCGAAAATTGAAGACTTATATGAAGATTATGATAAAAAATCATCATTTATAAAAAAAGATTTAAAGTATAAACTTGAAGAGTATCTTTTTGAAAGTGTTGATGAGATAGGAAATACTCCTTTTATTTTACAATTTAATTTTGAAGAAAAATCAACTATTGAATCTGTAAAAAGGCTACAAAGTAGTATAAATGAGTACTTTTCCTATCTAATTTTTTTGGAAAAAAAGAGTATGAAAGAGAGTTTAAAAAACTCTATTATATTTTTTATTCTTGGATTTTTGCTTGTATTTTTATCTTTTTCACTCTCAGAACACGAAAATATTGGATATAAAATTGTATCAGAAAGTATTATGATAGGTGGTTGGGTTGCACTTTGGGAAGCACTGGCTACCATTTTAGTAAACTGGTTACCACTAAAGAAAAACCTAAATATTTATCAAAAAATAGCACAAGCAAAAGTAGAGATTTTTTAAATAAATAGCAAAAAATTGCTATTTATTTTAGTAAAATTGCTTTACAAGAAGTTTCATCATCAGAAGGAATAATATGTTGCAATACTCTTGCATATTTTCCTACATAATCAACTCTTGGATATTTATCTGCAATTTTTAGTAAAACTTCATTTTGTCTTAACCACTCAAGCTCTATTGGCTTGTTATCAATCCACGCACAATTTACCAAAAGATTTTCAATATCATCAAGATTTACATCTTCAACTTTTTTGCTATGTTTTGCATATAGTTTCAAATAAGCACTCTCAACACTTTGTGGTTTTTCATCTTCAAAAATAAAAACAACTCTAAAATCATCGGCACTTAATCCACTATCAATAGGCAAACTAGCAAGTGTAGATACTACTTGAAGATTTTTGTGTTTCTCTTTTTCTTCATAAAAAGGCTTATAGCATTTTATACAAAAAGTTAAAAAATCATCACTCAAAGGAAAAACTGCTTCACTTTTTGAAAAATCAGCACTAGGAAAACTTCCTTTTATAGCTGAAAGAAAAATAGCTGCACTTTTTTCATTTTCATTCCAGTTTATTGTAGGATAAATAGCTTGTAGAGTTTGATTTTTTAAAACTCCTTTATCAACTCTTGCAATTGCAAAAGCAAGTGGTTTTCTATACCAAGATTGCTCTTTTATATTTTCAACTAATCTTTCAAAGTCCTCTTTTGTATTTACCATTTTTTCTCCTTTTTCTTTAATTTATTGTACAAAAAATCTAATAAATAGTATCCATATCAACAAAAACATTTGATGATTTTATAGAGTGTAAAGTTTGTAAAAGTGCTTTTGAATTTTTTGAACGAATTAAAATCTCATATCTATATTTGTTTGCTATTTTAAAAATTGCACACTCACCAAATCCTACAAGTTCGATATTATCAACAGTTTTTAGATATTTTACAATTTCACTTAACTCTTCTTTTACCTTTAATCCATTTGTTGAGGACAAAACAACACGAGCTAATTTTACAAAAGGTGGATATAAATCTTTTCTAAACTCCAACTCATCATTTAAAAAATCTAAATAACTTGCATCTTCTAAATAGTGTTTAAAAAAATCTTCATTTTGTGTTTCAATAATAACTTCACCAAAACCATTTCTTCCACTTCTTCCAGCAATTTGAATAAGCAAAGATAGAGCTTTTTCTCTAGCTTTATATGAGTTCATATTTAATAAACTATCAATTCCCAAAACGATTGCAAGTTTTACATTATGATAATCATGCCCCTTTGAAAGCATTTGAGTTCCAACTAAAACATCTATTTTATTGTCATTAAACTCTTGTAAAATAGATTTTAAAATCTTCTCATTTTTTACTATATCTGTATCAAATCTTTTTATCACATTTGAAGGAAACTCTTGTTTTAAAAGCTCTTCTATTTCAGCAGTTCCAACTCTATGATTTTTTATAATTCCAGTTTTACAAGATGGACAAAATTCTGGTATTTTTTGAGCAAATCCACAATAGTGGCACTTTAAAGCTAAATCATTTTTATGTAAACTCATAGAAACACTACAAAATGGACACTCAACACTTTTTCCACAATCAAAACAAATTTGATGCTTAAAATTTGCTCGTGTTGGTAAAAACACTATTGTTTGATTAGCATTTTTTATAGAATCTTCAATTTTTTTAAGTGTGTTTTGTGATATTTTTTGACTAGAATTTTCAAAAATATAACTCTTTTGTGTTTCATAAAATGTTTTATCAAGCACAAAATATGGCATTTTATAATAGCTATTAATTGAAGGTGTTGCACTTCCTAAAATAAGTTTTATATCAAATTTTTTTGCTATAAAAATACTTAAATCTTTTGCATTATATCTTGGAGTTTGATCACTTTTATAAGAGTCATCATGTTCCTCATCAACTATTATTAAACCTAAATTATTATATGGCAAAAAAAGAGCAGATCTAGCTCCTGCAATTAGTTTTATCTTTCCCTCTTGAAGATTTTTTAATATCTCTTTTCGTTTTTTAGCTCCAACTTTTGAGTGCCAAATTGCAACAATATCTCCAAAAACTTCTTCTAATCTTTTTTGCATTTGAGGAGTAAGAGAGATTTCTGGCATCAAAAATATAGCCTGTTTACCACTTAATAGAGCCTCTTTTATAGATTTTATATAAATTTCTGTTTTCCCAGCTCCTGTTTTTGCAAAAAGTAAAGCTTGTTTTTTACTATCTAAAAAATCTTTTGCTTCTTTTTGTAAACTTGATAAAGTTATCTCTTTTTTAAACTCTATTTTTAAATCTTCAAAAATTATCTTTTTATCAAAAAATTGAAAAATAGTTAAACTTTGTCCTAAAGAACAAACATAATATTTTGCTATAAAATCTGCAATTTCAAGCATAAAAGAACTATAAAAAAAATCTGTAATTTTTAAAATATCACTACATTTAAACTCTGGTTCTTCAACTTTTTTTATTATAACAGCTTGATTTGAGTTTTTTCTATTTGCTAAAACCACTTCAACTAAAGAGCCAATTTCTATCTCTTCCTTGCTTTTATATGTAAGATTTTGTAATGGTGATTTTAAAATTGCAACTTCATAAAAATTCATTCAATCTCTTTGCACAAAATTTCATTACTAACACATCTAAACTCTGAATTATCAAATAAAAACTCAAAAGTTTTACTTTGGGTAAAAAAGATATATTTCTTATTTGACAATTTTGCCCATTGCCCATATTTTTTCTCATTTATAGTTGTTGAAAGTATTGGTTTATCTAAAATATTTTTAAAAAGTTCTTCTGATTTTGTATTGATTTTTGCATCATCTAATGAGTCAATATCATTTTGATTTTGTAATAAAACATTTCTACTTTTTGCCTTTACTAAAGCTGATTGAACTAAAGCAAACTCTGATTTTAAAGCTAAAATATTTGAACTTTCATTTACACTATTAAACTTTGGAATAGCAAATGTAATAATCAAAGTCAAAACAACAATTGCAATAATTATTTCAAGTAATGAGAAAGCTTTTATTTTAAAATCCTGATAATTTTTCTGTTATTTTTTCTATATTTTTTTTAAATAGTTTAAACTCTTGACTAAGATTTAAATAGGCGATTAATAGCTCTTTTGTATCATTATTTTTTGATAAATCAAGATATTTGCAAAGCTCTTTTTCTAGTTCTTCATCTACATTTATAGTATATGCTAAATTATTTATATGAAAAGTAATATCTTTATCCACTATTTCTTCCTCCTATTAAAGCTAAAGTACTATTTATTGCTAAAATCATATCTTGATTATTTTTAATAAGTTCATCATTTTCATTTCTTATTTTCTCAAGTTCCTGATGTAGTGCAATATTTTCAAGTTTTAACTTTTCATATTCAAATAATAATTTTTCAATTTTACTATCTAAATTATCTATTAGTTGCATCTGATTTTTCCAAATTACTATATGTTTCTATCTCTATCATCAATAAATACCTTTGCAACTTCATATAACATTGCAACTGATTTTCCCCATTGTGAATAATCATCCAAATTCTCAAGCTCCAGCCCAAAATTTTGAGAAATTTTATCTATTAAAATCTGTTCATTTATATTGAAATTTCTATCAATATGAATTAAAATCATAAGCTCTAAAAGAACAATTTTTTTACTTCTTTCACTTTTAAAATTCTTTAAAGTATCTTCAAGGCTAAAGTTTTTTATATCAAAAGAGTCTATATTTTCAATTCCCATCTCATCGCAATACTCTTTTATAATCTCCTCTTCACTTTTTCCAAAATCATTGTCAATTCTTGCTAAATAGTGTGCTAATTGTAAAAAGGCAAATTTTTCTCTTGATTGAAGTTTCATTAATAGCATATTATAAATTCCTAATTTTTTTTGATTGAGTTTATATTATATAATATTTTTACCCATTTTACATATAAATTTACATAAATTATATTAAAAATTATTTATTAATAAGTTTAATCTATATTTAATTATTTATTTACTAGCATTACTTTCTATTTTATATCAAAAAAAGGATTATTAATGGAGTGTATATTAGCAAACAAAGAAGAGTATGATTTCTTGAGGAGTGGTTCTGTTTTAATTGATTCAAGCAATAACGATTTAGTTATAAAAGTTTCTGGTTCTGATGCCCAAGAATTTTTAGATTTAGTAATCTCAAAGAATGTTCTTTATTTACAAATGAACAATAGTTTAGATTCAGTTATTCTTGATGACAACAATAATGTCTTAGATTTTGTTTCCTTACTAAATAATGATGAATGCTATTATTTAATTGCCAGTAAGGAAAAACGAGAAAATATTATCAGTTATTTTGAAGGGAAACAAGGTAACTTTGATATTGAGTTTGAAATATTGGAAATGAGTTCTTATATTCTTGCTGGACCTTATTCATGGAGAATTTTACAAGAACTTGTTGATGATAGCTATGTAGGACTTCCATTATTATCATTCATAAATTTTGAAATTGATGAAAAAGAAGGAATACTAATAAGAGGTGGATATACTGGTGATTATGGATTTAAAATTATAATACCAAAAGATGAAAACAATACTATAAAAAATAAGATTTTATCGAGCGAATTTGATTATAAAGAAATTTCTACTGAAACGCACGATATATTAACTTCAAATTTTGGAAACTTTTCTTCATTTAGTTTTAATAATTACATAAAAAACAGTTTTGAATTTGGATTTAAACATTTAATTGATTTTTCTAAAGATGACTATATATATCATGATAAATTAAATGAACTATCTCCAAAATATACTAAATCTACGGTTGCATTTATTTGCGATGAACTTCCTAATACTTTATCTACAACAATCGTAAATATTGGAGATATTACTGGAAATATAATATATTATTCTTATAGTTATCATTTAGAAAAATATATTGGTTATATTCTTATTGATAACAAATTTGCTATTCCAGGTCTATCGTTTAGCACAAAAGAGTCATCTCAAAAACTACAAACAGTTTCCTTACCTTTTTATGAAACAAAAAGTTTTACTGTAGAGATAGAATAATGTATCCTATTTTAAGTAAAGGTATAATTTGTAGTATAGGTAAGAACAGTAAGGAGGTTCTTGCTAATCTATTAGAATCTAAAAATAATATAAATTATGCAAAACATATTAATCTATCAAAAAAAATGCTCCTTTAAAAAAAGTCTCTGAAATAGACTATTCAGATGAAGAGTTATTTAATTTAGTTCAAAACAAATCTTATATAGATACAAATACAGATCGTTCAATTTTACTATCTATGATTGCTTTTGAAGAAGCTTTTGAAGAATTAAGAAATAATAAAGGTTATGATAAAAATAAAAAAATTGGAATTTTTTGTGGAACTTGTGTTTTGGAAACACGTTCTTTAGAAAGGTTCTATATTAACCATTTAAATAATGGTAAGTCAAAGAAAATTAAATCTATTTTATCTGCATCACAATCAAGAATAATAGATACAATTACTAAATCTTATGATATTTTTACTCATTCTAGTTTAGTTTCTACTGCTTGTTCCTCAAGTACTATTGCACAAAAACTAGCTATTCAATCTATCAACTCTGGTAAAATAGACTATGCAGTTATTCTAGGAGTGGATAGTTTATGTGAATTATCATATTTTGGCTTTTACTCTTTAGGAGCGATTTCAGCTTCGCAGTCTTCTCCTTTTAGTATTGGAGATTATGGTATCACTTTAGGAGAAGCAGCTTCTGTTTTAATTATAGGTAAAGATGATAAGAAACATAATTTTGAATATATGATTTCAAATGTTGGTGTAACATCTGATGCTTATAATCTAACTTCTCCATCACCTTTATTATCTAGCACAGTAGAAGCTATGAATCAAGCTTGTAAATATATCAATATTGATGATTTAGATTATGTTATTGCTCATGGAAGTGGAACTGAATTGAATGATAAAATCGAATCCAAAGCTATTCAAAAAATTTCTAAAGATAATAAATTTAATGTCACTAGTTTAAAGGGTCAGTTTGGTCATACACTAGGTGCTGCTGGTATAACAAATACAACAGTTTCACTTCTAGCACTTGAAAACAAAGTACTTTTTCCTACTTTAAATTTTAAAGAAGCTAGAAGTGGTTGTAGCTTAGAATATGTTCCTAATGAGGCTCAGAAAAATGATAATCTACAACTTGCCTTAAGTAATTCATTTGGTTTTGGTGGAAATAATGGTTCTGCATTAGTTATCAATAAAGATTACAAAGCTTTAGTACCTGAAGAAAATATTCTTGAAGATGAGATTGTAATAAGCGATATTGATGCATTAATTCCTAATAATTTTACAGCTGAGATTCTTAAAAATAAAATCATTAATTGTGAATATGAAACTATGGAATTAGAAAATCAGCTCTCTTTTAGTAATAAATACTCTACTAAGTTTTATAATATGATTGATTTTGATTCTGAAGAGATTAATCTATTAGCGAGAAAAAACTTAAAAAACTATAGAAAAATGGATAGGCTTTCTAAAATTTTAAATTTAGTTTCTACAAGATTAATTAGAAATTCTAAATTAAAAATCTCAAATAATAATAAATTTAAAATTGGTTTACTTTTTGGAACAGCTAGTGGACCTATGAGTGCATCAAGAGAATTTATTGATTTAGTTCAAAAAGATATAAATGAAATAAACCCTTCTCTTTTCCAAAATACTGTACTAAATGCTAGTTTAGGTTATTTAACAATTGAAACAAATATCACTGGTCCCTCATTAATGTTTACACAAAATGAAATCGGTGGAGATATTGCACTTGAAGCTGCAATAAATTTTATTAAAAATAAAGAGTTAGATAGTGCTATTGTTGGTGTTGCTGATGAATTAGATCATACAATAATTAAAGGTAAATTGGATTTAAAACATACTTTATCTGGAGAAAATAAAAAAACTCTTTCAGCATTTAGTAGTTTAAATCATTTTTATACAGGTGAAGGTGGAATTAGCTTTATTATAGAACCGAGAAATAATGCTTTAGAAGAAAATAGAAAACCATTAGCAAGAGTTATTGAATGCAAAACTTTTAAAAGTGATTCAAATATCGTTCAATTTCCAAAAGAAAAGAGTATTCAATCTATAATAAATGAATATACAAAAAAATATGGAGAACCTGATTTATTAATAGTAAATTCATCAGGTTTAAAACAAATGGATGAAATATTTGTAAATGCTATTAAAAATAGTTCATTAAAAGAGACCTATATCTATTCTCCTATGTCATTAGGAGCAAATTATAGTGGTTTATCATTAGGTCTTGGAATTTTTAGTGCAATTACTGCATTAAATGAAAATTTAGTTTTTGGAATGCCTTATGCAAATAATAATTTAGGTATTAAAATAACAAATAAAACCATAAGCAAAGATATAAATCTTGTATTTGTATTAAATATTGCAATTGGTGGACATATAGCAATTACTGTGCTAGAAAAGTATAATTTAGATGAAAAATAAAGTATTTAAGACTCAAATATTCCCAAAATTTAACGAATTTGATATGTATGGAATTATGCATCACATGAATTATTTTTCTTGGTTTGAGTTTTCAAGATATAAATTTTTTCACCAAAAAGATATTGATTTAAAAAAACTTTTTAAAGATGGTTATGCTTTTGTTCTAATACAGAGCAATGTAAAGTATCACAGAATGATTGATTCTTTTGATGAGTACTTTGTAACTTGTAGTATTGATAATAATAAATTATCTTCACAAATAGTGTTAGAACAAAATATTATAAACAAAAACAATATTTTGTTTGTTAGTGCAATAATAACTATAGCTTTAGTTAAGAATAAACAATTGGTATTAAAAATACCAGAAGAAATTACATTAAAATTAAAGGATTAAAAATGGATATGAACTATATTGAAAAAAGAAATGAAATAACAAAAAGAGTGAAGGAGTTATTAATCGAGTCTTTGGGATTAAATATGAAGATTGAAAATATTGAAACTGATGTACCACTATTTGGTCCTTTAGGCTTAGGTTTAGACTCTGTAGATGCTTTAGAATTGGTATTAAGTATTGAAAAAGAATACAATATTATGTTAGGAGATAATGTACAAAAAATACTTTATTCAGTAAATACTATTGTAGACTACATAATGAAAAATCATGAATAGCTTATTAGAATTAAATAATGTATCTAAAAAGTATGACAACTTCATTGCATTAAGAGATATTAATTTAAAAGTCTCATATGGAGAGTTTTTAGTACTTTTTGGACCTAGCGGATCTGGAAAATCTACTCTATTAAACCTTCTTGGTTTAATAGATAATATAGATGACGGGAAATTATTATTTAAAGGTTTAGATGTTAAAAACTATAACAAAGACCAACTGAGTGAAATAAGGTTAAACAATATAGGATTTATTTTTCAAGATTTTAATTTAATAGAAACACTAAATGTAGAAGAGAATATTCTTTTATCATTATGGGGACATAAAGATTTTAATAAATATAAAGAAAAATTAAATTTTATTCTAAAAATCCTAGATATTGATAAAATAAAAAATTCCTATCCAACAATGATTTCAGGTGGACAAAAACAAAGAGTCGCAATTGCTAGAGCTTTTATAAAAAACCCAGATTTAATTGTTGCAGATGAACCAACTGCTAATTTAGACTCAAATAATGCACTAAATATTTTAGATTATATGAAAAAATTATCAGAAGAGTTAAATACAACTATCATAGTATCAACTCATGACAATAAAATCATTGAAAGAATAAGCAATAAAATTATGCTTGTTGATGGGAGTTTAAAGTATGAATAAATTTATTTTCATAAAACAACTTCTTTTAATTTCATTTAAAAATTTAAAAAGAAATCTTAGGCGTTCATTATTAGTTTCATCAGGAATTATTATTGGTTCAATAGCTTTATTTATTTTTGCAGGATATATAAATGCAATTAATACACTTTGGGGGGATGAATTAATTCATAGCGAATATGCTCATATTCAAATAGTAAAAAAAGATTATCTAAATAGTGATGAAAATGATAAAAAAAAGATGATTAGCAATAAAGATATAGATGATATATCAAAACTATTGAAAAATTCACCTAATGTAAAAGTTATTACTACTAGAAGTTATTTTGGTGGTTTTATTGGTAATGGCAATTCATCAGTAATATTTGTAGGAAGAACTCAAGCGGAGGAAAATGAGAGATTAATCAGAAAACAAACTCCAAAAGTTACAAGTGGAAAATATCTCAACGAAGAAGACCAATCAGGAGTAGTACTAGCAGAAGGTTTAGCTGACAAATTTGATGCAAAAGTTGGTGATGAACTTATAATTCTTACAAGTTCAATTGATGGTAGTACAGAAGCTGTTAGTGTTAAAATTCGTGGATTAGTATATTTTAAAGATAAATTTTTAAATAATAAATACTTAATTGCAAATAATAGTTTTATTAATGAAAATCTCTTATATACAAATTCTACTCATAGAATTTTAGTTTTATTAGATGATGAAAAATATATTGATAAAACATTAGAAAAATTAAATAATTATTTCTTAGCCAATAAACTAGATTTAGAGGCATATAATTGGAAGAAAATAGCTATTTATTTTACAGATGCAATTAATATGTTTAATGCCTTTTTTATAATTCTAACATTTATATTGGGAGTGTTAGAAATTCCGTGTCAATCTGATAAAATAACATCAAGGATTGACAATGGAACAAGAGATAAACTT
>JBDHWU010000029.1:0-22830 GCA_039810345.1 Aliarcobacter sp. | reverse complement strand
ATTTAATTTTCTTGCAATATTTATCTTGCTATTTATATATAGTTTTGTTTCAAATTTTGTGCAAATATCTTTTATATCTTTTGCTAAAATAAAAAAATCATCATCACTTAAATCTTTTTCTCTAAGTATGAAAATATCAGGTTTTGAGGCACATAATTTTTCAACTCTTCTTAGAAAATCATCTTTGCATAAATTTTTATTTGAAACAAAAATTATCATTTTATACTCTTATATGATTTGTAAAAACTGCTTGTAAGTTTCTATTTTTTAGCATAGAGCAAATCTCATCTACACTTCTTTCATCACTTATAATAAACTGCTCATCCCCTTTTTTCTCATCATCATATCCACCAACAGCCACACTTACACCTGCAGACATCTTATTTGCTACAAGTCCTGTTACATTGTCCCTAAATTTTCCACTCTCTCTTGTAGATATTGTAATTGTAGAAAATGGCATAAAAAGTCTATATGCAAGCATTACTTGTAAAAGTTGCTTTTCAAATACATCATTTGAGTTGTTGTCTTTGTTGTTGATATATGGTCGCAGTCTTGGAACTGAAAAGCTAATTTGTGTTTGTGGATATTTTTGTAAAATATGTTTTGCGTGAGATGCTGTTGCAAAGGCATCTTTTCTAAAATCAGAAAGCCCTAGAAGTGTACCAAAAGCAACTCCTCTAAAACCTGCTTTTATAGCTCTTTCTTGTGCATTTAATCTATAAAAGAAATTTCTTTTTGAACCCCACAAATGCACATCTTCATATTTTTCTTTATCGTAAGTCTCTTGATAAACTGCTACAAAATCAGCCCCACTTTGGTGTAAATACTCATACTCATCCAGATTTATTGGGTAAACTTCCAAAGCAATTGTAGAGAAATATTTTTTTGCAATTTGTATCGCACTTGCAATATACTCAACACTTGTTTTTCTTCTAGCTTCCCCTGTTAAAAGTAAAATCTCTTTTAAGCCACTTTGTGAGATTTTTATCATCTCTTTTTCTATCTCATCTTTTGTTAAGTTTGCTCTTTTTATTTTGTTTGTAGCTTTAAATCCACAATAAGTACACTCATTTTCACAATAGTTTGCAATATATAAAGGTGTAAAAAGCTCAATTGAGTTTCCAAAATTAGCTTTTGTTTTCTCTTTTGCTTTTTGTGCCATAAGTTCTAGAAAATCTTCTGCATCTTTACAAAGTAGTACTCCAAAATCTTCTAAAGATAGGTTTTGAAAATCAGATTTTTCTAGCACTCTTTTTACATCATCTTTTGTATATTTTGAGTAATCATAGTTTGCTAAATCATTTAAAACCAAATCTTGCATAGAAGACTCTATATCTCTTTGCTCTTTATAAAAAAGTTCGTGGTTTATCTTTTTCATTTAGTCTTCCAAAAAACTTGTAAGCATTCCATCTAGTGGACTTGAAGCTTCAGCTTTTTCTAAAACTCTTCCAAGCCCTCCTAAATATGCATCTCGCCCTGCTTTTATTGCGTTTTTAAAAGCTTTTGACATCAAAACCATATCTTTTGCACTTGCAACTGCTGTATTTAGCATAACTGCATCTACCCCCATTTGCATAGCTTCACAAGCTTGTGCGGGAGTTCCTATTCCAGCATCAACTATTATTGGCAGATTTATCTCATCTACAAGTATTTGAATAAAATCTTTTGTTTGAAGTCCTCTATTACTTCCAATAAATGATCCAAGTGGCATTATTGCAGCTGCTCCAGCATTTTCTAGCTCTTTTGCTACATAAAAATCAGGATAGCAATATGGTAAAACTGTAAAACCATCTTCAACTAAAAGTTTTGTAGCTTCTATTGTTTTATAGTTATCTGGCAAAAGATATTTTGAATCACAAATAATCTCTAGTTTCACCATATCTCCACATCCAAGTTCTCTTCCTAGCCTAGCTATTCGTAGAGCTTCTTGTGCTGTTCTAGCTCCTGAAGTATTTGGAAGTAGAGTTAGATTTTTGGGAATAAAATCTAAGATATTTTCATCTCCTCCACTATTTGCTCTTCTTAAAGCCAAAGTTATAAGCTCAGCTTCACCTTCATTTATAACAGCTTCAAGAAGTGGAAGTGAAAACTTTCCAGAACCCAAAATAAATCTTGAGTTAAACTCATATTTTCCTATTTTTAATATATCACTCATTTAAACTTCCTTTTCGTTTAAAATTACTCTTAAAACCATATTTGCTTGATGTGCTGCGCAAAGCATTACTCGTGGGGACATTAGCCCATTTCCTATCTTTGCTTCAGCCTCTAAATCTCCACAAATATATAAATTTTTCATCACTTTTTTTGTCTTTATTTTGTTTGAACTTTCAAATCCAGCTAAGCCTGAAGCTGCAATAATAGTGCTATTTGGTAATTTTTCTAAAACTCCATTTACAAGCATTGCTTTTTCTGAAGCTTTATCAAAGGCTTCACAAATTATTGGGTATTTAGAAAAAAGTTTTTCAATATTTTTTTCACTTACTTTTATAGTTTTTGTTTTGATTTTTATAAATGGATTTACTCTTTTTATCTGTTGTTTTAGGGCTTTTGCTTTTGTTTTTCCTAAATCTTCTATAAAGTATGATTGTCTATTTAAGTTGCTAGGCTCAACAATATCAAAATCTACAAGTAGCAGTTTTCCAACTCCAATTCTTGCTAAACTAACAGCTATGTTTGAACCCAAACCTCCTAGCCCAGCAATAGCAACTTTGCTATTTTTTAGTTTTTTATGTACATTTGGAGTGTGTCTTGACATCATCATAGCTTCAAGCTCATCTTTTTTTGGAAAAACTCCTTTTTGTATAAAAAATATTGTGTCATTTTCTTTTAGTTCTACATCTTCACTTGTAGCAAAACCATTTATGATTGTTAAAGAGTTCTCTTGTTTTTGCTGTTTTTTAAGCTCCAAAAGAGATTTTTGTGAAATCTCTTTTTGCTTTGAGTTTATAAAAACTTTCATCATCCACCACCAACAAAATGAACAATCTCTAAACTATCGCTATCTTGTAAAATTGTAGTTTCATAATCTTTTTTAGAAACAATTTTTTCATTTAACTCAACTGCTATTTTTGAAATATCATAATCTTTACTAGATAAAAACTGATATAAAGATATAGACTCTTTTAAGCTCTCTTCTTTTGAGTTTACTAACATTTTATGCCCTTTTATGCAATTTTATCGCCGTGATCTTTCATTATTTTTTGAGTAATTTTATATGAACAAAATTTTGGTCCACACATAGAGCAAAACTCTGCTTCTTTAAATACATCTTGTGGAAGTGTTTCATCGTGATACTCTCTTGCTCTATCGCTATCAAGTGCTAGTTCAAACTGTTTATTCCAGTCAAAAGCATATCTTGCATCACTCATTGCATCATCTATATCTCTTGCACCCTTTCTATTTCTAGCAATATCAGCACTATGAGCAGCTATTTTATATGCAATAATTCCATTTCTTACATCCTCAGCATTTGGAAGTCCCAAATGCTCTTTTGGTGTAACATAACAAAGCATACTTGCCCCATGCCATCCACCAACAGCAGCTCCAATAGCGCTACTTATATGGTCATACCCTGCACCAATATCAGTTGTAAGAGGTCCTAAAATATAAAATGGAGCTTCATGGCAATACTCTCTTTCTATCTTCATATTTCTTTCAATTTGATTTAAAGGCACATGCCCAGGACCTTCAATCATAACTTGAACATCTTTTTCCCAAGCTTTAAGAGTTAAATCTCCTAAAACTTTAAGTTCTCTTAGTTGTGCTTCATCACTAGCATCTGCTAAACATCCTGGTCTTAAACTATCTCCTAGTGATAGTGAAACATCATATTTTCTACAAATATCTAAGATTTTGTCAAAAGCTGTGTTAAATGGATTTTCTTTATGGTAGTGCATCATCCAAGCTGCCATTAAACTTCCACCACGGCTTACAATTCCCATTTTTCTTTTCGCAATATATGGCATGAATTCCAGTAAAAATCCTGCATGAATTGTAAAGTAGCTTACTCCTTGTTTTGCTTGTCGCTCAATTACTTCAAGCATTTTTTCAATACTTAAATCCTCTATTTTATCTTTTACATCATGTAAAATTTGATAAATAGGCACCGTTCCAATAGGAACTGTTGAGTGATTTATTACAGCAGTTCTTATTTTGTCCAAATCCCCACCTGTACTTAAATCCATAATAGTATCAGCACCATATTTTAGGCAAACATTTACTTTTTCTATCTCCTCTTCAATATTACTTGAAAGTGCAGAGCTTCCTATATTTGCATTTATTTTACAAGAAGAGCCGAGTCCAATAGCCATTGGTTCTTGATTTATGTGATTTACATTTGCAGGAATTATAAGTCTTCCTCTTGCGATTTCACTTCTTATAAACTCAGGTTCTAGCTTCTCTTTTTTTGCTACAAACTCCATATGGGGAGTAATAATTCCCTGTTTTGCATAGTACATTTGTGTTCGTACTTTGTCATTTTTATGTTCTTCTAGCCAGTTTTGTATCTTTTTAATATTTTCCATTTTCTCTCCTTATCTCTTTGCAATACCAGTTAAACTTTTGTGAACAAGTGCAGGAAACACAAAAGATGCATTGTGAATTTCAGCACTATAATAATCCATATCTTCTAGGAAATCAGCTCTTTGTAGATTTAAATCAGCTGTTGGATGATATTTTCTTGAAGCTATAATACAAGTTGTATGCCCAAAACTATAAGGCATAACTATCCAAAACTTTTCACCAAAAGCTTTTAAATCATCTTTTAGTTTTTCACTATCTTTAAAATATGAACTTGTTTTAAATGCAACTAATCCATCATCTTTTAGAACTCTAAAAACATTTGAAACTACTTTGAAATCAATATTTTCTTCATTTAAAATTATTGTGTCAAAACTTTTGTTTTCAAACTTTTCAAAATCTATTTTTTCTTCAAAAATAAACTTTGACTCTTTTTCATGCTTTTTGCACTCCTGTTTTAAATCTTCTGTAATTTTCCCAAGAACTAAAACATCAGTTGAACAATAGTGTGTACAAAGTGGGATATGAGTAATCATCTCTGCAAATATTTTGCTATTTTCCATTAAAAAAATCCTTAATATATAATTAATATTTTTTTACTGCAAGAGAATTGTGAGCAAAAAAAAAGTGCTTTCTTAAAAAAGAAGCACCTTTTATCATCAGTTTATTGAGTTTTATTATATTTTATAAATCAAATAAATAGATATTGGCTTCCTACGCTGGTCTTAACCAACAGGTTCTAAGGGTCAGGTTTTACCTTCTCAACGCTTTATGCGTACCCCCGCAATAAAAAAGGCATTGTATCATAAGAATCTCTTAAAAAGATATTAAAGCTATATTTTGCAAAAAAATAATACAATTTGCCTATGAGAATTTTACTTTTACTAATATTTATTATCTTTAACCTAAATGCCTCTACTTTAACTTTAAGTATGAGTTCAAGTCCTGCTAGATTAAACCCTATTTTAGCCAATGATAGTGCAAGTAGCGAGATTAGTGATTGGCTTTTTAATGGACTTTTTAAATATGATAAAGATGGAAATGTAACAACTGAAATTGCATCATCGTATCAATTTGTAACACCTACACAACTAGTTATAAAATTAAGAGATGATGTTTTATGGCATGATAAAACAAAACTTACTTCAAAAGATGTGGTTTTTACTTATGAAAAAATTATTGACCCAAAAGTTTTTAACTCTATAAAATCAAATTTTAGTGAAGTGCAAAGTGTAAAAGCTCTTGATGATTTGACAGTAGAAGTAATTTATAAAAAGCCATATTTTAAGGCTTTGGAGACTTGGATGGTTGGGCTTTTGCCATATCATATTTTAAAAGATGAAAAGGATTTAATGACAAGCTCTTTTAATAAAAACCCAATAGGAACGGGTTCATATAAACTAAAAGAGTTTAAAACAGCAGCAGATATTGAACTAATTGCAAATGATAATTTTTTTGAAGGGAAACCAAAAATAGATAGGATTTTATATAAGTTTTTGCCAGATTCAAATACATCTTTTTTGTACTTAAAACAAAAAAAACTAGATATTGGTGGGCTTACTCCTATGCAAGTTTCAAGACAAATTGATGATAGTTTTAAAAACTCTTTTGAAATTTTAAATAGAGCTAGTTTTGGCTTTACATATTTGGGATTTAATCTTGAAAATCCAAAGTTTCAAGATATAAAAGTGCGACAAGCACTATCTTTGGCAATAAACAGGCAAGAGTTGGTTGATATTTTGTTTTTTGGATATGGAGAGGTTTGTAATGGTCCTTTTATGCCAAACTCATTTGCTTATAATGATGAAGTAAAACCTATAAATCAAGATTTGCAAAAAGCCAAAAAACTTTTAAAAGAGGCTGGTTATGATGAAAATAATCCTTTGATTTTTGAACTTGTTACAAATACTGGAAACGATATAAGAGTAAATACAGCTCAAATTTTACAGTATCAACTAGCAAAAATTGGTGTAGAGATGAAAATTAGAGTTATGGAGTGGCAAGCTTTTTTAAATACGGTGGTTACTCCACGAAAGTTTGAAACTGTACTTTTAGGATGGTCACTAGCACTTATGCCTGATGCTTATCCTCTTTGGCATAGCAATAGTGCAAAGCTTGGTGGTTTTAATCTTGTAAACTATAAAAACAAAAGAGTTGATGAGTTAATAGAGCTTGGAAGTGGAACTATAAATAAAGATGAATTAGCAAAAATTTATAAAGAGATTTTTAAAATAATTGCTACTGATTTACCATATCTGTTTTTGTATATTCCAGATAGTATAACTGCAATAAACAAAAAAATAGAAAATGTAGAACCTGCATTTATAGGAATTATGCATAATCAAAAAGATTGGATTATTAGTGAGTAGTAAATAGTTTTTGCTTATAGGTAAGTAAATTTATTTGAATGCGAAAGAGACAATTTTGCCCTTTGGGTCAAAATTTTTTAAATTTTGGGGACACAAAGTGGTAAACTCTTGTCGAGAGAGTTTTCAAATAAATTTTAATAATTTGTTTAGTAAAAGGAAAAAAATTGACAAAAGATATGATTATATTATTTGATTTAGATGGTACTTTAATAGATTCAACAGATGCTATTACAGACACTTTTTTACACAGTTTTAAAAAACACAACTTTGATTTTAAAGGAAGTGTAGAGGATATTAAAAAACAAATTGGTTACCCTCTTGATATTATGTATGAAAATTTGGGAGTAAATAGAAGTTTAGTTTGGGATTTTGTAGATAGCTATAAAATGCGATATAGAGATATTTCAGTAGCTCAAACAACACTACTTGAAAATGCTTTTGAAGCTGTAAAAATGGCTTCAAGTTTTGCAACTTTAGGAGTGGTTACCACAAAAACTAGAATTTACTCAACTCCGATTTTAGATAATTTTAATATAAATGATGATTTTAAAGTAATTATTGGAAGAGAAGATGTGCAAAACCCAAAACCACACGAAGAGCCTATTTTAAAGGCTTTAAAAGCTTTAAATTATGATGAAAAAAGGCAAAAAGCTTTTATGATAGGAGATACAAAACTAGATATGCTTTCAGCACAAAATGCAAATATAAATTCTATTGGAGTTTTATGTGGATACTCTACAAAAGAGGAGCTAGAACTTTATACAAATATTGTAAAAGAGAACTCACTTGAAGCTGTAAAATATCTGAAATATTTATGAGTTTAAATCTATTTAAAATGCTACTAGCTCTAATTATTGGGCTTTGTGGCTCAATTATTTTTATATTTTTACACCTTCCACTTCCTTGGCTTTTAGGAAGTATTTTTGCTACAAGTTTAGCTATAAGATTTGAAAAACTACCAATTATTAGCCCAAAAGTTTTTTCGCCACCAGCAAGGATTTTAATAGGACTTGCTATTGGAAGTGCTTTTACACCAGAGATTTTAAAACATATTCCAAACTACACAGCAAGTTTATTGCTAGTTATTCCATTTACAATTTTGGTTATATTTTTTGGAACATTTTACTACTACAAAGTTTTAAAATATGATTTAAAAACAGCATATTTAGGATCTATGCCAGGTGGTGTGATAGAGATGGTAATAATTGGAGAAGAGTTAAAAGCAAACACTGCAAAAATCACTTTAATGCAAAGCTCAAGGCTCTTTTTTGTGGTTGTATCTTTGCCTTTTATTATTCAATATATTTTTCAAATAGATATAAGTGGTAACCAGCTTTTAACAATGCCTTTAAAAGATATTAATATTTTAGAGTTTTCGTTTCTATATATTTTTGGAATAATTTTTGCAATTTTAGCAAAGAAAATCAAACTCACAGCTGCATTTTTGATGGGACCACTAATTATTAGTATTGTTTTATATGCAAGTGGAGTTATAAGTACCCCTATTCCTGATGAGTTTTTAAAATTTATTCAAGTTGTTTTTGGAACAATTATTGGCTTTACTTTTAAAGGAGTTTCTTTAAAAACTATCTATAAAACACTACTTGCAACTTTGGGGCATTTTGTGATTTTGGCTACTATTTGCTTAGTTTTTATAGCAATTATTTTTTATAGTTTTAATTTTAATGTTTTGGATATTATGCTAAGTTTTGCCCCAGGTGGACAAACAGAGATAAACCTAATCGCTCTTTTGGTGGCTTCAAATTTGCCTTATATTACACTTCATCATATTGTAAGACTTATTATTGTGATGAATATTGCACCTATTGTTGCTAAAAGATTGAAGTAGCTTAGAAAATTTTTACTAAAATTAAAACTCTTTAAAAAACTCATTTATATCTATTTGTAAAACTTCGGAGATTTTATAAATATGCTCTAAATTAAAATGTTTTCCTTCTGCTAAAAGTTCAGCTTTTCCCAAAAAAGTTGCATTTTGGTGTCCTATTATTTTTATCATGTTATTAGCTATACTCTTTTCTATAATTAGTTTTGGAATAAAATGGGTAACAAAAAAGGAACAATCTAAAATAGAAAAAATTTTGATAGATGAAGAAGATAAAAGAGTTAAAAAAATAATCCTTGATGAATTAAAAAAACAAAATTTAATTCCACAAGATAACAACACAAAATGAAAAAATATATCTAGGATACATAAAAAAAGCAAGAGCTAAAAAACTCTTGCTTTGAGTTATTAAGCAAATAAAGTTATCTTTTTATTTAATTTTCTAATAATCTTTAAATATTAAAATAAATTTTAATATTTTCTAAGTTCGTTTTGATATTATTATAATTTAAAAACGATTAAATATAAAAAGGTTTTAAATGTTTGTAAATAGACAAAAAGAGCTAAGAGCTTTAAATGAAGAGTATGAGAGCAAAAACTTCGCTTTTACTGTACTTTATGGAAGAAGACGGCTAGGAAAAACTACTCTTTTAAAAGAGTTTATCAAAGATAAACCAGCTATTTATTTTTTAGTTACCTTAGAAAATTTCAATGTAGTTTTAAAAAGATTTCAAGATATAGTTGCAGATTTCTTAAATGATAGTTTTCTAAAAAATTTAGAACTAAAAGATATAAAGCAACTTTTTGAGTATCTTTCACAAAAAAATTTTGAAAAAAAGCTTATTATTATAATTGATGAGTTTCAATATTTAACAAAAACTGAAACTTCTATACCTTCACAATTTCAATATATTGTAGATGAGTTTTTGAAAAATAAAAATATTCACTTAATACTTTGTGGTTCAATTATATCTATGATGTATGAACAAACTCTATCTTATAACTCTCCACTTTATGGAAGAAGAACAAGCTCTATAAAACTTGAAGCAATAGAGTTTGACTATCTAAAAGAGTTTTTCACAAATAAAACAAAATCTCAATTAATAGAGTTATATTCAGTTTTATATGGTGTTCCAAAATATTTGGAGATATTTAAAGATAGTGGAGATATTTTAAAAAGTATTGAAAAAAATATCCTAAATTCAAATTCTTACCTTTATAATGAACCACAATTTATTTTACAAAATGAGGTAAATGAGCCAATCACTTATTTTTCAATCTTAGAAATTATTGCAAATGGAGAGCATAAATTAGGAAATATTGCAGGAAAATTAAATAAAAATGTACAAAATATCACATCTTTTATATCAAAATTAATCGAACTTGATATTATCTATAAAGATGTACCAATAACTGAAATAAATCCACAAAAGAGTAAAAAAGGCTTGTATTTTATAAAAGATAATTTTTTTAGATTTTGGTTTTCGTATGTGTTGCCTTATAAAAGTCAATTAGAAATTGGAAATAGAAATTTTGTACTATCAAAAATAAAAGAGAATTTTAATGGCTTTGTATCAAAAATCTATGAAGATTTAGCGGTTCTTTATCTTTTAAAAAACTATGATTTACTTAAGTGCGGAAGATGGTGGGACAAAGATAATGAAATAGATGCTGTCGGAATTGCAGAAGATTATATAGTAGTTGCTGAATGTAAATATAGTAACAAAAAAGTTGGTGTTGATATTTTAGAAAACTTAAAAGAAAAAGCAAAAAATATAGATAGCAATCTACCTATTAAACACTACTTTTTATTTAGTAAAAGTGGATTTACAGATGAGTTAAAAAAACTCCAAAATGAAGAGATTATTTTAGTTGAGTTGATTTAAACTCAATATATAAACACTTGTTGCCACTTTGGGGCATTTTGTGATTTTGGCTATTATTTGCTTAGTTTTTATAGCGATTATTTTTTATAGTTTGAATTTTAATGCTTTGGATATTATGCTAAGTTTTGCCCTGGAGGACAAACTGAAATTAATTTAATTGCTCTTTTGGTGGCTTCAAATTTGCCTTATATTACACTTCATCATATTGTAAGACTTATTATTGTGATGAATATTGCACCTATTGTTGCCAAAAGATTATAAATCTTCCTCAATAGGTTTTATAAAATCGCACATATCAACTTCTAAGATTTTAGAGATTTTATATAAATGTTCAATATTAAACATACTTTTTGTAGAGTACCATCTATTTGATATGTAGTTTCTAAAGATAATTTTTGTTATAATTGTAAGAATATACCTTGGAAAATTACTTAATTATTAACAGCACATGTGCTTTGGTTAAAATGTTTTGTATATTTATAAAATTATTGTATTAGGAATATTTATGTTAGATAAAATAATTGAGAAAATAGATAATTTACCTCCTCTCCCATTAACTATAATAGAAGTTGAAGAATTTAGAAGAAAGTCTGAAAAAGATTCAGAAGAGCTATTAAAAATAATTGAGAAAGATGCATTAATTGTCTCAACTTTGCTAAAAGTTGCAAATTCTGCATTATTTGGTTTTCGTTCTAAAGTTGAAACAACAAGTAGAATAATAACTTTGTTGGGAGTAAACTTTACAATTTATATTACAATAAATGAAAATATACAAAACCTTTTAAGAACAGATTTAGAACCATATCAAATTATTGCAGATGACTTTATGGAAGCCTCAAATGTAGCATCAGTTTTTGCAAATATTTGGTTATCAAAGATTGATAATGAATCTAAGGATGATATGATATTAGCCTCATTATTACAAGAAGTTGGAAAATTTATTTTGTCAGAATTGATAATTTCAAACGATAAAACAAAGAAGTTTATAGATTTAATTAATAATGGTGAAGATTTAGCAAAAGTAGAAAAAGCTCTATTAGGAACAACTACATCAAAAACTACTGCTGAAATATTCAAACATTGGAAATTAAGCTCTAATTTAATAAATATAATTGAATTTGTTGATGATATAGATAATTGCGATGATGAGTATAAACAGAATGCTCAAATATTAGATATTATTAAAACTGTTTGTAATCCAAAAGAGCTGTTTACAGAAGAAAGCATAGAAAAGGCTTTGTTAAAATCCCATAAATATAATCTTGACAAGAAGCCTTTGGCTGAATCAATTATTCTTGTTAGAGATAAAATTAATAATAAATAGTTAAAATCAATCTTTTTAAAATTAGCAATAATTTCTTTGTTTTTAAGATTTTATTTGCTTCAAATTTTAACTATATATCTTCCCGTTGCTTTTCCATTTAAAAGCTTAGAGTAAATATCTTTGATTTCATCTAAAGTAATTTCATGAACTATATTATTAAGACAATTAATTGACCATTTACCAGCCAATTTATTCCAAGCAGCCTCTTTTTTTTCTAATTTACATTTAACACTATCAATTCCAATTAGTCTAACACCTCTTAAAATAAATGGGAAAACATTTGTATTTAAAAGATAAGAAGATGTTAAACCACAGCAAGTAGCAACTCCATCATATTTTAACTGCTTTAAGGCTTGTGCTAAAACATCGCCACCAACACTATCTATAACAGCATCATAATTTGAAGTCAAAAGTGGTTTAGAAGAGTTCTGCATAAACTCATCAAGTAGTGTTACATTAGTTGCACCAATAGATTTTAAATAAGATATTTTGCTCTCTTTTGTTGTAATAGCTGTTATAGTAAAACCTAATTTACTTAAAATAGCAATAGATATAGAGCCAACACCACCACTTGAACCAGTAACTAAAACAGATGAATTTTCTGGATTTATTCCATTCTTTAAAAGCTCATCTACACTTAAAGCAGCCGTTAGCCCAGCTGTTCCATAACACATTATCTCTTTATCACTAATTGAATGAGGAGTTTTTATAGCCCAGTTTGCAGGTACTTTAACAAATTCAGCATGACCACCATCTGTATTCATTCCCAAATCATAACCAGTCACTACAACTCTATCATTTTCTTTAAAAATAGGAGATTTTGATTCAACTACGACTCCTGCTACATCAACTCCAGTTATATGGGGAAATTTTTTTGTTACTCCAGAATTTCCTATTGAACTAAGCGCATCTTTGTAGTTTAAACTTGAGTAGTTTACTTTTATTAAAATTTCATTTGCATTGCAAGAAGGTTTATTAACTTCTTTAATATTAGAGCTTATTTCGCCATTTTCATTTTTTTCTACAACAAAAGCTCTCATTTTTTATCCTTTGCTAATTAAATCTTTTAAACTATCTTTTGGATTTTTGCCATTTAGGATTAAATTTACCTCTTTTGCAATAGGAGTATAAATTTCATATTTTTTTGATAATTTATCTATTGCATCTGCTGTTTTTACACCTTCAGCTACTTCACCTAAATCTTCCAAAATCTCTTTAAGGCTCTTATTTTCTGCAAGTCCTAAACCTACACGGAAATTTCTACTCATTGTAGAATTTGCTGTTAAAAAAAGATCCCCAGCACCACTAAGTCCTAAAAATGTAGATTTTTTAGCTCCAAAATTTTTTGCAAATCTTTGCATCTCTACTAAGCCTCTTGAGATTAAAGAAGCTTGAGCATTTTTACCAAGTTTTAACCCTTCACAAATTCCACTTGCAATTGCTAAAACATTTTTATAAGCTCCAGCTATTTCAGCTCCAATTACATCCGAACTATAGTAAGTTTTTATAAAATTTGGGAAAAAAGAGCTAAATTCTTCATAAATCTCTTTTGATGTAGAGTTTAAAACTAAAGCACAAGGAAGACCTTGTATAACTTCAGCTGCAAATGAAGGTCCAGAGATAAATGCAATATTTTCATTTGGTACAAAAGAGCTATAAATATCATTTAAAAAAGCTCCAGTTGATGCTTCTATTCCTTTACTTGCAACTAAAACTTTTTGTCCATTGAAAGTAAAATTATTTTCAAGCCAAGCTCTTATTTCTTGAGCAGGAATTGCAATTACAAGGTATTCACACGAAAGTGCAAAATCAAGTTCTACAAAGTTTTTTATGTCTTTTTTTGTTCTTGAAGATATATAGCAATCTTGATTAACACTTAATGCAAAATGAAGAGCTTGTCCCCATTTTCCAGCACCAATAACTGCAATTTTTCCTTTTTGCACTTAAGATAATCTCTCTTTTATTAAATCGCTAACTTTTTGAGGATTTGCACTTCCTTTAGATGCTTTCATAGTTTGACCTACAAAGAATGCAAACATTTTCTCTTTTCCAGATTTATATTCTGCTACTTTGTCTCCATTTGCTGCTAAAATCTCATCAATAATAGCTAATAAAGCTCCATCATCACTTACTTGTTTTAATCCTAGTTTTTCTATTACAGCATCAACATCGCTTGAAGAGTTTGCAATTAAATCATCAAGCACCTCTTTTGCAGCCTTATTTGAGATAGTGCTATCTTCTATTCTTTTTACCAAAGTTGCTAGAGTTTTTGCATCTATTGGACTATCTTCAATAGTAACACCCTCTTTTAATCTTCCTTGAAGTTCAACAGTTAGCCAAGTTGTAGCATTTTTTGCACTAATTTTTTCACTCATCATACTATCAAAATAGTTTGCCATCTCTAAACTAGAAGTAATAACAGATGCATCATACTCTTTTAATCCATACTCTTTTACAAATCTCTCTTTTTTCTCATCTGGAAGTTCTGGGATATTTGAGTACTCTTTTAGCATTTCATCTGTGATTATTAAAGGAAGTAAATCTGGATCTGGAAAATACCTATAATCAGCGGCATCCTCTTTTCCTCTCATACTTCTTGTCTCGCCTGTATTTGTATCAAAAAGTCTAGTTTCTTGAACAATCTCTTTTTCATAAACTCCATCTTCCCAAGCTTCAATATGTCTATTTACTTCATAAGCAATTGCTTTTTCAATAAATCTAAATGAGTTCATATTTTTAATTTCACATCTTGTGTAAAATTTAGTATCTCCTTTTGGTCTAATAGAGATATTAACATCACATCTAAAACTTCCCTCTTGCATATTTGCATCACTAATTCCAATATATCTTACAATTGAGTGAAGTTTTTTAAGATATAAAATAGCCTCTTCTGCACTTCTCATATCTGGTTCACTTACAATTTCTAAAAGTGGAGTTCCTGCACGGTTTAAATCAACTTGAGAATGGTTGCCACTATGAACATTTTTTCCCGCATCATTTTCTAAGTGAGCTCTTGTAACACCTATTTTTTTGCTATCACCATTTGGAAAATCAATTATTAGCTCTCCTAGTCCAACAACAGGAGTACTAAGTTGAGATATTTGGTAACCTGTTGGTAAATCAGGGTAAAAATAGTTTTTTCTATCAAAAACTGACACTTTGTTTATCTTTGATTTTAAAGCAGTCCCTAGCATAATTGCCTTATGAACAGCCTCTTTATTTAAAACTGGAAGTCCACCAGGAAGTGCTAGACAAACAGGGCAAGTATTGCTATTTGCCTCTTCGCCAAAACTTGTTGCACAAGAGCAAAATAGTTTACTTTTTGTATTTAATTGTGCATGAACTTCTAATCCTATTACCGTTTCAAACATACTTGACATCTTATTTAATCCTTATCTTAAAACTTTTATATCTGCTATTAATTTTTGTTTTTCAAAATGTTCTTTTAAAAACGACTGTTCTCTTTGCATCATTATATCGTTGAATATTTTAGCTTTTGCAGCTTCAAAAGATTGAGTAGTTGTACCACTTCTACCAGATATATACATAGTTACAAAATTTTTATCTGCTGTAAAAATAGGAGTAAAACTATTATCTTTTGTATTATTTAAAATATATTGAAATTGAGGAGGAAGATTAGTTACATCAAGATTTAATGAAGCCTTTGTAACCTCATTTGGATTTATCATTGGGTTTTGAATTACTTGATTTAAACTAGCTTTATTTTTTGATGTATATTGTATTACTTCAAAACTTTTAGCACTAGAATATTTATTTTTATTTTTTTCATAATACAACTCCATATCCTCATCTGTAGCAACTGCTAATTGACCTTTTACTATTTGTTGAATTAGCTTTTGTCTTAGTACTGCATTTTTAGCTTCATTTTCAAAAACTTCATAATTTGGATACTCTTGTTTTACAAGAGATTTAAAAGTATATATATCCATACCATTTGCATTTGCAAGTTTTTCGATATGTTCATTAATTTCAAAAATATCAGCAGTGATATTATTTTTCTCAATTTGTTGATCATATAGTGCTTTATCAATTAAATAGCTAACAGCTTCATTTTTTGATATTTTGTTTACACTAATAGTTTTTTCAATATCATAAATAGTTATTGGTTCATCATTTACAAGTATCGCTATTGCATTTGATGAAGCATATAGTAGGCTAGAGCCTAAAAGTAGTGATAGTAAAACTCTTTTCATAATTAATCCTCTCTTTGCATAAAGCTAATATTTTATCAAAATTCAACAAAAATAAAAATTAATCATTATTAAAAAGAGTTAAAGCCTTTTCATATCAATAAATAAAAAGTGTGATTTTTCAAGAGCTTCTATTTTTAAAACACTCTCATTTGTAATCTCACAAGCATCACCAAAATTAAGCTCTACATTATTATTTAAAAGTGATTTTCCCTCAATTTGCACAAAATATACTTGTCTATTCTCTTTTATTTCATACTCAAAAGTTTTTCCAAAGTCTTGTTCACTTACATATATATCTATATCTTGATAGATTTTTATAGGACTTTGCCCATCTTGACTTGAAACGATATTTAAAAGTTTGTTTGCTCTTTCCTCTTCTTTGTATCTATGTGAACCATAAAGTCGTGGAAGTCCTTTTTTTGGTGGAAAGATCCAAATTTGAAGAAGTCTTAAATCTGCATTGCTATCATTTTTTTCACTATGAAATATTCCATCTCCAGCACTAAGATATTGAACTTCTCCTCTTTTTAGAGTTTCGCTATTTCCCATTGAGTCTTTGTGAGTAATCTCTCCATCAACAATATATGAAATAATCTCCATATTTTCGTGTATTTCTTTAAAAATTAGTTATGGTACAATTAATATAATTCAAGGATAAATAATGATAACTTTAAATCAAACATATATTAATAGTTTAACACATTTAGATAAAAATGAGAATATATTAAGTAAAGAGCATTATGGATACTATTTAATTGTAGAAAAAGAAATAGGTACAAAAACAAGAAGAGTATATTTTTCTATAAAACATAAAATAGAATATTACAAAAGTATAGAAGATAAAAATAAAAGTAGACAAAAATATAATACTTATAATTTATTAGATATTAAAAATGATTTAAATTATGAAATTTTTGTATTAGGACTAGTTTCTAAAATATTTCATAATAAAATAATAGCTAGATCAAATGCAAGAAGTATTTTAAGAGGACTTAAAATTATTATTGACTACTTGCTTAAGAATAAAATAGATTTGTATGAACTTTATAAATTAAATCACCAGATACAAATAAATATATTGAATGAAATTAAAAAAGAGTCTATCGGCAGATTAGTATTAAAAGCATATTTTGAAATAAATGCTATTTCAAAGGAATTTATAAAATATGAAAATCTAGGTAATTATTTAGATGGGAATAAAAAAAGAAGAAGAAATTTTACAACAAATAATGATTTATTGGAAATTTCTCCAATTGTTTTATATCAATTAAAAGATTTTGTAATTAAAGAGTTAGATATTAGATTTAATAGTTATTATAATTATATTAATTTGATTGATAATAGATATGACTTAATAAATTCTAAAAATATTTTAAAAACATTAATATTTACAAACGTACATAAAAATACTTTATGGTGGCATACATTAATAAATTTGTTAGATGAAAAAGACATTGAAATATACAATACATATAAAAATGAGTTTAATAAAAAAAATTTACTTAAAAATGAAAAAGAAAAGGAATTAAAAAAATATCTAAAGGATTCAAAAATTTTAGAGAAAAATATTGAAATATTCTTTTGTATAATGTATGAATCGGGAGCTGATTTAAAAACTAATAATTTAAAAAATAAATTTTATTTTGGTGAAATCAATGATACTTCAAGCTTTCGAAGAAGTTTTTATTTGTTGTCAGGGATAACAAGAGAGGTTTATATAGAGCAAGCATTTTTTGATTATAACTTTTTATATTTAATTTATCTACTTGCATTAATTGAAACAGGAAATAATTCAGAAACTTTAAATAGTTGGAAAGTAAATGACATAGATGGAAAAATTACTTTAGGATTAGATAGAGAATTAATTATAGAAATTGAAGGCTATAAAAATAGAAGTAGCAGTGGAACTGTAAGTACATTGCTAAGCAAAAAAAGTAAATTATATAAATATATTTTAATGATTTTAGACATAAACAAGGAATTATATGCCAAAAGTGAGTTTAAAAATTTCTTTCAATATTACTCAACATCAAAAAATAGAAAAATAGATATACAAAAAGCTGATAGAAAATTTCTGGGGTATGTAAAAGAAAATAAGAAAAATTTTTATAATAAATATGAGATATTTGATGGTTTAGGGAAAAGGGTATTTTGGATAGATCATACAAAACTTAGAAAATCTCATAATTATCAAATGGCATTACAAGGTAAAACAATATTTGAAAGGCAATTACTAAAAAATCATAAATCAACTGATACAACAGAATTACATTATAGTACAGATGAATATAAGATTGATATTAAAAATAAATTAGGAAAAACCTTAGAAGAAATTTTTGAGAAAATATTTAAAGGAACATTTAATAGAAATATTAATGAATCAAATAATATTGGACTATTGTCAGATTGTTCAGATAATAAAAATCCTACATATATGGGACATAATTTAAAACAGGGGTATATATGTTTGGATTGGAAAAAATGCTTAACTATGTGTGATAAATGTGTGGTTATTCCAAAAATACATGGACCAGCTATTTATGCTTGGAGAGAATATCTTTTAGAAATTAAAAATGATTATCAAGAATATTTTGATAAAGAAGGGTTTAATTATGATTTACAAGCAGCAGATGAGACCTTTTCTTTATTTACAAATGAAGAATTAAAATATTCTAAGGATAATAAATATAAATATGTAGATTTAGTAAGAATGAAGTTAACATCTGCAGTTAAAGAAGAAAAGGTTAATTAAATGCAAAAAACAATTGAAAAAATTAAATTTTGTAATACTTTAGGAGAGCTAAAAATATTAATGAAAAATGATAAAATTGTTAGAGAAAACAAATTTTTAGAAAATATAATATATTTTAAACGGACTCCTAGTAGATTTGTTAAATATGAAATTAATTTTGACAATGAATTATTAAATTATGCAGTTAAAACTTTTATATATATTAAATTTACTGGTATTTGTGGTTTTATACCACAAAATTCAGGTGAGCACATTTATGCTTGTAGTTTTAAATCATTTTTTATAAATTTAGATAAAGTATTAAAAAAAGAAGTTAAAGAATTTGATGAAATAACGATTGAACAAATAAAGAAAACATTTATTTTGTATTTACATAATAGTGATGCTAAAAAGATTAAAACTTTTATTAATCATACTAATAGAATTAAAGAATATGTAATGTGGCAAGAATATTTACCTAATTTTTTACAATTTAATGCTCATGTAAAAAATTATATTATTGAAAACAAATTTTTAAGCTTATGGGATAAAGATATAGACAGTTATATAAATGATGATTATATTGATGATGAAAAGAATATATTAAAAAATAA
This sequence comes from Aliarcobacter sp., assembly GCA_039810345.1. Lineage (GTDB taxonomy): Bacteria > Campylobacterota > Campylobacteria > Campylobacterales > Arcobacteraceae > Aliarcobacter. Next base: position 3,331 of record JBDHWU010000029.1, on the reverse strand, counting down.
CTTAAAAAGTATAGGTTTTTTTAATGAAAAAGGAAATTATCCTATATTAAATATGATAAAAATAATTACAAATTGTAAAAATTATATAAGTATGTATAAGGAAGAATGTTTAAATATACTTAAACTAATAATAGATTCAAGAAAACAAAAAGGAGCATATGCTCAAGCTAAATATACAAATGATTATTTTGCATCAAGCTTAGAGAATAATATAGTGTTTAATAATGAATTGCTAAGTAGATATTCAAAAATGGCAAAAAAAATACATCTTTATAAATATAAAAATGGTAAATATGTTGGAAAGTACTTAAAGATTGAATTTAATAAATTAATAGAAATAATTGATTTATTAGAAGCTTCTTGTATATGTATAATTATGTTGGGGTCAGCTATGAGAGTTGGAGAACTTTTAGAATTGAAAAGAGATTATAGAGTTTTAGATTCAGAGTTTCCAAATTTAGTAAGAATAATTTATAAAACTGCACAGACAGAGGAAGGTGAAGAATATGCAAATCCTATTCCTCTAGTATGTTTAGATTGTTTAAATATATTGAAACAAATTGCAAATTTAAAAGATGAAGAAAATAAGTTTGATAAACTGCTTTTGTCTTCAATATATAGCTCTGATTCAAGAATTGCTGATAGTGGAAGAATTAATTCCTTGATTAGAAAAATTTCAAAATATTCTGGTTTAGAAATAGTTCCGACATCACATCAATTTAGACATTCAATGGCATATTTAGTTGCTTCATCTAATAGTAAAGATGGACTTGAATTAGCATCTATGTTATTGGGACACAAAAGTACTAGAATGACTATACAATACCTTAGTTTATTTAATTTAGATGTACAAAATTTAATGAAAGAACAATATGATAAAAAAGCAAATAAAATTATAGATTCAATTTTTGATAAAATTTCAAAAGAAGAACATTTCTTTGGAGTAAATGCAAAATATTTTAATCCAAATACTAAATTTGTAGGTAAACAAGCAGAAAAATTTGCATTATCTATAAGAAATAATTTACGAAAATTGGTTAAAGATAATAAATTTATGATTGTTCAAGCAGACCATTGTTTGTGTATTCACGATTTATCAAATCCTCAAAGTATGAAGTGCCATATAGGATATGATTTTTATAATTCAACAAGTGTTATGCCAATAACTACTAATTGTAGAAGTAATGAGTGCTCAAATGCAATTTTTACAGAATCTAATGTAGAAAAGTTAAAAGAATTATATGGGCATATTATAGATGATGAAATAAAAAGTAGACTTGAAAAAAATACATATTTTTTAAAAGCAGGTGGAGTTGATGGTATAAAACCATATGGTAAAATAATTAAAGAGTATGATTACTATAAAAAATATAAGGTAACTTAGTGGCAAGATTAACAAGAAAAGAGATTGAAAGAAAATTAAAAATTTTAGATGAAATTGCTGAAGATTTAAAAGGAAAAAGCACTCCAAAAAAGAATTATTATACGATAAATAATTTACATTCTGTAGCAAATGAAAGATTTAAATTAGAAAATTTAACAGTAATAAGTCCTAGTAGTATGAAAGGTTTAAATAGAGTAAATTATTTAGAGAAATATTCAGTTGATGTAGAATCTTTTAAGCATTTATTGAAAAGTGGTAAAGATACTATTAGTAATAATGTTAGTAAAAGAATTTTAGATTTAGAGATGCAAGTTAGTAATTTACTTAGTGATTTAGTACTTTATAAAGATGAATATATGGAGCTAGATAGAAAATATAAAGAATTAAATTTAAATTACGATTATATTGTAAATAAGAAAAATGAATATAAAGAAATGTATGAAAAGCTTCAAAGAGAAATAAGTAAGTGAAAATTAATAAAATCCAAATTAGACATCCTATTTTTAATAGAAATATTTATTTAATAATGATTGATAATAAAATTGATAAAGATTCTCTAGAATATTTAGTATATGTGGCTAGACATGGAGGTCATAGAGGAGGTATTATTGGTATAAAAACACATAAAATTATTGCAGATAGAATTGCTGAGTTATATTTTCAATTAAATAATCAATTTGGATTAAAATGGTATCAAGTATCAGAGATTCATTTAGAAATGCTAAGAAATATGATGGTAGGAGAATCAAAAGATAAATTAATTAATCCTAGAACAAAAAATATCAAAAAACCTATTACTTATCAATCTTGTGACAACAAAATGCAAACCTGGTTTAACTTCTATTTATATATGAAAGAGAAAAATAGATGTGACATAATTTTAAATTATAGAGAGAAAGAAGTTAAAAATTTCTATAAAGGGATGAATCATCACCTGAATATTAGAATGGGGAACACAAATAAAGTTAGAATTTGGAATTTATTTTTTAATAAAAAGAAAAGGACGAATAGAAAATACGCTTTGACAAAAAATGAATTTAATGAGGTATGTAAAAGATTAGGTGAAATAGATTTAGTTTATGAAATTATGGCTTTATTTGCAGTTGAAACTGCATTAAGGATAGATGCTATTATGAAAATTGATGAGAATGATTTTAATGGATATTTTAAAGTGGCACAATCTCAAAGTAAGAAGATTTCGAGGGAATATTTAGCAAAATACAATAAAGTTCTTTGCTACGAAATGTCATTAGAGTTCTTTGGAACAATGAAAATGAGATATTTAACAAGGGAATTAACTGATAGATTGGAACAACATTATTTATATTGTAAAAATCGAACTAAGCATACTTATTCAGAGAATGCTTTTTGGATAAAAAAGAATGGAAAGATAGTTACTGAATACGATTTTAGAAAAGCCTTAGAAAAAGTTTCTAAAGATTTAGGAAGAATTGAAGAAAAAAAAATCACACCACATATTTTTAGACATACTGCAGCTACTTGGAAAGTAATAGAAATTTCAAGATTGAGTGGATTAGATTTAAGAAATACTGGATATAGACCACCACATATAATAAATTTAGTTTTACAAAGATTACTTGGACATAGTGATGAAAAAACTTCATTGATATATATTGCTACTGCATTGGATATGATGGAAATAGAAGTTAGTGATAGTATTATAAGAATGCCTAAAAGATTATTTCTAACTAATCCCTATGTTCAAAATATAATGCTAGAGAAAGCCAAAGAGGAGTTAAAAGAAAAATATAACGAGGATACTTTTGATTTATTAGATTATTGTGTAAAAAATGGTACTGTTGTAGAATAATGGAAAGGTAACTTAAATTAGACACTTTTTAGCTAATTACTAAGCCACCATTTCATTTTGAAAGAGACTGTTAAATATTTCGTGTCAAAGTAATTCTGATAGGAGAAATCCTATCA
>JBDHWU010000028.1:0-25152 GCA_039810345.1 Aliarcobacter sp. | reverse complement strand
AACTTAAAATTTAAGTTCTGGTGTGATAGGATTTCTCCTATCAGAATTACTTTGACACGAAATATTTAACGGTCTCTTGGAATACAAAAAGATGTTCGTGCATAATTAGTAAAAAATTTGCTTCTTTACTTTTATTTACCCAAAACCCAGTAGCTTTGCAGTTGTGTTGATGTTTGATAATATCTTCTTTTAAAGTAAAGCCATTTTGTAAAAATCTTTGCATTACCATAAAAGCTAGTGGTTGATACATTTTATTTCTTCTTGTATCGCCTATTAAAATTGCACAATATTTGTTTGGTTTTAAAACTCTAAAAAGCTCTTTTATCACTTTTTCATACTCATCACAAAACTTTTCTAAATCGTGAATATTTGATAAATCTTCGGCTATTTGTTTTTCACTATATTTTACAATATCAGCATAAGGTGGATGGTTTAGTATAAAATCTATACTTTCATTTTTTAACATAGATAAGTTTCTACTATCATTTAATGTAACTTTGATTTTTGGATTGTATTCACACTCAAAATTTAAGGCTTTATTTGTGAGTTCTATTGCATTTGGATTTATATCAAGAGCTAGTAAATTTCTATTTAGAAGTTTACATTCAATTGCAGTTGTTCCACCACCAATCATAGGATCTAGTAGATAGTCATTTTCATTTGAATATCTTAAAAGCAAATTTCTTACAACTTCAGGCGACCAATTTCCTCTATATTTTGAGTTGTGAGTTGCCCAATTTCCTCTTCTTCTAAAACTCCAAACTGTTGTACACTCTTGCTCGAAATTTTCTGGGTTTAACTTTTTCATAATATCCCTTTTAAAGAATTTAAGAGATATTAAATTCTTTAATAATTATATCTTCAAAATAGCTATCTTTTAGCATATGATAATTTATAATATAATCAATAGATTTAAAACCTTTTGTTAGTTGATTTTTATCAACATTTCCCCAGCAACCAATACCATCTGTTAAATAAATGAATTTTATATTATTATTTTTTAATTCAAAATTTCTATTTAAATAAGAATCAATTATTTCTTCTGGCTTTGAGCCTGAATCAAAATAAAAGTTTGCTTCAATATTCATAAATACATTATCTTTAATTAAAATAAAATCAGCTTTTCTATTTGCTAAATCTTCATTAATTCCTAAATTATATTTTTCTTTTAAATATTTAAACTGCTTTTGAGAGTGTAAAGTTATATTATGCTTTTTACAAATATTTTCTATAATTGGTTCACAAGCTAATTCAAAAGCTTGACCACCTCTATTTTTTCTCCCATTTGAGTCTAAACCTACTAAAACTCCTATTACATAATCGATTACATTCTTCTCAAGTAATTCTTGAAATAGTTTTTTTAATCCTATTTTTGTAAATAAATTAAAATATTTTTCAATTTCTTTTTGTGAATAATGTTGTTTTTCTTTAAAATCAAATTCTATTGCATTTTCATCTAAACTTTCATTTTCTAGAATTTTTAAAATATTTTTACCTTTTGCTAATTCATTTCTTTCCTTTTTAGATAAGGCAAACAATAAAGGAAAAGCCTTTATAACACTAGGTACTTTTTTTAATAGATTTGTAAATTTATTTTTAAAATCTTCTTCACTAACTCTTATAAGAACATTTAGAGAGTTTAATTCTATTTCTAAATCTTTATATGCTTTAGCATTTTTCCAATTGACATAAAAGTTGAAACTTCTATTTGTTGCCACTAAATTGTTTACAAAAATTTCTTTTTTTTCTTCAATTGATAATTTATAATAATTTTTATTTATTTTCATAACAACTCCTTATAATAATTTCACTAATCTTCCCACGACCTTCGCCTTTGCTATTTATAAACCTATTTGCAAAAATCTCAACTATTTCAAAATCTTTGTATAAATTTTTTATAAACTCTGTATCTGAGTTACTATGAAATGCATTACAGCCAATCTTGCTCAAACTTTTAAAAACTTCAAAGAGTTCTTTTTGCTCTTTTTCTAGAAATTCAAACTCACTATAAGATGTAAAACTAGAAGTTTGTGTAAGTGGATAGTAAGGTGGATCAAAATAAACTAAATCGCCTTTTGAAGCATATTTTAAAACTTCTTTATAACTAACATTTAAAATAGTTACATTTTTTAAAGCAATACTTGCATTTAAAATTACTTCATAATCACAAATATTTGGCTCTTTATAATTTCCCATTGGAACATTGTTCTGATTTTTTTTATTTACTCTATAAAGTCCATTAAAACAAGTTTTATTTAGATATATAAATCTTGAAGCTCTTTGCACATCGCTTCTTTTTAAAAAATCTTCTTCTCTATCCCAAGCCCTAATTTCATAAAATTGCTCTTTTGAGTGATTTTGTTTTAAAATTTCAAGCTCTTTTATAAGTTGAGTTGGGCTATTTTTTACAACACTATAAGCATTTATAAGTTCACTATTTATATCAAATAAAAAAACTTTTTTATCTTTTAATAATCCCAAAGAGTAAAGCTCAAAAAATAAAGCTCCACCACCAACAAATGGCTCAAAGTAGTTATTAAATTTTTTTGGTAAAAGTGGAATAATTTGAGATAAAAGTCCTCTTTTCCCACCCACCCATTTTACAAATGGTTGAAAAGTTCTATTTTTTATTACTGGACTTGTCATTTTTTCTCCTCATTAGTAACTAAAGCTAGATTATTTAAGCTATATTTTTGAAGTAAATCAAGAACTTTTACAACTCTTTCATAAGGAACTTTTTTATCAATTCTTACAATTACAGGTTCATCTTTGTTTTTTATCTCTTTTAGATTATCTTCCAAAGATGCGAAAGAGACTTCAATTCCTTTAATTGCAAGTTTATCAACACTTAATTCTATAAAAATCTGTTCAGATTTTACTTGAATCTCTTTTGCATTTGAGCTTGGCAAATCAAGCATCAAAGCTAACTCTTCCTCTTTAAAAACACTTGTAACTAAAAAGAAAATAAGTAAAATAAAAACAACATCAATAATTGGGGTTAAATCAAGCCCTAAATGTTCTCTTCTTTTCATTATCTTCCCAAAATCTCTTTTTTTGCTTTAAGTTCTAATTTATCAATAAATGAAATAAAATGATTATAAGCTATTTGATGAGGAATTGAAACAATAATTCCTGCAATTGTTGTAATTAATGCAACTGCAATTCCACCTGAAAATATTGTTGGATCACCTAAGCCTTTTTGACTAATTGCTTCAAAAGATGAATATATTCCAACAACAGTTCCTAAAAGTCCTAAAAGTGGAGATATTATTGCAATATTTTTTATAATAACCAAACCACTTTCAAGTTTTTTTACTTCATACTCAATTTGTGGTTCAAAATCTCTGCTTTTATCAAGATTATTTGTAATATTTAATAAAATTTTATTAACTCTTGGAAGAGTTATAAATTTATAAATAATTATTGAAAAACCAATAAAATTTAAAAATATTAAAATATAGACAATAACTCCACCCTTATCAATAAAACCTAAAATATCCATAAACAAGCCTTTTAAAAATTTACTGTATTATATTCAAAATTTATTTATAGATGGTTAGGTTACAATGCAAATTGCTAATTCAAGAGTTGATGAGATTTTTTTAAACAATCAAAAATATTTTATAAAAAGAGATGATTTATTGCATATTGATTTCTCTGGAAATAAAGCTAGAAAGTTTTACTATTTTTTAAAAAGTGATTTAAGCTCTTATAAAAAAATCATCTCTTATGGTTCAGCCCAATCAAATGCAATGTATTCACTTTCTGTTTTATGTAAACTAAAAAACCTAAAATTTGACTACTATATAAAATATTTGCCAAATTATCTAAAAGAAAATCCAAGTGGAAACTATAAAAAATCCCTAGAAAATGGTATGAATTTAATTATTGGTGAAGTTCCTGAAAATTTCAATGAAGATGAACTATTTATCGTTGAAGGTGGTGCAATAAAAGAGGCAAAATATGGAATAGAAATTCTTGCAAATGAGATAAAATTTTGGGCAAAAGAGCAAAATATAGATGAAAAATATTTGAAAATATTTTTACCTAGTGGCACAGGAACAACTGCCCTTTATTTGCAACAAAATTTACCTTTTGAAGTTCTTACATGCTCTTGTGTAGGAGATGATGAGTACCTTAAAAAGCAGTTTTTAGAGCTTGAAAATGAAAATTTTCCCACAATTTTACAAAAAAATAAAAAATACCACTTTGGAAAACTTTATAGTGAGTTTTATTTTAAACATTTAGAGTTAAAAGAGCAGACAAATATTGAGTTTGACCTACTTTATGATAGTTTAGGATGGATTGTTTTTGAAAATTATGTAAAAAATTTAGAGTATAAAGAAAATCTAACTTTTTTATATATTCATCAAGGTGGAATCTTAGGAAATGAGACTATGATTGAAAGATACAAAAGAAAATTTACAAACTTTTAGATATAATCTTCAAATTATTGAAAAAAAGATTGAGAAATGAAAAAAAATAATATTATTTTAATTGGATTTATGGGTGTTGGAAAAGGAACACTAGCAAGGGCTTTGGTAAAGAAAAGCGACTATTTTGCTATTGATACAGATGATTTAATAGAGAGTCTTGAAAATAGAAGAATAAAAAAAATCTTTGCAAAAGATGGTGAGCCATATTTTAGAAATTTAGAGAAAAAAACAGCACTTTGGCTTGAAAATAGCGTAGAAAATACGATAATTTCAACAGGTGGTGGTTTTTATAAACAAGAAAATCTTCAAAATATAGGAACTGTAATTTATCTTAAATCATCTTTTGAAGGGATTTTAACAAGAATAAAAAAAGCTCCTAATGCAAAGGCAAAGATTAAAAAAAGACCACTTTTAAAAAATAAAAAAGAGGCTTTAAAGCTATATAATCAACGAAGTGTAGAGTATGAAAAAGTTGCAAATATCATTGTAGATGTAGAAAATAGAGATATAGATTTAGTAGTAAATGAAATTTTAGGAAAAGTAAAATGAAAATAATTAATACAAAAGATAGTAGTTTTAAAAATGAGTTCGAAGCTATTTTAAGTAGAGCAAAAAGCGATATAAAAGGTGTTTCACAAATAGTGCAAACTATTATTGATGAAATTATAGAATCTGGTAATGAAGCTTTAAAAACACATATTTTTAAATTTGATAAATGGGAAGTAAAAAGTGATGATGAGCTTTTAATTTCACAAGAAGATATGAAAAAAGCATACGAAAATATTGATGAAAAATTAAGAGCTTCACTTCACACAGCACACGACAGAATAAAGGCATATCACGAAAAACAACTTCCTAAATCGTGGCTTGATTTTGAAGACAATGGTACAATTCTAGGGCAAAAAGTAACTCCTGTTGATAGAGCAGGACTTTATATTCCAGGTGGAAAAGCCGCATATCCAAGTAGTTTATTAATGAATGCAATTCCAGCAAAGGTTGCTGGAGTTAAAGAGATAGTTGTTTGCACTCCAACTCCAAATAATGAAATAAATGAGTTACTTCTTGCAGCTTGTCACTTATGTGGAGTTTCAAAAGTTTATAAAGTTGGAGGAGCTAGTGCCGTTGCTGCTATGGCTTATGGGACTAAAACTATAAAAAAAGTTGATGTAATAACAGGACCTGGAAATATCTTTGTAGCAACAGCTAAAAAGATGGTTTTTGGGGAAGTAAATATTGATATGATTGCAGGTCCTAGTGAAATTGGAATATTAGCAGATAGTAGTGCAAACGCAAGATATGTGGCATTTGATTTACTTTCACAAGCAGAACACGATGAGATGGCAAGTTCAATTTTAATTACAACTTGCGAAAAATTAGCACAAAAAACTAGTATTGAAGTTGAAGAGATTTTAAAATCTCTAAGCAGAAAAGATATTGCACAAAAATCAATAGATGATAGAGGGGCAATAATTGTTGCAAAAAATATGGAAGAAGCCTTAGAACTTATGAATGAAATAGCACCTGAACACCTAGAAGTTATGACACAAAACCCTTTTGAGCTACTACCATATATAAAACACGCAGGAGCTATTTTCTTAGGAGAAAACACACCTGAGCCAATTGGTGATTATATTGCTGGACCAAACCATACACTTCCAACAGGAAGCACAGCTAAATTTTATAGTCCTTTAAATGTGGAAAACTTTATGAAAAAAAGTTCAATTATAAGTTTCTCAAAAAAAGCAATACAAGATTTAGGTGAACCATGTGCCTTATTAGCTGATACTGAAGGTCTTGAAGCACATGCAAAAAGTGTTAGAGTTAGGTTAGAAAAATAATGAGTAAGTTTAAAGATTGGTTTACTGAAGATGATGATGACATCTTTTTTGGAAGCCCAAAATCGAAGTTTTTTGATATTATGGAGCAAACGCATAGAGATTTACTTGAAGATGAACTTGATAAGGTTTTTGAAAAATTAGCAATTTTAGAACTTATTGTAGGTCAAGGAAAAGATGAAGATTTTGATATAAACTCATTTTTGCAAGATTTTAAAAACGAAAATCAAGATGATGTAAACTCTATGAAAAAGGGGCTTTATATGGAAGTTTCTGGAGATATTATAAGTAGATTGGATAGTTAAGTGGATATTTTAAAAGAAGTACAAGATAAGATTTTAGAGTTTATTAAAATTTGTGATTATAAAAAAACGGAAGAGTTGCTTACAAAACTTTCAACAGGAAAGATGTTAAGATCTAAACTAATTCTTAAAATTGCTGGTGTAAACATTGAGAGCATAAAACTTTGTGCAGTTGTTGAAATGATTCATGCAGCTTCACTTCTTCACGATGATGTAATAGATGATGCAGACACTAGAAGAGGAAAACCCTCTATAAATGCACTTTATGATAATAAAACTTCAATTATGTTTGGAGATATTTTATATTCAAGAGCATTTACAGAACTATCACAAATGGATAAAAAAGTAGCATATCATATATCAAATGCAGTTACAGAACTTAGTATTGGCGAGATGATGGATGTTGATTTAACAAAATCTTTTAACTCATCATACGAAGATTATTTAGAGATGATTTATAAAAAAACAGCATCATTAATAGAAGCAAGTGCAAGAAGTGCCGCAATTTTAGCCAATCTTGATAGCCAAAAATTTGCAAATTATGGTAAAAATTTAGGTTTGGCATTTCAAATGATAGATGATATTTTAGACATTACTCAAGATGAAGAGACTCTTGGAAAACCATCTATGCACGATTTTAAAGAGGGAAAAGTAACTATTCCATATTTGTATTTGTATGAAAGAGTTGAGAATAAAGAGTATTTAAAATCTTTATATAAAAAAGATTTAAACCAAGATGAGATTTTATGGATAAAAGAGCAGATGAAAACAACAAATGCTTTAAATGATGCTATAAAAGAGGCAAAAAACATAGGACTTTTAGCAATAAATTCTATAAAAGATGAAAAAAATAGTAGTGAACTAATAGATATAATGAAAGCTATGATTGAAAGAGAGTTTTAAATATGAGTTATTTAGTAATTAGTTTTTCGCATAAAAATATTGATATTAAACAAAGAGAAAAACTAGCTTTTAATGATGAAGACAAAAAAGATAGATTCATAAAACAGTTAATTGAGTTTGAAAACACAAAAGAAGTTGTGCTTTTATCGACTTGTAATAGAGTTGAAATTATCACAAAAACTTCAAATGTAAAACAAAGTAGCAAAGATATTATAGAAAAACTATCAGTTTATTCAAGTCTTGATTTTGATTTTTTATATGATAGAGCTGATATTTACGACAATGATACAGCAGTTCATCACCTTTTTTCAGTGGCAGCTGCACTTGATTCGCTTGTAATTGGTGAAACACAAATTGTTGGACAACTAAAAGATGCTTTTAGATTTTCACAAAGTAAAAACTACTGTGGTGAGCATATTAGTAGAGTGATGCACTATGCATTTAAGTGTGCAGCACAAGTGCGAACGGCTACAAGTTTGGGTACGGGTTCAGTATCGGTTGCTTCAACAGCGGTTGCAAAAGCAAAAGAGTTAATTGGTGATACAAAAGATGTAGCTGCACTTGTAATTGGGGCTGGTGAGATGAGTGAATTAGCTGTAAAACATTTGCTTAGTGCTGGATTTGATGTAACAATAACAAGTAGAGATATTAAAAAAGCTCAAACTTTAGCAAATAGTTTTGAAGCAGATGTAAAAGTAGAACCATATAGTAATTTGGAGTTTTTACTTGAAAGTTATGCTGTTATGATAACTGCAACTTCAGCACCTTATCCAATTATTACAAGCGAAAATGCTCCTAGTTCAAGTATAAATAGATACTGGTTTGATATAGCTGTTCCACGAGATATTGATGAAGATATATCAATGTTTGATTTAGAAATTTTCTCTGTAGATGATTTACAAGAGATTGTAAATGCGAATATGACACAAAGATCAGCACAAGCAAAAGAGGCTTATACGATAGTTGGAAGATCTACTTTAGAGTTTTTTGATTGGCTAAAAAATCTTGATATTGAACCAGTAATTAAAGATTTATACTTAAAAGGTGAAAAAATTATAGAGAAAAAACTCCAAAATGCTATAAAAAAAGGCTTTGTTCCAAAAGAGTATGAAGAAAATATTAAAAAGCTTTGCCAAACTGTAATCACAGAATATTTGCATATTCCATCAAAACAGTTAAAAGAGATTTCAAAATCAAAACAGTGCGATTTAGTAACTCAAACTGTACAAAATATGTTTACAAAAACAGCAAATAATATAGAGTCACTTAAATGTGAGCATTTAGCAAAAAATCAATAAATAAAATTAATTATAGGAAAATATAAAATGAGATTTAATAACTTTTTTATTCCAACAACAAAAGAGACCCCAAATGATGCATCTTTACCATCGCATCAGTTTTTAATAAGAGGTGGATTTATATCACAAACAGGAGCTGGAATTTACGATTTTATGCCTTTAGGAAAAATTGTATTAGATAAAATTAGAAAAATTGTAAAAGATGAGATGGATGAAGCTGGTGCATGTGAAGTGCAGTTTGGATTTGTTACACCTCTTTCTTTATGGGAAGAATCTGGACGAGATTTAACTATGGGTACTGAAATGCTTAGATTTAAAGATAGAAAAGGTGCAAACTTTGTTTTAAGTCCTACAAATGAAGAGTCTGTTGTAAATATGGTAAAAAATCGAATAACTTCATATAAAGAGTTGCCAATAAATCTATATCAAATAAATACAAAGTTTAGAGATGAAGCAAGACCACGATTTGGGCTTATGAGAGGTAGAGAGTTTTTAATGAAAGATGCTTACTCTTTTCACTCAAACGAAGAGGATTTAATTAGAGAGTTTAACTTAATGGAAAGCACTTATAAAAAAATCTATACAAAACTGGGGCTTGATTTTAGAGTAGTTGAAGCTGATAGTGGAGCAATTGGTGGAAGTGGAAGTAAAGAGTTTCATATCTTAGCAAATAGTGGAGAAGATACAATTGTTGTTTGTGATAGTTGTGAATATGCAGCAAATATTGAAGCAGCTAAAAGAAAAAAAGCTACAAAACCTGCACTTGATACAAAAGAGCTTGAATTAGTTCATACACCAAATTTAAAAACAATAGAAGAGGTAAACGCATTTTTAAATAGAGATCCTTTTTATGCACTAAAAGCTGTAATAAAAAAAGCAGTTTTCAAAGAAAAAAGTGAAATTGTACTATTTTTTATACGAGGAGTTGATGAACTTGAAGAGACAAAAGCTTTAAATGCTATTGATGCTTTAGAGCTTCTTGATGCTTCACTTGAAGAAATTGCAAGTGCTGGATTGGTTGCTGGTTTTTGTGGAATCAAAGATTTACCAAAAGATATAAAAGTTGTTGTTGATAATGAACTAAAAGGGGATAATAATCTTGTAATTGGTGCAAATAAAGAGGATTATCACTATATTAATTTTGATTTAAATTCGCTTGAAAATGTAATTTATAAAGATTTAATAGCAGTTAAAGAGGGAGATATTTGCTCTTGTTGTGGTGGAAAATTATCTTACACAAAAGGAATTGAAGCTGGACATATTTTCCAACTAGGAGATAAATACTCAAAAGCTATGAATGCAAATTTCTTAGACGAACAAGGAAAAACAAAACCATTTATTATGGGATGTTATGGAATTGGAGTTTCAAGACTTGTTGCTGCTGTTATTGAGCAAAACCACGATGAAAAAGGTTGTATCTGGACAAAAGAGACAGCACCATTTATGGTTGATATTATTGTATCAAACTCAAAAAAGGAGGAAGAAGCTCTTTTAGGTGAAAAGCTTTATAAAGAACTAAAAGAAGCGAAAATAGAAACAATACTTGATGATAGAGTAAATGCTAGATTTGGTTTTAAAATGGGCGATTTTGAGCTAATTGGTTTTCCATATGCAATAATTGTTGGAAAAAGAGCTAGTGAAAATATAGTTGAGCTAGTAGATAGAAAGACTTTAGAAAAACTAGAAATTAGTGCGAGTGAAGTTGTAGAAAAAATAAAAAATTTAATAGGATAAAAAATGGATATAGAAAAAGAGATAACAAAAGAAGTAGCACAAATAACAAAAGATATTGATAAATTAATACCAGATAATGTATTAGAACTATTAATTAAATATTCAATGTCATTGTTAATGGCAATTTTAATATTTGTAATAGGAAAATGGTTTGCATCAAAAATTGTAAAAGTTATGGGAGTGATGCTTAAAAAAGCTGGTGTAGAAAGCACTTTAGTGAGGTTTTTACAAAATATAGTTTATTATGTTTTACTTACAGTTATTATTTTAGCTGCTTTAAATAAAATTGGAGTAGAAACAACATCATTTATGGCAATTTTAGGAGCTGCTGGTTTAGCAGTTGGTTTGGCTTTAAAAGACTCTTTAAACAATTTTGCATCAGGTGTTATGATTATACTATTTAGACCATTTAAAGCAGGAGACAGTGTAAATGCTGGTGGAGTTAGTGGAACAGTTACGGAAGTTACAATTTTTAATACTGTTTTTTTAACTGCTGATAATCAAAAAATAATCGTACCAAATGGAGCAATTACAAAAGGTTCAATTACAAATGTAAATGCAAATAGTACAAGAAGAGTTGATTTAATAATTGGAATTTCTTATGAAGATAATATTAAAGAGGTAAAAGAAGTTTTAACAGATATTATAAATAACACTCAAAATATTTTAACAGATAAAGGTATTGGGATTAGTGTTGCTGAATTAGCAGATTTTTCAGTAAATTTATCTGTAAATGTATGGGTAAACACTCCAAATTACTCTCTAGTTAAATCAGAATTACTTGAAACTATCAAAACAACTTTTGATGAAAAAGGAATTACAATTCCATATCCTAAACAAGATGTATATCAATACAGCAAAAATTAATCTTCCTAATATTTTAATAGAGATTTTAAAAAAAATACAAGATAGCTCTTTTAAGGCTTATCTTGTAGGTGGTTGTGTTCGAGATTTTTTTTTAAACAAAGAGATTAAAGATTTTGATATTGAAGTTTTTAATGTAAACTCACTTGATGATTTAGCTGAAATTTTAAATAATTTTGGGAAGCTAAACTTTGTGGGAAAATCTTTTGGGGTTTTAAAACTAAAAAGTGATGAATTTGAATTTGATTTTTCCCTTCCAAGAACTGAAAAAAAAACAGGAAATTCTCATAGAGATTTTTTAATAACTACAGATTCAAATTTAACTATAAAAGATGCTTCATTAAGACGCGATTTTACAATTAATTCAATATATTATGATTATTTTACAAACTCATTTATAGACCCAAATAATGGGATAAAAGATTTAGAAAATAAAAAAATAAAACATATAGATAATAAGACTTTTGTAGAAGATAGTTTAAGAGTTTTTAGAGCTATTGGTTTTGCTTCAAGATTTGATTTTGAACTTTGTATTGATACAAAAAAATTATGTAAAAAAATTGTAGAAAATGGTGAATTAAACTTTCTTCCAAAAGAACGAGTTTTTGAAGAGTTAAAAAAGTTGTTTTTAAAATCGGAAAAACCAAGTATTGGATTAAAACTTATTGATTATTTTGAAATATTTTCTATAAATTTTAAAAATTCTTATAAAAGTATTGATAATTTATCAAAAATTTTAAAAGAAAAAAATATTGAAGATTTTAGAAAACTATATCTTTTTTTTGCAATGATTTTAAAAAACGAAAAGGAAAAAGAGATATTTGCTTTTCTAAATAAGATTACAAACGATAAAAAATTTATAGAAAATATCTTAGTTTTATCAAAAAATAGTATAGATTTAAATGAAAAAAGTTTAAAAAGATTATCCTTAGTACTAAATTTAGAAGATTTAATTTTAATTGAAGAGGCTTTAAATACAAAAAATATTTTAGAAATAAAAAATTTAGCAATAAAATTAGATATTTACAATAAACCTATAAAACTTGAAATTAGTGGTAAAGAGCTAATTTCTTTGGGCTTTAAAGAATCAAAGGATTTTAAAAATATTTTAAAATATTGTTTAGATTTGCAAATAGAAAAAAATTTAAAGAAAAAAGAAATAATAGATATTGTTATAATAAAGTATCAAATTAAAAGCTTTTAAAGTAAAAAGTTTATAAAATAGTACATCAAATAAAAGGAGATAAATATGAAAAAAATTCTTTCAGTTGTTGCAGCTTTAGGATTAGCAACTTCACTATATGCAAACCAAAATACTGGTTGTGGATTAGGTTCTTTGGTTATAAAAAATCAAAATTCAACAGTGCTACAAGTTTTAGCAGCTACAACAAATGGTACATCTGGAACTCAAACATTTGGTATTACAAGTGGAACTTCAAATTGTAATAAACCAAATAATTTTGTATCAAATGATAAATTGCATAAATTTGTAAATGAAAATATGGATGAGTTAGCTATGGATATTTCTGCTGGTAAAGGTGAAACTTTAAATACAGTTGCAGCTTTAATGAATATTGAAAATAAAGAGGATTTTGCTTCAAAATTACAAGCAAATTTTTCAGATATTTATTCAAGTGAAAAAGTTAGCTCAGCAGAAGTAATTGATAACATTGCAAGACATATTTAATCTTGCAAAATTAGGGTTTAAAGTATTTATCTTTAAACTCTTTTTTTTTAACTCTCTTTTTTCAAACGATATTGAAAACTTTGTTGAAAAAAATAAAATTTATGAAAATAATTATTGGTCAAAACTTTTACATTTTAGAGATGGCAAAAGCGAGATAGATTCAGATAACTTTTTTGTATCAAAAAATGGTAAAAATGATTTAAAAAAAGAGTTATTTGAAACTATAGAATCTTTAAAAACAGGAAAAAATGATATTTTATGCAAGTTTCCTCTTAGAGTTATGTGGTTAAAAGAGCAAATTCCAAATTTAAATGAAAATATAAAAGAGTATAGTTGTAAAGATTTGAATCAATATCTAAATGAAACTAATGCAAAATATGCAACATTAGTTTTTCCAACTTCTCATATTAACTCTCCAGCATCTATGTATGGGCATACATTTATTAAAATATCAAGTGATAAAAATACCCCACTTATCTCAAATGCTATTAACTATGCAGCAAAAACTGATGAAAAAAACGGTTTTATCTATGCTTATAAAGGAATTTTTGGAGAGTATGAAGGAAGATACTCAATTTTACCCTATTATGAAAAAATAAAAGAGTACAACAACCTTGAACAAAGAGATATTTTCGAATATGAACTAAATTTGAATGAGGATGAAATAAAAAAATTGACACTTCATGCTTGGGAATTAAAGGACTCTTATGCTGACTATTTTTTCTTTAAAGAGAACTGTTCATACGCAATTTTATGGCTTTTAGAAGTTGCAAGACCAACTCTTGATTTAGTAAATAATTTTTCATTTAAAACAATTCCTCTTGATACAATAAAGCTAATTTCTAAAAACAATTTAATCTCTTCTTCAAATTATAGATATTCGAATATGAAAAAAATGAAGCATATTTTAAACGAAAATATAGAAAATAAAGAGTTTATAAATGAATTTTTAAAAGAAGATAAAAATTTAGAAGAGAGCTTAAGTAGAAGCGATAAAATTGCTTATTTAGATTTAAAAAGTATCTATTTACAATATGAAAGAGCCGAAAATAAACTAAAAAAAGATGAATATACTAAAAAATATTTAAATATTTTGAAACAAAGAAGCAGATTTGGCGAGCCTTCAAATTATGATATAAGAGAACCTATTAATCCAATAAATTCTCATGATTCTGCAAGATTAAATCTTTTTTATACTTCAAATGATAGCTTTATGTTTGGAATAAAACCAGCTTATAATGATATTTATGATATTGAAAATGGCTATTTGGAAGGTGCTTATATAGATTTTTTCGATTTAAATTTTAAAAAAGAGAAAAATAAAGATTTAAAGCTAGATAGATTTACTCTTTTGAAAATAAAATCTTTAGCCCCACGAGATATGATTTTTAAACCAATTTCATGGGGAATAGATAGTAGCTTTGATCATTTTAACAATGAGCTATTTTTCAAAATAAAGCCTGAGTTTGGACTGTCTCTTTCTTTTTTTGATACAATTTTTTACTCAAATATAGCTACAAATATTTTATATAAAGCAAATAAACAATATATATCAATTGGATCAAATATTGGTTTTGTATCAAATATTTTTGAAAAATTTAAATTAGGAAGCTCTTTTTCTTATGATAAATATAATAAAGAGTTTGAAAATAGAGTATTTGAGCTATTTACTACATATAGTTTAGACAGAAACTTAGCTTTAAATCTAAATTATAAAAATGACAATTTAGATTTAAAACAAGATATTTTTAAATTTGGAATTTTTTATTATTTTTAGGGTTTATAAATTTTATTTTTACTTCCATTTACAATATGAAAAATCATAACACCATATTTTTTTGAATAATACTTCAAAAGTAAATCTTGCAAAGTTGGCTCAATAGATGGTATAAACCAAGCATTATTTGAAATAGCAATCATATATTTTGTATCATTTAAATTTTCAAAAATCTTATCTGTTGTCGCTTCATAACAAATCGCATTTCTAAATTTTTCACCCTTTATAATAAAATCTGTTGGAGCCAAAGCTTTACTATAATCACTGGCTCCTTCATAAAAAATATTATTTATAATATCAACCATAAATTTTGGAAATGGTATTTCTTCTCCAAAAGGAACAAGAACAACCTTTTTTGCTACTTCATAACTTCCATTAGAAAAGTGATAAGATGCATTAAAAATCTCTCTATTTTCCACATAAAGTGAACCAACAATAATATCAATACTATAAGAGTATTCAAGAAGAATATTTAAAATTTCGGGCTTTTTATTTAGAATAAAAGAGAAAGATGTTTCAGGTAAAACAACCAAATCTTTTTTTTCATTTATAGCATTTTCTATTATTTTAAAATTATTATCTACTAAATCATTTAAATACTCTTTTTGCCATTTTAAATCTTGATTAACCATCATTTGAGGCATTTCTATATTTATATTTGGTTCTTCAATATTCATATTTTTTGGAAAATCAAGAGCAAAAATTAACAAAAAAAGAGGAGCAAATCTAAATTTTTTTAGATAAACAAAAAGTGTTAAAGAGCAAACTATCACTAAAAAAGCTATTTTAGAGGTACTAAAATAAGAGTCCACAAATAAAAGCTCTAGCTTTAGCCAATTAAATCCAAATGGAGAAATAAATGTAAAAATAAAAATAGCAACACTTCTAAAAATTAAATTATCATAAATAGAAAAAAGATAAAAAATTATTGCAAAAACTATTCCAATTCCTAAAAGAACAAATGGAAAAATATATGTTAAATCATAGTATTGAAGACTTACAGCCATCCAATTACACCAAAATATTCCTGTAAAAAATCCAGCAAAAAATAGAGCTTTTTTAGGAATTGTTAAAAGAAGATAAATTCCTGCAATAGCAAAAATTGAATTTACTATCTTTATTTCAAAGCCAAAATAACTAAAGTATATAAAAGCACTTAACATAAGGGCTGTTATGAAGCCTTTTATTAGATTAATTTTGTTAAAATGATTGGTTTTTAATAAAAACATTATAATCTACTTTTTAAAAGGAATTTTAATGGACGGTCAAAGTGCAGATATTTTAAGCTCATTGTTACCTCTTGTTGCATTATTTGCAATTTTTTACTTTTTAATTATTAGACCACAGCAAAAACAAGCTAAAGCTCATAAAGATATGATAGCTGGTCTTAAAAAAGGTGATAAGATTGTAACAAATGGTGGCTTAATGGTTGAAGTTGTTAAGGTTGAAGAAACTTATTTTTTAATCAAAAACAACGATAATTCGGAAATGAAACTAGCTAAAGAATTCGTTGCTAGATTAATATCTGAATAAAATATATAAGATATGAGTTTCATATCTTATACTTGCAAATCTCTTATTTTAAGGATTAAAATTGAAAATTTTTAATTTCAAACTCGTTATTTTTATAATTAGTATTATTTTTGGTGTAATTTTTTCACTACCTTCTTTACTTCAAACAGATTATGGGAAAAAAGTAAATTTAGGATTAGACCTACAAGGTGGTCTTCATATGCTTTTAGGTGTAAACACTGAAGAAGCAGTAACTTCTAAAATGAAATCAATAGCTACAGCGGTTAAATATTTTAGTGATGATGAAGAACTTTTAATTGATGGATTAACTGTTGAGAATAATAGTGTTGTTTTTTCTGTTTTAGACAAAGATGAGATGCCTAAAATAGACAAAATGTTAAGTGAAATTAGTGGATTAGAGGTACTTAAAGATAATCTTGAATATAAATTAAAACTCACAAATGAAGAGGTTTTAAAAACAAAAGATTACTCAGTAGCTCAAGCTGTGGAAACAATTAGAAATAGACTTGACCAATTTGGATTATCTGAACCAACAGTTTTAAGACAAGGTGAAAGTGATATAGTTGTTCAACTACCTGGAATTAAAACGGCTGAAGATGAAAAAGCTGCTAGAGATTTAATATCAAAACCAGCAAATCTTGAGCTTATGGCAGTAGATGAAGATAAAAATGAACAAGTTTATCAAATGACAAGCTCTCAAGCAGCTGCGTATGGAGATTTAATTTTAGAAGATATAAACAATCCTAATAAAAAATATCTTGTAAAAGAGATACCAATTTTAGATGGAAATCAAATAGTTGATGCTCAAGTTGCTTATAATCAATCAAATCAACCAATTATTAATTTCACATTAAATAGTGCGGGAGCTAGAATTTTTGGAGATTTTACAGGCAAAAGCGTGGGTAAACGACTTGCAATTGTTTTAGATGGTAAAGTTTATTCAGCTCCAAATATAAATGAGAGAATTGGTGGAGGAAGTGGACAAATTAGTGGAGGATTTACTATACAAGAAGCTGGAAATGTAGCTATTGCACTTAGAAGTGGAGCATTACTAGCAAGTGTTAATCTACTTGAAAAAAGAAGTGTTGGTCCATCTTTAGGAGCTGATAGTATTAAAGCTTCAATGATAGCTTTAATTTCTGGAACAGTTTTAATTTTCTTATTTATGATAGTTTATTATAGAAGAGCTGGAGTTATTGCAAATATAGCACTTGTAGCAAATATTTTTATTCTTCTAGCAGTTATTGCTCTTTTTGGTGCAACATTAACTCTTCCAGGAATGGCTGGAATTATCCTTACAATTGGTATGGCAATTGACTCAAATGTAATTATAAATGAAAGAATTAGAGAAGTTTTAAGAAGCGGTGCTAGTGTTCATAAGGCTATTGAGGATGGATATTCAAATGCTCTAAGAGCAATTATAGATGCAAATATTACAACTTTATTGGTAGCAATTGTTTTATATGCTTATGGAAGTGGGGCTATAAAAGGTTTTGCAGTTACTATATCTATAGGTGTTTTAACTTCTATGCTAACTTCAATAGTTGGAACTCATGGTATTTATCAAGCAATTTTACCAAAAATCGCAAAAGATAAAAACAATAAAAAATGGTTTGGAGTTGCTTAATGGAAATTTTTAATAATAGTAAAACATATGATTTTATGGGTAAAAAATTTATATTTTTAGGTTTTTCTGGAATTTTAATTGTAGCTTCAATTTTTTTACTCTTAACAAGAGGCTTAAATTATGGAATTGATTTTGTTGGTGGAACTATTGTTCAAGTAAAATATGAACAAACAGCACCAATTGATAAAATTAGAGAAGTTTTAGAAGGTACTAAATATACAGGTTCAACAGTAGCAGAGTTTGGTAGTCCAGAAGAGGTAACTATTAGATTTACTGGAAGTTCAAGTGATGTTACAAATGATATAAGTGATGATATGAATAAAATTTTAATTCCAACAGGAAATTTTGAAATAAGAAAAATTGATATGGTTGGAGCAAAAGTTGGGGCAGAGCTTAGAACAAAAGGGACTATGGCATTAACAATGGCTCTTTTAGCAATGCTTATTTATATAGCTGTAAGATTTGAATGGAGATTTGCAATCGCTTCAATTATAGGGCTTGTTCATGATGTTATTATCACATTAGGATTAATTAGTCTATTTAAAATTGATGTAAATCTTGATATGATAGCTGCTATTTTAACTTTAGTTGGATATACAGTAAATGATACGATTATTGTAAATGATAGAATTAGAGAAAGCCTACATATAAGCAAAGAGAGAGATTTAGATAAACTTATAAATGAATCTGTAAGTAGAACTTTATCAAGAACAGTTTTAACTTCTGTTGCTACACTTTTTGTTGTTACAACTATGCTTATTTTTGGTGGTGAGATTATTTATGCCTTTTCATTTACGATGTTTGCAGGTATTATAATAGGAACAATCTCTTCAATATTTGTTGTATCTCCATTTGTTAAGTTCTTAGGATTTAATATAGATAAATATAGAAGCAAAGAGTCTTTAAAAGAAGCAAATAAAAAAGAGAAAGAGAAGTTAAGAGCTATGTATGAGCAAGGAAGAGTTTAAGAGGAAAATTACTTAAAGGAGATAGAATATATGAATTCAATTAAAAGTTTAGTAATCATTTTAGTAGTTTTGTTAATACTCACAATTATAGTATTTTTTCAAATTTTATCTCCAAAAGGTGAAGAAAAGAAGATTAACCAAAATCCAAGCTCTATTCAACAAAGAAAAGATGCTTTAAAAGAGGTTTTCAAATAACCTCTTTTATTGATGATAAAATAATATTTTATAGTAAAATCTAATTAAATATTTTTTCAATAATAGAAGGTTCTACATTTGCTATTATTGCTTTTTCTAAACTCTCTAATTTTTCACTTTCTTGCTTTGATCTTTGTTCCCAATATTCCAATTTTTCTTTCAAAACTTCACTTGAATCACTAGTTTCTATAATATTATTTAATTTATCTATCTCTTTTTTTAGCTCTTGTATCTCATCGCTTAGCTTAATATTTTCATCTTGTTGTTTTTTTAATAGACTTTTTTCATTATTATTTGAGTTATTTTTTGATTTAAAAATCTCTAATTCTTTTTTTAGCTCTTCTAGTTCATTATTTAAATCATTTATCAAAATATCCTGCTCAAAACTTTGCTCTTTTGATTTTTGTAAATTTATACTCTTTTCTTTTATTAATGCTAATTGCATTTGCCTTTTTAGCTCTTGCTCTTTAGTAACATCATAAGCTATCAAAATAATACCTTGCATCTGCAAATCTTCATTTAAATCAGGAATAATACTGCTTTTTGTATCCAAAAAAGTATCATCAAACTTTTTAAGTTTTAAGTTTCCTTCCCAAGATTCTTTATTAACTAGTTTTTGAAATATCTCTTCAAAAGTCTTTTTTGCACTATTATTATGCTTCAAATCATCTAATTGCATACCTAATAAAGTGTTTTTTTTATATAAAAGAGTTTTAGAAAAAAGTTTATTTGCATAAGTTATTTTAAAATTATTATCCAATTTTAAAAGTAAGTTATTTGAGTCTAATATCTCTTTAAATTTTATAAGTTCTTCTCTTTGTTGCTTTAATAATTTTTCAAGTTCCAGATTTTTAGCAATATCTTCAATATAAAGTAGTAATTTTTTTATATCAAGCGGTTTTACTACATATTCTTTAACTCTTAACTTAATAGCTTCTATTAAGAAATCACTATCAGAGTGTGCTGTTGCAAAAATAACAGGAACATCATCTTTTATACTTCTTACTTTTTTAATCATCTCTATACCATTTAACTCTGGCATATTAATATCACTTAAAATAATATCTATATTATCTTGATTTGTAAGATAAGTTCTAAGTCCATCTTTTCCATCTTTTGCAACAAAAACTTTATTAAAAAAATTCTCTAATAGTGAAGATAATTCAGTTCTAATTACATCATCATCTTCTACATATAAAAGAGTATATTTTTTTAATAATTCACTATTAATGTTCATATAATTAATCTTCTAGTTCGCTTTTTGCTACAACTTTTTCAATATCCATTATTACTAGCATTTGATTATTGTCTAATCTAATAAAGCCTTTTAAATATCTTGCAGGAATACCTGAACCCATTTCTGAAACTGCTGCTAAAAGGCTTGTATCAAGTTTCTGAACATCATCAACTTTATCTACAACTATCCCTATCATCCTTTTATCTTCAGTTAATACTGTAATTATTGTTGTGCTTTCATTATAAACAATCTCACCTGTATGAAATTTTATTCTAATATCCAAAATAGGAACAACTTCTCCTCTTGAATTAATCAAACCTTTTACCCAACTTTCTGTATTTGGCAAAGTTGTAATATTATCAGGATAAGTTAGTATCTCTTTTATTTTAGGAAGCTCTATTGCATATTTCATCTTTCCTAACTCAAAAGTCATAAATTCAGTAATATTTGATGAATTCGTAGTTTTAGCATCTTTATTTTCCATAATGTTCCTTTTAACAGCATATTTTCTTTATTTTATCAATTGTAAACTTAAACTCTATTTTTGTTTTTTTAAACTTATTATTTTACAAGTAGCAATCGTTTTGGCAGTTTGAAGCTCTATAATATCATCTATTTTTAAACTCTCTAACTCCGTTATTTTATTTTCAAAACTAAGTTGAACAAAACCTTTTTTATCTTTGTTTTCAGGATTATTTAAAATATAATTTTGCTTTGCATTTTCTAAAATATTTTTAAATATCTCAAATTTTTGAGTCATTGTACTTAAAAAACTATTCTTAAGTAGATTTATTTGGCTTTCAATAAAATTAAATTTAGACTCAATTGAATTTTGCTCTAATAAACTCTTCATAGATATTAATTCATTTTCTTTAATTTTTAAAATATTTTTAAATTTATTCTCTAAATCACTAATAAGAGAATCAATATATAAAAGATGTTGATTCTTTTCAGGTAATGCTATCTCCATAGCATTAGAAGGAGTTGCAGCTCTAATATCTGCCACAAAATCGCTTATTAGTATATCTGTTTCATGCCCAACAGCTGAAATTATTGGTGTTTTTGCTTCAAAAATTGCATCTGCAACCATTTCACTATTAAATGACCATAAATCTTCAATACTTCCTCCCCCTCTTCCAATAATCATTAAATCACATGCTAAAGTATCTGCAAATTTGATACTATTTACAATATCAAAAACACTTTGTTCTCCTTGAACTAAAGTAGGAATAAGTATCAATTCACACAATCCCCATCTTGAACTTGCAACCTTTTTCATATCTTCAATAGCAGCTCCAGTTGGACTTGTAACAATGGCTATTTTTTTTGGGTATTTTGGCAAATTCTTTTTTCTACTTGTTTCAAAATAGCCTTTTGCTTGAAGTTTTGTTTTTAGCTGCTCAAATGCTAGTGCTAAACTTCCAATTCCATCTGGTTCAATTTTCGTACATAAAAGTTGATAATTTCCTCTAGGAACAAATACAGTTATATTTGCAGTAACTTGCACTTTTTGACCATTTTCTAGCTCAAATTTTAAATATTTTGTATTACCCTTAAACATAACACAAGATATTGTTGAGTTTTCATCTTTAATTGAAAAATATATATGACCAGATGAGTTATGAATTACTAAATTAGAAATCTCTCCAGAAACTACAACTTGCATAAAAGTTGTTTCAAGAAGAGATTTTATTTGTGTATTTAATGTAGTTACATTAATTGGATTCATTTATAATTTTTTTGCAATTATTAAAGTTGATATTTTCATAGAAAAAGCCTTTGTATAAACTATTTCAAACCCAGCCTTTTCAAGCTCCAAACAAAGATTTTTTGTAGTTAAAAACTCATCTATACTATCTGGCAAATATCTATAAGCTTCTTTATTTTTAGATATTACTCCTCCAACAAATGGCAAAATTTTATCCATATAAAAAGCTGTTAAATGATCAAGTGGGTTCTCTTTTTGGTTTTTTGTAAACTCTGAAATCACAACCAAACCACCTTTTTTAAGCACTCTTGCAAACTCAAAAAATGCCTCTTGTCTTTTTACTACATTTCTAATTCCATATGAAATTGAAACAATATCAGCACTCTCTTTTTCAAGAGGAATTTCTGTAGCAAAAGCTTCAATAAACTCAACTTCAGGAAGCTTCTTTTTTCCTACTTCCATCATCCCAACGCTAGGATCAACTCCAATAATATTTTCTAATACAATATTTTTTTTCTTTGCATTTTGTTTCCAAAAAAGAATCATATCACCTGTTCCACAAGCAACATCTACTATTTTTTCAATTCTATTTTTTCCATATAATTCAAAAGTTTTACTACAAGCTTTGTCTCTCCAGCTTTTATCAATTCCCATTGATAAAACTCTATTTGCTGTATCATATGTTGGAGCTATATCATTAAACATTGATACTATTTTTTCTTGTTTTTCCAATTTATGTCCTAATTTATATAAAATATTTTCCAATTAAAATACCAAAAATTAAACCAATATTTAGTGCAACTGCTAAAGTCATTATTGAGAGTTTTTTATCACTATTTGGTATTTTATTTAATATCTTTTCTTGTTCATTTAATGTTTTTTCAAAATTATTAGTAGCATTTTCTATACTAATTAAAGTTTTGTTAAGAGCAATTTCACTAAATTCCATTCGTTCAACAAGCTCTTTTGCTTGTTTGAAACTCATATCACTCATTTTTTAATCTCTATCCATCTATCTAAATCAGAAAAAATTCTATTTAAAGTGTGAAGCACATAATCTTTTGCTTCAGTTTGAATTCTTCTAAAAAATAGATATTTTCTAGCAGCTTCAATATCTCCTAACTCTTTTGCTTCAATAGCTTTTTTTGCAAAATCAGTATTATTATAAGCCATTTCCCAAACTGTACTTCCTAGGTATCTGCTCATAGTAATTATTTTATCATTTTTTACTGGAAAGTATTTTGGGCTTTTTAAGAAATCACAAATTACTGAATTTGAATCAAGATATTTATGTCCAAAAAAGTTTATAAACTGTTCACTATAATAATCTTCCTCCATAGAAATAGCACGAGTTAAAGCAAAAATCATATTATCTTCAGGATTTTTCTCTATTTTTTTAATTTTCTTCATAGTTGCAATTGCATTTTTCCCATCAAGCTCACCATCACCTAAAGGAATAATCCACTTTACATTTCCAAAACTTCCCACTTTTTTAATCTCATCAAGAACTAAAGAAGATGTTTTATTTCCACCAACATCTACTATTACTTCATGATTGTCATCCATTAAAATAAGTTCATCTAAATCTGTTATTTTATTTGTACCCAACATTCTTTTATTTACAATTTCTGTTCGTGTAAAAGACTTTGAATCATTATTTTCGTCATCAATCTCAATATAAGTAATCTTTTTGCCATGTTTTTTATACAAATATGGTGCAATTACTTGCATAGCAACAGTTGATTTTCCAACACCACCTTTTGTTTGAGGAATTATAATCATTGATTAAACCTTTTTTGATTGTAAGCTATAAAAGCTCCATTCTATCAAAACTATTATTAATTTATTGATATTTTCTATTCCCCTCTTATTACATCTCCTGAAAAACTCATTATTCCATAATCAAGATTTACAACTCTACAAAAACCCATATTTAACATTATTCTTTGACAATATGCACTTCTACTTCCGCTATGACAATAAACAATAGTAGGTATATTTTTTTTATCTTCTAATTGTTCAATTGAGCTATAAAAACTAGTAGTTGGCACTAAAAAGTCAACTCCTTTTATCCTAGCTCCAATCCACTCCATCCACTCTCGTGTATCAACTAAATTAAATTTAACATAACCAATTTCTCTTGCTTCAAGTAAAGCTTCCAACTCCAAAGAACTAATCTCTTCTTGCTCTAAAAGTTTCTCACATTCATTTTGTGTTAGCCCTCTACTGTGAGTTGCAATCGCCTCTTTTGTATCAATATTTAAAAGTAACTCTTGAGCTTTTTCTTTTGTACAATATATCCCACAATGACAAGAACCACTATTTGGTATTTCATTTTTTAATGCTGGTTCACAAGGACAAAGCCTATTTTTTTCTATCTCATTCTCTTCAATAACCATAAAGCAAGGGCAATATCTTTTGCCATATATTAGCTTATTTCTTGCTAGCCCCATTTGAATTGACTCATTTACTTCATCATCAGGATTATATACTAAATTATATTCCTCCAAAACTTTTGAAGTAAAATGTTTTGTAAGCTCCAACTCTATTTGGAATTCTTCACTATTTATATCAATTTTTTTTATCATATTTATCCTAAATAATATTTTATTTTTCTAAAAATGTATCTAAATAAAGGTTTTCTACCTTTGCTCTTGCCCAAGGAGTTTTTCTTAAAAACTTTAAACTTGAGCTTATTGATGGTTCAAAATTAAAACATCTTATGTTTATTTTATATCCTAATTCATCCCAACCATAGTAATCAACCAATTTTACTAAAATATCCTCTAATTTAATTCCATGAAATGGATTATTTGGGTTATTATTCAAATTATCTCCAGTAATATATAGATCTCTTATTATAACAATAAACCCATAAATATACCTACAACGAATAAAAAATCAAAATAAAGTATCATAAGATATGAGAGGAAATAAAAAAAGTAAAATATATGAGTGTATTAAAAGAAATAAAAAAAGCTTACCATTTCCTACCTAATAAGATAAGGAATGATAAGCTTTTAAGAATAAACTCAAGAGTTGGCAGCG
>JBDHWU010000027.1:0-25736 GCA_039810345.1 Aliarcobacter sp. | reverse complement strand
TTCAGCGAAATTATGGAAAAATACACAAAGTGAAAAAATAAGCTAAAGGTGGTTTACACAGTTTATTTTATAGTCCCGTTTTTTCAGATAATTCAAAATTTTTGTCTATTATCTTGTAGCTTTCAACTTGTGCTAGTTCTAAAAAATTAGCTAGTTTTTTTTCATCATTCATAGCTTCAAGATACTCTTTTCTAAAATCATTTTTTATAAGTGGTGGAATTAAATCATTTTGAATAAATTGTCTAGTCATTAATAATCTTCCAACTCTACCATTTCCATCTGCAAAAGGGTGTATTCTTTCAAAGTCAATATGAAACTTTGATATTTCTTCTATATTTTTTGGCATATCTTGAAATAATAAATTTTCTAAATCATTGCTTATAGCCATTGGATTTGACAATTTTATATCGACCCCTTTAATATATCTTTCATCTTTTCTATATGCTCCAACTGGTCTATCAACCTTATCTGGACAAACTCTTAGAGCTTCATCAAATATTAAAGTATGAATATCTTTTATATAGCTTGAAGTTAGTTTATTGTTTGGGTAAGAGCTTCTTAAAATCTCATCATAAGCATTTGCAAATCCAATAATAATTAAATGGTCACTTAATGGTTTATTTGGAGCTGTAATTCCTTCTTCAAGAAGTTTTTTTGTTTCTCCATAATCAAGAGTAATTCCTTCCATTTTATTACTATGATGAGTAATTTCAACTCTTAAAACTGAAAAAATATTATTTCTTTGAATAATACTAAGTTCGCTCAAGTTTGGTATTTGTTGCATTTTATAATCCTTTTTTATCTTTCTACATCTTTATTTTTAGATATTGTTTTATCTTTTGGTTTAAATTGTTTTTTCTCATTTTCAATAGATATATTCTTATTAAAACTATCATTTTCAATCAAAAACTCAACTTTTTTAAGAATATTTTGTGAATAGTTATCTGTAATATCTATTTTATTTTTATCTACTAGTTTATGTTTTTGGACTTCATCTTTTAAAAGTAGGTTTAACTCTTCAGCTCCAGCATAAGATACTTTTTCGTGTACAGCAAATAAAGACTCTTTTGAAAAATTGTTTGGATATTTCTCAAGCAAATATCCTAAATCATAAAAATCTCTAATCTTATCTCTACCACTAAAGGCGATAGTTTTCATTTTTATTAGTTCATCTATTGAATATACATTTACTTTATCAATATTTTCATATTTTAAAGAGTTGGTTTGTAAAAATAGTTTATTTCTATTGCTCACTTCTATTTTTAGGGGATAATCTCCCAAATGTGATTTAGCTTTATAATCTATCATTGCCCTAAATACAGTATCCGTATCTTTTTTAATATTTATATTCCAGTTTTTAAAATCTTTATGATTTTTAAGTTTATTAATAAAATTCATATTATTACTTTTTGCATCAAAATCTAAATCTTCTGAATATCTATTTAAACCATAAAATAAAGATAAAGCTGTTCCGCCTTTTAATACAAAATTATCTCCAAAAAAAGGCAATATACTTTTCATAAGATTTATTCTATCTTCTTGATATTTTTCAAGCATTTTTAAACTCCTTAAAGTAAAGTTTTGTAAGTTCATATTTCATAAAATCTTCAATATCTTTGTGTTTATTTATAATCTTCAAATATTCAAATAGTTCTTTAGCTTCATTCTCATCTAAAAAATCATAAACACAATTTTTAAGCTCTTTGGTATTGTTTTCATAAACTAAATCAGCAATGGCTCTTGGATAATTTGCTACATATTCATCTTTATTTAAAAAAGGTATATACCTTTTTAAAATACCACTATCTTTTAATATTTCATTGTAAGAGTATGTTTTTAGCACTTTATTTTCATTAAAATAAAATTGAGGATGCCAATCAGCAGTATATCCATCATTTGTAGGAATATTTAAGGCTTCCCACCCTGAGATATAGTTATTAAAAGACATATTCACTATTTATTAACTCTTTTGTTTCAATAGTTACATTTAAGTCATCTATTTGTGCTGCTTCGATTTTTCTTTTTGCCATTTTTTTATCCTTTTTTAAATATTAGTTAATATTATTAAATATTAACTATCTTTCAATCTTATATCCCTCATAATAATATGATTGTTCAATACCTTTAAATATAACTTCTCTATCATCTATTTTTGATGTTAAATTTTCACTTAATAAAGTTCTTATTTCTAAGTCATTTATAGGACTTCTCTCCATTGCTTGAAGATATAACTCTTTACTTATATTTTGCCAATCAACTACATTTTTAAGCTCTTTTTTGAGTATCATATCTAGCCATATTCTCATAGTTCTACCATTACCCTCTAAAAATGGATGAGCAATATTCATTTCAACATATTTTTCAATAATCTCTTTAAAATTATTTTGTGGCATTTGTTCTATTTTTGGTAAAATCTCTTTTAAATATAAACTATTTGCAAATCTAAATCCACCTTTGCTTATATTTAGCTCTCTTATCTCTCCTGCAAAATCATATAATCCATCAAAGAGATATTTATGTATTTGTTGTAAACCTTTTAAAGTTCCTACTTCAATATTATCTATATCAAAACTTTCAAATAAATAATATGCTTTTTCTAAGCTTAGTCTATCTATATCTTTAATCATATTCTAACCCATATTAATTTTATTAATTTATTCTAGCATAAAATACTATTAGTTAATATTTAATAATATTAACTAATATTTATAAACTGTAGTTCTACTTGTACTTGTATCCCTTGCAATCTTAGAAATATTCCATTTACCATTACCTAGAATAAACATCTATTAAACCAACTAACTCAAATTTATAAAATGTGTCTTTTATGTGTCATATAACTATATGAAAATGGTTAAAAAATTTTGTTATATATGCAACTGAAAATACGTCAATTAAGAGCTAATTAAATATAATTTGTTTTTTAAATTAGGAGTCATATTATGAAAATAGATAAAATATTGTTTTTTGGTGTATTTTTTGGGTTTTTAAGTTCTTTGTTTGCAATGGATACAAAATTTTATGCAGGAATTAGTGCTGCAAAAGTTGATAAACATAGTTATACACAATATACAATTGGTCAAAATTCTAGCACAAAATTTGATAATGGAATTTTAGCTGGTTTTGCAAATAGCCTTAGTTATGGAAGAGTTAAAAGTGGAGTTAGTGCTACAACTTTGGATTTGGATTTAAAATTAGGATATGAGTTTATAGAAAATTTAAGAGCTTATGCAATAGGAAGTGGAGCTGTACAATTTTTTGATAATAGCACATATACAGGTTTGGGTTATGGTGGGGCTTTGGAGTATAGAATTAGCTCGTTAGTTTCAGTTGAGGGTTCATATAAAATTATGAATATGAGCAAAAGTAACCACTCTTATGATTACGATACAGCTAGTTTAGGTATTAGATTTGGATTTTAGAAAATGAACAGCATACTTAAAAGTTTTGCCCAAGTGATGTTTCAAAATAGTCAAATTAGTGGACTATTTTTCTTTATTGCTATTTTTATAAACTCTATAAATCTTGCTTTTGGTATGCTTTTAGGAGTTGTTGCTTCAAATTATTTTGCAAAAATATTGGCATTTAATAAAAATGATATAGAAGATGGATTGTATGGTTTTAATGGAGCTTTGGTGGGAATTGCATTATTGCTCTTTTTTAAACACACTATTTGGCTATACATATTTTTGATTTTTGCAAGTTTTTTTGCTACTTATGTATTTCATTATTTGAAAAATAGTTTAATTAATTTTCAAGCATTTACTTTTCCTTTTATTTTAACTGTTTGGATAGTTTTATACTTTTCAAATATTTTTTTATTAGATTTACAAATATTTAATGAAAATATGATTTCTCATAATGTTTTTGAAACTATTTTTTTAAATATCTCTCAAGTATTTTTTCAAGATTACTATTTAAGTGGTATATTAATAGCTATAGGGGTATTTTTAAATTCAAAAAGAGATCTCTTTTATATAATTTATGCTTCATTGATAGCTTTGATTTTTGCAAATTTATTTGGTTTTAGAACAAATGATATAGAGATTGGTTTATATGGATACAATGCTGTATTAATAGCACTATCTTTAGTCTATGCTGGAAAAAATCTATCTACTATAACTTTGGCAATAATCTTATCTATTTTTGTGGTAAAGATATTTTTTGCTTTAAATTTAGTAGCTCTGACTTTTCCATTTGTTTTGGTTTCGTGGATATTTTTATACAAAAAAACACCTGAAGTTTAATCTTCAGGTGTGTTTATCATCCAAATTGAGAAAATATCTAAATAGTTCCAAAAAGATTTTAGAAGTTCTTCTTCTATTTCTAACTTTTCCAAAATTGAAATATAGCACTCAAGCCAAACTTTTCTAGCACTAGGAGTGATTTTAAATGGTTGATGTCTTACAAACATCATAGGTGCACCACGGTTTTCATTGAAATATTTTCTTCCACCACATATTT
Organism: Aliarcobacter sp.; assembly: GCA_039810345.1. Lineage (GTDB taxonomy): Bacteria > Campylobacterota > Campylobacteria > Campylobacterales > Arcobacteraceae > Aliarcobacter. Next base: position 21,272 of record JBDHWU010000027.1, on the reverse strand, counting down.
GTATGAAAAAATCGCTAGAGTTTATTTTAGCTTGTTCAAATTCAGCATCATCTTGTGGGAAAATATTATATATTGAACTCTTTTTAATTAAATCATAGTGGTCACTGATTAGTTTTCTAATACCATCTTCCCCCATAACTTCTAAAAATCTTCTATCTGGTGTTTTAACAGGAGGTCTAGTCCCAAATTGTGCATAAGAAATATTAAATTGCATTTTATACCTTTATTAATTAAATATTATTATTCTACAATATTTTAGTTTGCAATAGCTTTACTTTGATTTTGATATAATCTTAACTATTTTAAATATAGGTAAAAAATGAGGGATTTAAATAAAATAGTTGAGTGCTATAGCTGTGGACTTTTTGTGGAGAGATTTGATGAAAATATCTCTTTAGTTTGTCCTAGATGTGAAAGTAAACTAACAAAAAAACACCATTTTTCTGTTGATTCTCTTTTTTATGCAGTATCTAGCTTAATGTTATTTTTTATTTTATCCTTATATCCAATTATTAGTTTAAATCTAAATGGTCAAAAATTGGATGCAAATATTATAAAAACTGTATATATTTTGTTTGAACAAGATTTTTATATTGTTTCATTTTTGGTTCTTTTTACAATAATTTTGGCTCCACTTTTAAATTCATTAGTTGTAATTTTAATATTTTTTCAAATAAAGTTTAAGCTAAATATTTTTAAAAAATCACTTTTATATGACTCTTACCATTTTTTTCGTGAATGGGGTTTTATAGAAGTTTTTATTATTAGTTTGATTGTAACATATATAAAGTTGGTAGGAATGGTTAGTGATACAAAATTTGATATAGGATTTTTTATTATTTTATCTTATGTTTTTTGTTTTATTATGTCAAATATAAAATTTGATGCAAGTGCTATTTTGGATGATTAAATGATTTTAATATCTTGTAAAAATTGCAAAAAAGTGTATGAAAAAGAAGATTATACACCTTTTAAATGTGAAAGATGCGGACATAAAGTGAGAAAAAGAGTTGAAAACTCTTTACAAATATCTTTGGCTCTTACTATTTGTGCAATGCTTTTATATATTCCAGCTATGATATATCCTATGATGGTGGTTACTCAATTTGGAGTTAATCTTGAAAGTACAATTATGGAGGGAATTATTAGCTTTTTAGAGTATAAAAGCTATTTTGTTGCAGGTGTTATTTTTGTTGCTAGCGTTGCTATACCTATAGTAAAACTTTTTGCTTTATTTTTTATTTTTTTAACACTAAGAGTAAATATTCAAATGGAAAATAAAACAAAAATATTACTATATAAATATATTGAAGCTATTGGAAAATGGTCTATGATTGATATTTATGTAGTTGCTTTGATGGCTTCTATTGTTCAACTTGATGAGTTATTTAATATAAAAGGTGGAGTTGCTGCGACATCTTTTGCTTTAATGGTTATTATTACAATTTTTGCAGCAAATAGATTTGATACAAGGATTATTTGGGATGAAACAAGAGATGATTAATAGTAATTTAAATGAAACTGTAGTTTATAAAGCAAAAGAGGAGAAGAAAAGAAAATTCTCATTTGTGTGGTTACTTCCTTTAGTAATATTGGGAATTTTAGGCTATATTGCTTATGACTCTTATAGTAAAAAAGGAACAAATATTGTAGTCTATTTTAAAAGTGCAGAAGGTCTAAAAGAAAATATTACAACTTTGGAGTATAAGGGGCTTACTTTAGGGAAAGTTACAAAAATAACTATGCATGATGATTTAAAAAGTGTTGCTGTTAATATTTTGGTAAATAGTGATGTAGCCTCTTATGTTGCAAATGAAAATTCAAACTTCTGGATAAAAAAACCAACTGTATCTTTGACAAAAATATCTGGATTAAGTACTTTAATAAGTGGTTATAAAATAGAGTTATCAACTAGTTTCAAAAAGGGTATTGATTTAGAAACATTGAAACCAAAGTGGTATTTTGACGGTCTTGATTCTGCTCCTGATGAAGAGTTTGAAGAGAATGGTTACTATGTTACACTTTTGGCAAATGACAAAGATAATATAGATATTGGAACTCCAATATTTTACAACAAGTATCAAATAGGAGAAATTGTATCTAAAGAGTTTAAAGAAGAAGAGGTGTATGCAAGTATTTATATTTATGATAAATATAATTATTTGGTAAATAAAAGTTCAAAATTTATTATGAATGAGGCTTTAAAGGTAAATTATGGAGCAAGTGGATTAAATATTGAGGTTGGTTCTTTATATTCAGCTATTATTGGTGGAATTACGGTGGTTACCACACATAAAGACGATGAAAAAATTTCAAAAGATGATATACAAATTTTATATGCTTCAAAAGATGATTTAAAGAAAAAAGTACAATTTTTAATAGATTTTAGTGATGCAAAAATAGAGGAAAAAACACCTATTTTATTTAAAGGTATAGAAATAGGAAAAATTACTGATATAAAACTTGAAGAGGATACTTTATCTACAAAAGCTTATGTTTATGAAGAGTATAAATATTTGCTTACAAAAAATTCGAGATTTTTCGTTGAAGAGCCTAGTATATCTTTTGGTGGAATAAAAAATTTAGGAAATATAATAAAGGGAAATTATATCTCTTTGGAATATAAAGAGGGAGAGTTTACAGATAAATTTACTGCAGTTTCTAAAAAAGATTTAAAAAAGAGTTTAAATACAATAAAAATTGATTTAAAAACAGATAGTTTAAATTCTATAAATGAAAGATCAAAAATTTATTATAAAAATATTGAAGTTGGTAGAGTGGATAGTTACTCTTTAAGTAATGATTATAAAAGTGTTAAAGTTTCAATTTTAATAGATGAAAAATATAAAGATTTAATAAATGATAATAGCAAGTTTTATGATATGAGTTCAAAACTTGTAGAGATAAAAAACTTTGATTTAAATGTAAATTATAGTGGCTTAGAATCTATTTTTAATGGTGCAATAGGAGTAGTTTCAAATAAAAATGATGGAGTATTAAGTAAAAAAGAGTTTACTTTATTTTCTTCATATAAAGATATTGAAAAAATAAATAGAGATAAAAATAGTGGTTTTATAGTATTCACAGAGTTTGATAATAGTTTTGTGATTAAAGAAAATATGGCAATAATTTATAAAAATCAAGAAATAGGTTATGTAAAAAGTATAAAATTTGATGATAAAGTTTCAAAAGTTGAATTTTTTGTTTATGAAGATTTCAGAAAATTTATCACAAATACAAGTAGATTTTATAAAAAACCAAAGTTAGATTTTAAAGCATCTTTAAGTGGAGTTTTATTTGAAGTTGATAATTTCTCATCATTTTTAGAAGGCTCTATTGAGCTTGATAATAGCTCTAAAACTCCTTTGGGAAATCATGAAATTTATGCAAGTTTTGATGATATGCAACTAGCTACAAATATGATAACTATTATTTTTGATGATGTAGAAGGGGTTCAAGAAGATTTTTCAAAGATAGTTTATAAGGGTGCAAATATTGGTAAGGTTAAAAAAATATCTTTAAATAAAAACCAAAAAGTTGAAGTAAAAGCAATTATAGAGAAAGATTTTAACGAGTTTGCAAAAGAGGGTACTTTATATTATTTAAAAAAACCACGAATATCTTTACAAGAAATTGCAAATGCTGGTTCAACGATAATGGCTGTAAATATTGGTGTAATTAAAAGTAGTAAGATTGAGTATCAATCAAGGTTTATAGGAAGCGATAAAGAACCATCGGTAGATTCTCATTTTGGAACGATTATAAAGGTTGAAGATAAAACAGCTTCTAGTGTAAATGTAGATTCTCCTGTTTATTATAAAAATGTACAAATAGGAAAAGTTCTAAAAGTTGATTTAAGTGCCGATGCTTCACGAGTTATACTTGATTGTCTAATTTTTGATAAATATAAAAAATTTGTTAGAAAAAATTCAGAGTTTTATGATATTAGTGGATTTGAGATGGAATTTTCTATTTTTTCTGGTTCAAAAATCGAGTCAAATACATTTACAAGTTTAATCAAAGGCGGTTTAGTAGTTGTAACTCCATATGAATACAATGAAATAGCAACATCAAATGATAGATTTAATTTGAATAAAACATTAAGAGAAGATTGGAAATCTATAAGTCCTAGTATAAAGTAAGGGCTTAATCTTCTTGGTTTTGATTTGGATAGTGAAAATATCTATAAAATTAAAATGATAATCCAAAAAGAGTTAGCTTAAATCTAACTCTTTTTTAAATAATTCTCTTTTTTATCTTCACTATCTAGTTCTTGACCTATTTCTTGGTATCTTTTGAAATAATATTTTACAAATGAGTTTATATTTTCATCATTTGGCATAAAATATTTCTCTTTTTTCGTAGCATAACGATTTAAAAATATTGTAGCATCAAGTTTATCCAAATAGTGTTTTGCTAGGCTAGTATAATTTTCTATATACCACTGTTTTAAAGCTTCAAATTTAGCTTCACTTAAATCAATATTTAGACTTTTATTTGTCTCATCCCAAGCTAAAACAGCACTTTTAAAAAGTCCACTTAAATGAATTAATCCTTCACAATAATATGGCTGAACTTCATCGACTTCCATCCAAGAAATTAGCCCAACACTTCTTTTTATAAGGTCAATTAAAACTTGCTCTTTTAAGTGCAATTCATCTGTAGAATCATCAAGTAAATAAGAGATTAAGCCACCTGTTGTTGCTTTGAACTCTTCAATATTTTTGTAGTTTCCAGTTTTATTCATAACACTCTCTGTCTCTTCATCACACCACAAAATATGACCATATTCATGCCCAATAGTGCTAATATCATAAACACTATGCCAAGAAGCAGTTTCATTAAAAAGGAAAGTTCTATCTTTTGTTAAAAGCTCTTGCCCAAAAATCTCTCTTGAAAGCTTTAAAAATGGTTTTGCCCTACTACTTTGTAAAATCTCATCTGAAAAGGCAAATATTTTTTTACCCAACTCTTTTGAAACAACTTCATCATTTGGAACAACTTGAGCTGAAAAAAGTCCATTTAACTCAGCCCCAAAAAATAGTGCAGGTCGTCCTACATAAAGTTGAACTTTGTCAAGTGAAGCAAAGCTAAAATCATATATTTTTTTATACTCTTCATTTTTTGGATTTGCCTCAAAACTACTAAAAATCTTTGTAAATGCTGATTTTATTTTATTTACTCTGTGGTCATTTTGGGCAAATTTTGGATTTGTAAGTCTTATATCCCACTCTAAAGCCACCGCTTTTCTAAAATGGTCTTCATAATACTCCAAAGGATGACCAATTTGAATTGGGGTTTTTAGCTTCATCCAAGCTCTATCAACATCTGCCCATTTTCCTACTAAACTATCTGTTTTATCTTCACTAAATGCCACTATTAAGCTTTGAATATAGGCTATATGTTCCCATTTTTGATTATAGATTTCATCTTCAAGTTCGATTAATTTATCTACAAACTCTTCAAGAGCATCTACAACCTCTGTTGTCTCTTTTTTGAAAGCTTTTATATAGGCTTTTGAAGTGTAATTTTCATCTTCTTTTACCAAAGCTGAATAACATCTATCAGCAATAATTCCCCCATGCCCTAAATCAAGAAGCTTTTGTTCTTCAAGATATTTCATAATCTTTTCTTCATCGCCATTAAATTTAGAAACTAATTCTTTGTTTATACCGTTTATTATATGTGCTGTCCAAGATGTTTGCCATTCACTCATTTGAAGCCCAACATTGTAAACTCCAATAAAAACTTCTCTATAAAATGGAGTTAAAAGGTTGTTTTGAATGATAAAATCTATAAATTTTGTATGAATATCGTGCCAATACTCTTTTACAAACTGATAGGCTTTTTCTTGAAGTTCTATAATCTCTTTTTCACTCTTTTCAAGTTTTTTTAAAACCTGAACCAAGCTGTCATCTCTTAAATTTACAACTCTAGTTACAAGAGCAAATCTTAAATCATTGCTCATTTGAAGATTTAAGCTTTTTGCGAAATTTTCAATTAAAGTTAGTTTTTCAAACTCTTCATTTTCCAAAAACTTTAAAAGTTCATTTGTTTTTGCTTTTTGTTCTTCTAAAAAGTCATATATTTTTTGTAAATCATCTATAAATTGTTGTTTTGTCATATTTTATCTCTTATTTGTAAAGTAAAATGTCTATTATAGCTATAAAAAAGATGATAAAAGTTTAAGTAGAAAAACCTATCTTAAAGTATTAAGATAGGTTATTGATTAATTTTTTTGTTCAAAAAGTATTTTATAAATAACTCCTGCGATAATAGCACCAATAATTGGAGCTAACCAAAATAACCATAATTGATCAATAGCCCATGAACCTTGAAATATAGCAACAGCTGTACTTCTTGCAGGATTAACTGAAGTGTTTGAAACAGGAATTGTAATTAAGTGAATTAAAGTTAAAGCAAGACCAATAGCAATTGGAGCAAATCCTGCTGGTGCTTTTTTGTCAGTTGAACCCAAAATAACCATTAAAAACATAAAAGTCATTACAATTTCAGCTATTAAAACAGAAGTTAAGCTAAAACCATTTGGAGAGTGTTCACCATAACCATTTGAAGCAAAACCAGCTGTTACATCAAATCCAGCTTTTCCACTTGCTATTAAATATAGAATAAATGCACCAAAAAGCCCACCTAAAACTTGAGCAACAATATATGGAATAAGCTCTTTTGAACTAAATCTTCCACCAATAAAAAGACCAACAGAAACAGCAGGATTTAAGTGACATCCAGAAATATGTCCAATTGCATAAGCCATAGTCAAAACTGTAAGTCCAAATGCAAGAGAAACTCCTACAAATCCTATTCCAAGTTCTGGAAAACCTGCAGCTAAAACAGCACTACCACAACCACCAAGAACTAACCAAAAAGTACCAATAAATTCAGCGATTAGTTTTTTTGATAAACTCATAATATTTTCTCCTAATAAAAATTTTTGTGATTTTATAATAAAAAAACTAAAATTATTATTATATAGTTTTTAGCACTCAATATATAATAGTGCTAAAAAATTAAAAAACTTTAGCCAAGTTTAATAAAGCTTTGATAAAATTCTTTTTTGAAAATTTAAAAAAATTATAAAGTATTTTAAAAAAGGAGATTTTTAACATGGCAAAACATCAATTTCAAACAGAAGTAGGGCAGTTATTACACCTAATGACACACTCTTTATACTCAAATAAAGAGATTTTTATAAGAGAACTTGTATCAAATGGAAGCGATGCAATAGATAAATTAAACTATCTAAGACTTACAGATGAAAAGCTAAAAGAGAGCTTTGCTTCGTGGAGTGGTGAGATAAATATCACTTTTGATGAAAAAGATAAATCATTAACAATCATTGACAACGGTGTTGGTATGAATGATGAAGATATGATTAACTCTATTGGAACTATTGCAAAAAGTGGAACAAAATCTTTTGTTGAAGCATTAACAGGAGATGCAAAAAAAGATTCAAATCTTATTGGACAATTTGGAGTTGGATTTTATTCAGTTTTTATGGTTGCAAGTAAAGTTGATGTAATTTCTAAAAAAGCTGGTGAAGAAATAGCTTACAAATGGTCATCAACTGGAACTGGAGAGTTTGATTTAGCTCCTTGTACAAAAGAGACAAATGGAACAGTTATTTACATCAAACTAAAAGATGAAGAAGTTAGTGAATTTGCAAGTAAATATAGAATTAAAAATATAGTTGAAAAATACTCAAACCATATTGCTTATCCAATTTTCTTAAATTATGATGAAGAAGTAGAGGAAAAATTAAGCGAAGAGGAGCAAAAAGCTGGTAAAAAAGCAGAGAAAAAAGTTGAAAGAAAACATGAACAAATAAATGCAGCAACAGCACTTTGGACTCAAGCAAAAGCAAAACTAAAAGATGAAGATTATAATAACTTTTATAAAACAATCTCTCAAGATAGCAATGACCCACTTCTTACAATTCACACAAAAACAGAAGGGGTAAATGAATATACAACACTATTTTATATCCCACAAAATGCACCATTTGATATGTATAGAGCAGATTATCAAAGTGGAATTAAACTTTATGTAAAAAGAGTATTTATTACTGATGATGATAAAGAACTACTTCCTACATATTTAAGATTTATTAGAGGAATTATTGATAGTGAAGATTTACCACTAAATGTTAGCCGTGAGATTTTACAAGAAAATAGAATTTTAGCAAATATCAAACAATCAAGTGTGAAAAAAATTCTAAGTGAGATTAAAAAATTAAGTAAAGATGAAGAGAAATATGAAAAATTCATCTCTCAATATATTAGAGCTTTAAAAGAGGGTGCTTATCAGGATTATACAAACAAAGAGGCAATTTTAGAGCTTTTAAGATTTAAATCTTCAAAAACAAAAGATAGTAAAATGACATCTTTAGAAGATTATAAACAAAATGCAAATAGTGAGCAAAAAGCAATTTACTATATAATTGGAGAAAATGAAAATCTACTTAGAAACTCTCCACTACTTGAAAGCTATATTAAAAACGATATAGAGGTTTTAATCTTAGATGATAAAGAGATAGATAGTATTGTAACTCCTGCTTATGGTTCATATAAAGAGTGGGAGTTTAAAGATATTACTACTTGTGAAGCTCCAAAAGTAGAGATTAGTGAAGAAGAGAAAAAAGAGTTAGATGAAAAATATAGCGATATTGTTTCAAAAATAAAAGAAAAATTAGGCGATGCAGTAAAAGATGTAAAAATTACAACAAGACTTTCATCTTCAGCTTCTTGTATTACAAAAGATGCTGCTGATGCACAAATGGCTGCTATGGCACATATGTTTGCACAAATGGGGCAAGAAGTTCCAGAAATTAAACCAATTTTAGAGATAAATCCAGAACATGAGCTTGTAAAAAAACTTCAAGCTTCAAATGATGAGAGTTTAATTGAAGATGCTTCTTGGATTTTACTAGATTTAGCTAAAATTAGTGAAGGATTAGAAGTAAGCAATAAAGTTGAGTTTGCAAAAAGACTTACAAAAATTACAACACTAGCACTATAAGAGTAAATAAATCTTGACAAAGCACCAAAATTTAGCTAATTTACAAAAAATATAAAAGGTTAAAATATGTTTGGTGCTTTGTTTGAGGGTCTTAAATTTGCTTTTAAAAAGGTAACAAAATTATCAATTCCATATTTTAGTCTTGAAGAAAATGATTTGAGATTTAAAATTAGTAGTGATTATAGTTATAAATTTCCAGTTTCAAATATTGAGACAAAAACAAGACATGATGCCTATGTTTTAGATGCTTACACATTAAAAACAAATGAACTTTATATAGAATATATACATACTTATCAAGATACAATGTGGAATGGACAAGCCTTTGGTCATTTTTTATCAATATTAAAAGATGATATAAAGGCTTCTTCTTTTGAGTTGGTTGATAATTATGAATATTCACATTATGAGTTTAAAACTTATTTTGTAGATAAAAAATATTATTTAAATATCATTTATTTATATGAAAATAGTAAAGAAATATTTATAGTAGATAAAAGAGATAGGCTTTTTTCAGCACTTTTAAGAAATTTTAAAAAAGATTATCATTTTGATTTTGAAGATAAATTTAATTTAGATTTAAATTTATCTTTTAGTGTTGTTAAAAAAAATGCAACAAATAACTATTTTAGAGTAACTTCTAGCTAAAGATTTACTCTTTAGCTAACTATTTTAATGTTTTGTATAAAGCTATAGCTTCATTTATCTCTTCTTGTGTAGCTTTTCTTCTACAGCTTAAATAACCTTTTTTACCTTCACTTGTTGTAGTTGGATAAACTGTTGCAAAAACCCAATAAAAGCCACCACCCTTTCTTGCATTTTTTACATAACCAGTCCAGATTTCACCTTTTTTTATAGTCTCCCATAAATTTTGAAAAGCTGCTTTTGGCATATCAGGATGTCTTACAACATTGTGTGGTTTTCCTATTAACTCTTCTACACTATATCCAGCAACTTCACAAAAATCATCACTTGCAAAAGTGATTATACCTTTATCGTCTGTTTCACTTACCAAAAAAGCATGGCTCTCTAATACTCTTTCATTTTCCATATAAACTCCTTAGATTACCTTTTTTGTTTTTGCATCTTCAACCAAAAGTTGAGCCATCTTCAAAGTATTTTGAGAAATTGAAGATACATTATTTGCTTCAGCAGCATTTTCTTGAGTTACTTTATCTAGTAGATTTATAGCATTGTTTATTTGTTCTATCCCTTTTAGCTGCTCATTTGATGCACTACTTACACTTTGGATAATATTTATAGTTTCTGTAATTAAACTATTTAAATTATGATAGCCTTCTATCATCTCATCAGATATTTTTTTACCTTCAGCTGTTTTTTGTGTAGCATTTTCAACTAAGTTCTTAATTTCTCTTGCAGCTTCAGCACTTCTATTTGCAAGGTTTCTTACTTCTTGTGCAACAACAGCAAATCCTTTTCCTGCTTCTCCTGCTGTTGCTGCTTCAACTGCTGCATTTAAAGAAAGAATATTTGTTTGAAATGCAATTTGGTCAATAATACTTATAGCTTCATTTATTGCTGTAACTTTTTCATTTATCTCATCCATTGAGCTTGTTGTTTTAGTTGCTAACTCTTCTCCTAAAGCTACAGAATTTTTAACATCATTACTTAAATTTGCCATTTTTGTAGCATTTTGTGCATTGTTTTTTGTAATTCCAGTAATTTGTTCAACTGCAGCTGCTGTTTGCTCTAAACTTGCTGCTTGTTCATTTGCTTTATGAGCTAGATTATTTACACTTTTACTCATTGTTATTGAAGTTTTTTCAAGTAAATTACCATTTTCAAGATTTTGTTTTGCATTTTTATTTAATTCAAGTCCTAATTCATTTAATCTTTGCATAGTAATAAGCATTTTGCCTTTTAATTTTGGATTTATTTCTACTTGTTTAGTATAATCTTGTTCTGCATAAAGTCCCACAATATATACTAAATCTTCCATATTTTTATTTGCTTTTTCTAGCATATTATTTACAATATTTTTTAGTGTAAATATCATTGGGTTTGAAGTATGTGCATTTATTTTTGAAGTATAAATACCTTGACTTACCTTATCTAAAGCTATTACAATTTCGCCCATAATATGCATATCATCTTTTCTTACTTTATCAAATTGTGCAACATAATCATTTAATTCTCTTAAAATATAACCTATATCATCATTTTTTGAATATTCGGCAACTTTTAAATGATTTGTCTTAAAAAATACAAAATCCATTAAATCTTCCAAATATTTTTTTACTCTATTTATTCCTCCTACAATTCTGTTTGATGAAATATAGCCATAATAAGCAACCATAATAGCAAATAAAATATTTACTATTAAAATAGCCAAAATTCCACCATGACTTACAATGGCAACTGTACTAATAATTGCAAAGCCAATTTGGCTAAGAATCATACCTATGAATAATCTTTTTTTTGTTGGTGTGTGTAAAAACAAACTATCTCCTTATTTAAGCTAGAAATTCTGGTTCATGTAAATAAAATCCTTGTGAGTAGTCAATGTCTAAATCAATAATCTTTTGTAAAACCTCCTTATTATGTACAAATTCAGCAACAGTTTTTATATTTAAAGTCTTTGCAAAACTATTTATTGTCTTTGTAACTAACTCTATATTTTTGTCTTTATCTATAGTTTTTATTAAAGAACCATCTATTTTTAAAAAATCAACATTTAAATTTATGATATATTCGAAATTTGAATAACCTGTTCCAAAATCGTCTATAGCAATTTTGCAATTTAAATTTTTAGATTTTTCTATAAAATTTTTAACCAAATTAAAATCATCAATAGCTTCACTTTCAACTATTTCAAAAGTAATTTTTGATGCTGTATTTGTATCTTTTATAGTTTTAAAAATAAAATCAATAGTATTTGCATCTTTTATATCTTCAATTGTAAGATTTATACTAAAATCTACATCTTTATTTTTGAAAAAGTTACAAGCTTTTTCTACTAATATTTTTGTAAGTTCTAAGTATAAATTTGCCTTTTTTGATACATCCAAAAATAAAAATGGAGATAAGATTTTTCCATCTTTTGTTTTTAATCTCATTAAAGTTTCATATTTTATAGAATTTGTTTTATTGTCTATAATTTTTTGACCATAAACCAAAATATTATTGTTTAAAATAGCATCTTTTATTATTAAAACAAGTTCTTTATTTTTTCTTATTTTTTCATACTCATCTAAATGCTCATCCAAAAATAGTATCTCTTTTTTCTTGATTTTTGCTAGAGATAATGCAAATTCTGCTAGAGTTAAATGATTTTTATACTCTTTAAAAGAGACTACACCACAAAAATAAGATAGCAATAAATCATTATTTTCAACTTTAATAGTCTTTTTTATTAGCTCTTCTAAAATATGGTTTAATATCTTTTTAGGTGAATCTAATAAATTATTTTTCAGCATTAAAATAGCAAAAATATCGTTTGATAATCTATAGTAATTTAAACCATAAATCTCAAAACTCTGTAAGATTTTAGCAAATTTTTTTAGAAGCAAATCTCCTATTTCATAACCATAAAACTCATTTATATCTCTAAATTTTGCTATATCAATAAGAGCTAGTTTCGCATTTTTTATATTTTTTAAATCTTCAACTAATTTTTGTCTATTTGGAAGTTTAGTAAGCTTATCTGTATATTGTTCTTGAATGATTTTCTCTTTTTCGTAAACTTGAGAAATATCATGTCTTACAGCTATAAATTCAACTATTTCTCCTTCTTTGTCTATAATAGGAACAATTGTAGTATCAACATAATATGGGCTTCCATCCTTTTTTTTATTTACAATTATACCTTTAAAAATCTCTTTATTTAATATAGTTTCCCAAAGGTTTTTAAAAAATTCTTTACTCATACTAGGATGTCTTACAATATTGTGATTTTTTCCTATAAGCTCCTCTTTTGTATATCCAGAGATTTCACAAAATTTATCATTTACAAATGTTATTTTTCCATTTTTGCTAGATTTAGAAACAATTGAACTTGCATCAATTACACTTTTATACTCATTTAATAAAAATAGAGTATTTTCAAGCTCATCTTTATTTATATTTTGCTCTTTAAATACACAATTTATTTTTTCTAAATAAGCCATTTTCTTTTCTAATTGTAAATTTTTATTTTCAAGCTCTTTTTCTAGTTTTCTAAGTTTATTTTTATCCAACCATTTTGCTAGAAAAAACTCTTTATCTTCAAACTCAATTTTATTTATCAAAACTTCTACATATAAATCTTTATCATTTACTGTTTTGTATAACCAATCAAATTTTACTTCACCATTTTTTTTACAAATTTCTAAGTAGTTTTGAAATTTTATATGAGATAATGAGCCATCTAATTGATATGCTGGAATTATTTCAAAAGGGTTTAAAGTTTTGAAATCTTCAATAGATTTCAACTCTAAATATTTTGCTAGTTCATTGTTGCAAGCTATAAATTTATTTTCATCAAAAATAATCATTGCATCTTGTGAGTGTAAAAAACTATATCTAAAAATATTTGAATTTTCTATATCCAAACTATCTCTCCAAATCTCTAATTAAAAATTTATTTAATATTGTATTATATATATATATATATATTCTTAAAATAAGATGAGATTTTAATAAAATTATAAAATTTTTTTAATGACAAATATCAAGAAATAGGGCTTAAGTAGGAAAAATAATCAAAAAATAATAAATTAAGAGAAGAAATAACTTCTCTTAATTTCTATTTTCCAAAAACTTGTTTTAAAATTGAACTTGTTTGCTCAAGTGGATTTGCTCTTATATTTGCCTCTTTTTGAGCTATCATTTTAAATAAACCATCCATAGCTTTTGAAGTAATATAATCATCTAAATTTTCACTACTATTTCCAGGAATATAAGAATCAACTCCTAAATTTTTTGCAAGACCTGTAATGGCATTATTATTTACAAGATTTTTTGCAGTTCCTTGATAAAAATTGTTTGCAACATCATAATATTGTGCAACATTGTTTTCTTTCATACTTTCTTGAACTATTGGTTTTATCATATTTTTAAGTTCGTTTGAGCTATTTTTTTTGAAATATTCAGTTGCAGCACTATCTCCACCATTTAAAATATTTTGGGCATCTGTTAAACTCATTTTAGAAATAGAGTTCATAAAAATTTCAGCAGTTTTTGGAGCAGCTTTTGAAGCGGCACTATTCATTGAGTTTATTAAATCATCTGCCATTTTATTCCCACCTGCTTTTCTAATAGCACTTTCTATATTTGAAAGATTATTTGGAAGAGGAATTTTTACATCTTTATTATTTAAGTAACCATTCTCTTTTCCTAAAGTTGAAGTAGCATAAGTAACACCAGTTTTTAAAGCCTCTTTTAATCCATTTGAGATTGTTGAATTATCTAAATTTGATTTTTGAGTAGAGTTTGATGTAGCTGGAATATTTTTTGATACTTCACTTGCTATTTGTTTTAAATCAAATCCAAAACTTAGAGTTGAAAATAAAATTGTTGTAACTATTAATGATTTTTTCATAATTTTTTGCCTTTTAAAATAAATTGTAAAATTATATAAAAATAAATGTAAAAATTGTGAAATTTATAGAAATAATATTTTTATAGCATTTTAGATAAAATGTAGACATTATTGAAATATTAGGAAAAATATGGAACAGTTTATTCAAGATTGGGGTTATATAGCTCTATTTTTATACTCTTTTGGTGGTGGTTTTTTGGCTCTTGCAATTGCAGGAGCTTTTTCATATGCAGGTGATTTAAATATTTATATTTGTGTTGTTGTTGCTGGATTTTCAAACTTTATTGGTAGCCAGTTTCTATTTTATATGGGAAAATATAATAAATCTTATGTTGAAGATATGATGAAAAATCATAAAAAAAAGATAGCTTTGGTTAAAGTCTTGCTAAAAAAATATGGAATTTTAATAGTTTTTATTCAAAAATATATCTATGGAATAAAAACATTAATTCCTCTTGTAATGGGAGTTTCAGAGTATAATCCTTATAAATTTACGATTTTAAATATTTTTGCTTCTATTTTATGGGCTTGTGTTATTGGATATGTTAGCTTTGTTGCTGGTGAATTTTTGATGAGTATAGCAGATAAATTTCAATATTTAGGATTAATTATTGTTTTTGTGATTATCTATTTATTAATTTCAAGTCTTGCAAAAAAAAGAAAAAAGGTGGAAAACAGTGAAATTTAATGAACTAAATATAAGTGAAGATTTCAAAAATAATCTTCAAAGTTTAGGATTTACAACTCTTACACCAATACAAGAGTTAAGTTTAAATAGCTCACTTTTAGGAAAAGATTTAATTGCAAGAGCAAAAACAGGAAGTGGAAAAACTGTTGCTTTTTCGTTGCCTATAGTTGAAAAATTAAGAGTAAAAGAGTTTAAAATTCAAGCTTTGCTTTTGGCTCCAACAAGAGAATTAGCAAATCAAATTGCACAAAATTTAAGGCTTTTGTTTAGACATATTCATAATGTAAAGATTTTAACACTTTGTGGTGGAGTTCCTTTTAAACCGCAAGTTGTTTCACTAAGTCATCAAGCTCATATAGTTGTAGGAACACCTGGAAGAGTTTTAAAACATCTAAATGAGAAAAATTTAAATTTAGATTTTGTAGAAACTTTTGTTCTTGATGAAGCTGATAAAATGCTTGATATGGGATTTTTTGAAGATATAGAAAAAGTTGCTAGTTTTTTACCAAAAAAGAGACAAACTATGCTTTTTTCAGCAACTTATACAGATGATATTAAAAATTTAGCTTCAAATATTTTGGATAATCCACTTTTTATTGAAGTAGAAAATGAAGAAAAAAATATTATAAAACAAGAGTTTTATGCTCTTGAAGATAGCCAAAAAGCACAAAATATAAAAAAATTAATAAGAAGTTTTGAAGCAAAATCTACAATTATTTTTTGTAATCAAAAAATTACTTGTGAAGATTTAGCAGATACTTTACACGATGATGGTTTAGATGTTTTGACAATGCACAGCGATTTGGAGCAAAAGCAAAGAGATGAAACTTTGATTCTGTTTTCAAACCAAACTTATCCAATTTTAATAGCATCTGATGTAGCAAGTAGGGGGCTTGATATTGATGATGTTGATTTAGTTATAAATTATGATTTAGCACTAAATTCAAAAATTCATACTCATAGAATTGGAAGAACAGCAAGAGCTGGAAAAGGTGGAGTTGCAATTTCATTTTTTACAAATGATGAAGAACAAAGAGCAAATGAGTTTAAAGACATTTTTAAAGATATTGAGTTTAAAGATGCAAAAACTATAAGAGATAATGCAAATTTTGAGATAGATTTAGGTTTAAGAGCTATTTTTATAAACGGTGGGAAAAAACATAAATTAAGAAAAATGGATATTTTAGGAAGCTTAACAGCTGGAATTGGTTTAGAAAAAGATGATATTGGAAAAATTGATATTTTAGATTTTTGCTCTTATGTTGTAATAAAAAAAGAGAAAATAAATTTTGTATTAGATAGGTTAAATAAAACAAAAATTAAAGGAAAATATTATAATATCTACGAAAAGTAATTATTCTATTTACCATTTAATAGTAAAATTATAAAATAATAACCAAAAGGAAAAAGATTGTTTAAAGATAGACTTTTTATTAAAATAATCTCTATTTTCACTCTACCTGTGATTTTAATATTTTTTTATAGTGCCTTTTTAGTTTATGAAAAAGAGCTATCATTAGATGAAGTTAATCTTATGAAAAAAAATGAAGAGTTTATTAAAAACATAAAAGATTTTACTTTTGCTATTGATAAGGAAGAAAGAAATGTAATTAAATATTTTTTGACTCCAAAAGATTTTGATGATTTAAAAAAAGATTATGCTGCAACAAATGACTCATATAAGGAGTTATTAAAAAGTGTAAAAACTTTAAATTTAGAGTCAAAAATTGAGAGTTTAGATTATGATTTAGATGATTTAAATGAGATAAGATTTGAATTGGAAAATCAAAAACTTAACTTAGAAAAAATTCATGAAGTTTATTTAAATATTAAAAAAAATGTATTAATGTCAATTTTTTTCGCAAAACATTTTAAGTATGCAAATAATGCAAATTTAGATATGAATAAAATTAGTGAATTTTTATCTTATGATGAAAACTCAAAATACCTAAAAGAGATATTAAGTTCTCTTGTTGTTGCTGTTGAAAAAGAGACTCATAACTTTGAGCATGAAATTAAAAATTCAAGAAATTTTGCAATAATATTTTTGATTGTTGTATTTTTAACTATGGTATCTTTGTTTTTTGTTTTAAAAGATATTGTTTCAAAAGAAAGAGGTAATTTTTTTAAAATAAAAACTTATAAAGATATATATGAGATTTTAAATAAAACAAATAAATTCCTAGTAAAAACATATGATAGAGAATCTTTATATCCAAATGTTTATGAGATTTTAGCTCAAAATGAAGATTTAAAATTTGCATTTTTTTATGATAAAAGTGACAAAAAAGTATATGCAAAAGATGGAAAATTAAAAAATATGATTCTGTCGCAAACAAATTATTATGAAGATTTATCTCATGAAAATTTAGTATCAAAAACTATAAAATGGCAAACAAATATAGTTATAAATAATTTTAATGAAAAGAATTTATCTGTTTTTTATAGCCAAGCAAAAGATTTAGGTATAAATTCTATGGCAACTTTTCCAATAAAAGAGTTTGGAGAGGTTGTAGCTGTTATGACTATATATTCAACAAAACAAGAGTTTTTTGATAAAGAAGTTGAAGTTTTATTTGAAAAACTTGCAAATGATATATCACACTGTTTAGAAAAGATTAAATATGAAGAGAGAAGATTATTGCAAGAAGAGGATTTAAGGCTATCTTCTTACTCTTTTGATGTTGCTGAACCTATGTTAATTACAAGTACAAGCGGAGAAATTGTAAAAGTAAATCAATCTTTTTGCTCTATTATGGGTTATTCAAAAGATGAGTTAATAGGAAAAAATCCAAGAATTTTTAAAACTGCTCATCAAGATTTTAAATTTATAGAAGATATGTGGAATAGCCTAAGAATAGTTGGTTTTTGGGCTGGAGAGCTATATAACAAAAAAGCAAATGATGAGATAATTCCACTTAAGGCAACTATAAATGCTATAAAAAATAAAGATGGAAAAATCACTCACTATTTAGGGCAATATTTTGATATTGGAAAGATAAAAGATAAAGAAAAGGTATTAGAATATCAAGCAACACACGATAATTTAACTGGTCTTCCAAATAGGCTTTTATTAGTTGATAGGATAGAACAAGCAATAAGAAAAGTAACAAGACACAAAATAATTGGTGGTTTAATTTTTATAGATTTAGATAATTTCAAAGTAATAAATGATACTTTAGGGCATGATGTTGGAGATGTGTTATTAATCACTATTTCTAAAAAAATGAAAGAGAGTATTAGAGAAGAAGATACTGTTTCAAGAGTAGGTGGAGATGAGTTTGTAATACTACTTGATAATTTAGGAAATACAAAAGATGAAGCTAGAAGAAATATTATGTATTTAGCTACAAAAATAAAAAATGCATTAAATAGTATAGAAAGAGTTGAGGGGCATATAAATATCACAACTCCTAGTATTGGAATAACTCTGTTTAGTGATGATAGTGTGAGTGTTAAAGATTTAATAAAACAAGCTGATACAGCTATGTACGAAGCAAAGAAACAAGGAAAAAATACTATTGAACTATTTGAAAATTAAAAGATTAAGGAGCTAATCTTTTAATTTCCCAAGTTCCATTTTCTTGTAACTCGTAAGAAAATCTATCATGAAGCCTATCTTCTCCACCTTGCCAAAATTCAATTCTTATAGGTTTTAAAATATATCCACCCCAAAAAGATGGAAAAGGAATCTCTTTATTTAAAAATTTATTTTTAATCTCGTTAAATTTTTGCTCTAGTAAAGCTCTTGAACTTATAACTTCACTTTGTCTTGATACCCAAGCTCCCATTTGACTTCCTTTTGGACGACTTAAAAAATATTTTAAAGAGTCAGTTTTTGAGATTTTTTCTACATTTGCCTCTATTTTTATTTGTCTTTCTAAAGTTAGCCATGTAAAAAGTGCAGCTGCTTTTGGATTAACTTCTAACTGTTTTGCTTTTTTACTTTCATAATTTGTAAAAAATACAAATCCTTTTTCACTAAAATATTTTAATAATACAGTTCTTAGACTAGGCATCATATCAAGACCAGTTGTTGCAAGACTAAAAGCATTTGGTTCTGGCAGATTTTCATTTATTGCATCATTAAACCAAATTTCAAACTGTTTAAATGGATTTTTGTCTAAATCATCAATATCAAAATTCTTTGTGGTATATTTTCCTCTAATATTTGTCAAATCCATGGCTTCTCCTTTTAATAAACCTTATTCTAGCAAAATATAAATTATTTTTTATTTTTCATTAAAAAAAAGATAGTATAATCAAAGTAAATAATTTTTATTAGGAATTTGAAATTGCTTAATTCTAAACTAAAACAAGAAATAGAAGAGTTAAAAAAAGAGAATCATATTTTAAAACAGTATTATAATGCAGCTCAAGAGACAAATATTGTTTCAAAAGGGGATTTAAAAGGTAATATAACCTATGTAAATGACAAATTTGTAGAAGTTTCACAATATAAAGAGAGTGAGATTATAGGAAAACCACATAATCTTCTAAAAGGTGAAAATAATAAAAAAAAGTTTGATGATTTATGGAATACAATTTTAAGTAAAAAATCATGGAAAGGTTTACTAAGAAATAGAAAAAAAGATGGAAACTATTATTATGTAGATAATGTAATTTCGCCTATTTTAGATGAAAATGGGGAGATTATAGAGTACATTTCTTTTAGGCATGAAGTTACAGATTTAGTAGAAAAAACTTCTAAACTTGAAAAAGCTTTAAGAGAAGATGTGGTTACTAAAATATCAAATAGATATAAACTTTTAGAAGATGTAAAAGAAGCAACAAATCCATCTATTGTTTTGTTGGATATTGTTGATTTTAGCTCTATAAATGATTTATATGGAAATTCTAAAGGCGATATTTTGCTTCAAACTATAGCAAAAAGACTAAATAAAGAAGTAAGTCATTATGATAATTATAATGTTTATAGAGTCCATTCTGATGAATTTGCAATATTGGCAAACTTAGAGATAAAAGAAGAGTTTATTCAAAATATTAAAGATATTTTAGCAAGTGTATTAAAAGAGCCAATTAAACTTAAAGATAAAGATATTTTTATTGATTTTAGATATGTATTTTCATTTGAAAATAGTAATTATTTGCTAGAAAGTGCAAATATGATAAAAAAATATTCAAAAACACATAAAAATGAAATTATTTATGACAAAAATCTTGAACTTGAAAAATATTATGAAAATAATAGAGCATGGACAGTAAAAATTAAAAAAGCTTTAGAAGAAGATAGAATTGTTCCATTTTATCAAGCAATTTATAATACAAAAACAAACAAAATTGAAAAATACGAGTGTTTAGTTAGATTACTAGAAAATGACAAAGTTTATTCACCCTTTTTCTTTTTAGATATTGCAAAAAAATCAAGACAATATCTACTTATTACAAAAAATGTAATAAGCAAAGCTTTTGAATATTTCAAAGATAAAGACTTTGAATTTAGTATAAATTTGACTTTAGAAGATATAGCTGATTTAAATATGAGAAAATTTATTTTAGAAAAATTAAAAGATTACAATATAGCTTCAAAAGTTGTGTTTGAAATAGTTGAAAGCGAAGAAATAGTCGATTTTGACGAAATTAATGAGTTCCTTTTAGAACTTAGAGAATTGGGTTGCAAAATTGCAATAGATGATTTTGGAAGTGGTTACTCAAATTTTGCATATTTGCTTAAATTAAAAGCTGATTATATAAAAATTGATGGTTCTTTAATAAAAGATTTTGTTGAAAATAGTGACCATTGCGATATTGTAACAACTATTTTAGAGTTTGCTAAACTTCAAAAAATTAAAACAATTGCAGAGTTTGTATCAAAAAAAGAGATTTTAGATAAGGTTACAGCTGTTGGGATTGATTATGCACAAGGTTTTTATATTCACGAACCAAGTAAAACTATTTAAAAACTCTTAAGAGGTAGTGTTCAAAATTCTGTGTCAGCATTAGATAATTACTAATATTTTATCATAAATTTAAACTATCATCAAGCCG
>JBDHWU010000026.1:0-30040 GCA_039810345.1 Aliarcobacter sp. | reverse complement strand
GCAAATCTTCCAGTTTTGCTATCTTTTCTATATGAAAAATAAGGAGAGTTTCCACATTTTGTGCAAATAGAAGAGATTTCTATATTTTTTACTCCCAAATCTTGCAAAAGTTTTTTATTTATTCCTTGCAAATCTATATTTCTATTTTCTACAAACTCCACTCCAAAAGAGTTTTCCACTATTTGTGCCATTTGCAAACTTACTTCATAGCAACATTTTTGAATACTAGCACCCATAACGGCTTTTATATCTTTAGAATTGCAAGAAAAATTTTCTATCATTTTTAAAGCTACAACTTGAGCTATTTTTAAAAAAGTTGAGTTTCTTCCTGCATGAATTGCAGCAATTACTCCTTTTTTTTCATCAAATAGTAAAATAGGAATACAATCAGCAACCATAACCATAAGTGGCAGGTTTTTCTCTTTTGTGATAATTGCATCGCAATTTTCTATTAATTTTGGGCTATTAATATCAACTATTACTACATTTGCGGTATGAATTTGGTTCATATATACTAAATCATTTTCATTATATCCATATTTCAAGGCTAAATTTTGTCTATTTTTTTCCACATTCTCTTTAATATCGCCTGTATGAAAAGCCAAATTTCCATCATTTATATCGCTAAAAAAATATTTTATGCTCATTTTATACTCGTTTTTTACTCTTAATAATTTTTAGCTATAATCTTGCCTAAAAATGGTTTAAGGATAAATTTTGAGTAGATTTGACGAAAGAGCAAAAGATTGGGATAAAAAACAACTAAGTATTGATAAAACTGAAGCTTGTATAGAAAATATTAAAAAAAATATAGATTTAGGAAATATTAAAAATATTTTAGATTATGGTTGTGGAACTGGTTTAGTGGCTTTTGAGCTAGTAAATAAAAACAACGAAGTTTTGGGGCTTGATAGCTCAGCTGGAATGGTTGAAGAGTTTAATAAAAAAGCAAAAGATAGGGGTTTAGAAAATATATGTGCAAGAAAACACGATATTTTAAATGATGATATAAAAGAAAACAGCTTTGATTTAATAGTAATTTCAATGTCGCTTCATCATATAGAAAATCTTGAGATTTTCTTTGAAAAAAGCTATAAAGCTCTAAAATCAGGCGGAATTTTATGTATAAATGATTTAGAAAAGGAAGACGGCTCTTTTCATAAAAAGCATAATAATGCTGGAGTTTATCACTTTGGTTTTTCACAAGAGGAGCTTGAAAATATCTCTTCAAAGTTTGGTTTAAAAGATTTTTTATATGAAAGAGTTTTTATATATAAAAGAGATTATGGAGATTTTCCACTATTTAATTTCTATGCAAAAAAGGATAGAAAATGAAAAAGTTTGCTATTTTTGGAAATCCAGTAGTTCACTCAAAATCTCCACAAATGCAAAATGCTGGTTTTAAACACTTAAATTTTGATGCAAACTATGAAAAATTTCATTTAGAAAATGGCGAAACAATAAAGGATGAGTTTTTAAAACAAGGTTTTAGTGGAGCGAATATTACAGTCCCACACAAAGAGTTTGCCTTTAAAAATGCAGATATTATAAAAGGAATAGCACAAAAAATAGAAGCAGTAAATACCTATATTTTAGAAAATGGCAAAGTAATAGCTTACAATACAGATGCTTATGGTTTTTTAGAAGCTATAAAAAGTTTTGGAACTATAAATAAGGTACTACTTTTAGGTGCTGGTGGAACTGCAAAGGCTATTGCTTTGGCTTTAGTTGAAAAAAATATAGATGTAACAGTGCTAAATAGAAGTAAAGAGAAGCTAGAGTTTTTTAAAAATCATAATATAAAAACTTTTACTTTTGATAATTTCCCAAAAGATGAAAATTTTGATTTAGTTGTAAACTCTACAAGTGCTGGGTTAAAAGATGATTTTCTTCCTGCACCAAATGAGATTTTAGAGCAAGTTTTATGTAAAAGCTCTTTTGCTTTTGATTGTATATATGGGAAAGTTACACCATTTTTAGCTTTAGCAAAAAGTTTAGATAATGAGATAAAAGATGGCGAGGATATGCTGCTTTTTCAGGGTATTTTAGCTTTTGAACTATTTACAGGTACGAAAGCCGATGATAAGCTTGTTGAAGCTATGAGAAAAGGTTTAAAAGGCATTTAAGCCTTTAAACTTCTATATTAATCTTATTTCTACCAGTTTTCTTAGATAAATAAAGAGCATTATCCGCTTTTCTAATCAAATCATTTGGCTCTATATTTTCAGTTGGAACAACACAAGATATACCAACACTAATAGTTACAATATTTGAAGTTTTAGATTCTTCGTGAGAAATAGCAAGATTTTCAACTTCTACTCTTAATTTTTCACAAATCATTGTTGCTGATTCAATATTTGTATTTGGTAAAATACAAATAAACTCTTCCCCACCGTATCTTGCAACAAAATCATGAGAACGATTTAAACTATCTTCTAAAACTCTTGCTACTTTTTTTAAACACTCATCCCCTGCTTGATGACCATATCTATCGTTGTATAGCTTAAAATTATCAATATCAATCAAAGCTATACATAAGCTTTTACTATTTCTTTGACAATATCTCCACTCTTTTTCTAAAAATTGCTCAAAATATCTTCTATTAGCAATTTGTGTAAGAGCATCAATATAAGCATAAGTCTCAAGTATTTTAATCTTTTCTTCTTCTTGTTCTATCTCTTGTAATCTTGCAAAATATCTTTTTCTTTGAAGAATATATAATCCTAAAACAGAACTAACAATCAAAAAAATCATTAACACTACAATAAGATAAAACTCATTTTTTATCTGCTCATACAAAAATTTTAAATCTCTGCTAACTGTAACATATAAAGGTGTATCTATATTTATTCCATCAGGTTTTAAAGTATAAAAAGAGACCAATCTTTCGTCATTTGACAAATATGATTTACCACTATATATACTAAATATCTTATTTCCTAATCTATGCTTATAAAAATATGAGCTTCCATCATTCAAATTTTTACCTATAATTTCACTATTATTTGGAGCTATTAAAAATACTGTTCCATCTGCATGAATAATTGTACTTCTCATATCATTTGCATAAAATATTGATTCTAAAATTTTCATTAATTTTAAAGGCTCAAAAACTGCCAAAATCATTCCATTAAAATTCCCTTTTTCATCACTTAAAATAACAGATAAGTTTATAGTCCAAACACCCAAAGTAGATTTATATGGAGAGCTAATATATAATTTCTCTTTTGATGGATTATTTTTGGCATTTATATAATACTCTCTTTGTGCATAGTTAAGTCCCAAAAGCTCATGTTTATTTGCAGATATTACAGTCGCATCTTTATTTAATATAATAAAAGATCTTACAGTTGGAATTACATCAATAAACATTTTAATATGCTCTTCTATATGCTCTTTATCTTTATTATTTTCAATATCAAATTTTTCAATACTATTTCTAACAGACAAAAGAGCTTTATAAACAGAATTTATTTCATCAGATAACCTATCGTTTAAGATTTTAGTTTGAGTTAAGAGTCTCTCTTCTTCATTTTGCAACACCTCTTCATATTGAGAAAAAACTAAATATGAGACAAAAATAGATAAAGATAAAAGAAAAAATATTAAAAATATCCACTCTATAAAAAAGTTTCTAATGTCAAGATTTAGAAGATTATTTTTTTGTTTTAGAAGCAAGATTACACCTTTTTAAAATTGTGAAATTATTGTGAAATATTACTTAAGATTTAATAAAAATCAATTGATAAAAATTATCAAAAACAATATAAATATGCCATTTTTGGCATATTTATTATAAAATTTCAGTCATTAATTCTAATGGTGTTTTAGAAGATAATAAATTTGGTGCAACATCAAATGCAGTTTTTGCCCCAAAATCACCTTTTAAAGCCATTTTATATGTAGCTCTTGCATAAGCAACTAAAACACTTGCTGTAAATTCTGGATTACTATCAAGCTTTAAAGAGTATTCAACTACTTGATTAACTCCTGCACTACTTACACCACTTCTTATTACAAACCCACCATGAGGCATTGTATTATGGTTTTTATCAAACTCATCTTGAGAAATAAAATTTACAGTAGTTTCATAAGGCTCAAAATAATTTGGCATAGTTTTAATCTCATTTTCTACTTTTTTTGCATCAGCTTCCTCTTTTAAAACTACAAAACATTCTCTTTTATGTTTATCTTTTGTACTTAAATTTGGTCTATTTCCACTTCTTACTTTTTCTATAGCTACTTCTGAAGGAATTGTGTACTGAACACCAGCCTTTACACCTTCAACTCTTCTTATAGCATCTGAATGCCCTTGGCTTAATCCTTTACCCCAAAATGTATATGTATCTCCATCTGGTAAAAGTGCCTCACCATATAATCTATTTATAGAGAACATTCCAGGATCCCATCCTATTGAAATCATTCCAATTTTTTTACTTATTTGTGCTACTTTATCAACACTTGCAAAATAAGTTGGAATTTGTGCATGATTATCATAGCTATCAATAATATTAAAATGCTCAACAAATTGTGGTCCTTGAATAGGTAAATCATCTTTTGAACCACCACAAAGAATAAGCACATCAACTTTCTCTTTAAATTCTAAAATATTATTTATTGAATAAACTGGAGTGTTTATTGTAGTCACACTTTGTGGGTCTCTTCTTGAAAAAACAGCCACCAAACTCATATCAGGATTTTTTAAAATAGAAAGCTCTACACCTCTTCCTAAATTTCCATATCCAACAATTGCAACTTTAATTTGATTATTCATTATAAACGCTCCTTTGAAGTTAGTATCTTTTGTATATACTACAAAAAAATCGGGAACGATTTTACTCTTTTTTTTATTTTAGTGAACTTAAGCCATAGAAGTTACTCTATGACTTAATTTTTTATATTTTGACAGTTTATTTCTCTAATTTTATTTAACATAGTAAATACAATATCTGTATGTTTTTCAATCTCATTTGTAACACTAAATATATCTTTATTTGGTCTTGCATCTGAATATAAAACTATAGTATCTTGAACCAATTTATGTACTAAATCATGAGAAGTTATTAAATCATTCCACTCTTTTGTTTTTGCAAAATCTTTATTTGAATTTGCAAGTATCCATTTTCCTAAATTACACTCTTTTGAACTTGTAACAGTACATACCTGTCCCTCTTTACAAGCAGCAAAATTATAATTTTTAAAATTTATATGATCTGATTTTAATTTATTTATTTCAATAATCATACTTCCATCGCAAATTCTATTATGTGCTTCTTTGTCAAAACTTGTTTGATGAATAGTTTCATCTAAATTTACTGCTAGTTGCGATGTTTTAGATGCCATATCATTAATTGTTGTTGCAAGAATTGCATTTTTTTGTGTTGCTTGATCCAAACTATTTACTGTATCATTTATTTGACTCATTGCTTGTTGTTGCTCCTTACTAGCTGTTGCAACATCATCAATTAAACTTATTGTTGTATCAATATTTGCTTTTAATTCGTTAAAACCTTCAATCATATTTGAAGTTATTACTTTTCCAGCTTTTGCTTTTTGTGTAGCAATTTCAACTATTTTTTTAATCTCATTTGCAGCATCTGCACTTCTTGTTGCAAGATTTCTAACTTCACCTGCAACAACAGCAAATCCTTTTCCAGCTTCTCCTGCTGTTGCTGCTTCAACCGCTGCATTTAAAGATAATATATTTGTTTGGAATGCTATATTATCAATAATTGAAATAGCTTCATTTATTTGTAGAACCTCTTTATTTATCTCATCCATAGAGTTTGCTGTTTGTCTTGCTAAATCAATCCCTAAATTTGTTGATTTAGTAACATTTTGTGCATATTTAGCCATATTTGTTGCATTTTGGCTACTTCTACTTATTGTTGAACTAATCTCTTCAATTGCAGCTGCTGTCTCTTCAAGACTTGCAGCTTGAATATTTGAAGATTCACTTAAACTTTTTGATGCACTAGCTAGTTCTTTTGAACTTATTGTTAAATCTATAGTAGATTTTTCAATCAAACACATAATCTCATTTATACTACTTTGTGTTACTCTAATTCCACTTAAAAGTGAACCAATAAGTCCTGTTACATTTGAGATATTAGGAACTTTATAATCAAATTTCGCTTGAGATAAAGCAACCAAAGATTCACTAACTAAAGTTAAATTCCCTTGAGTTTTTACTATCATATTATTTATCTCAACAACCAAAGAGTTTACTCTGTCTGAATGTGCTTTACCTTTTATACTATCATTAAATAATCCAGCATTTACCTTTTCAATTATATCTTTCGCTTCATCTATTACTTTTTGGTCTTGTATTAAACCTTTTGCGATTGAATCAAGATAATTATTAAAACTTGTTACAACATCGCCTATTTCATCATTTGAAGTAACTTTTATTCTAGTTGCTTCTGAAGAATTTTTTGTAATATCATCTATAGTATTTTTAAGATTCAAAATTGGATTTAAAATATTTTTTCTCATTGAAACCAAAGTATTTATCATAGTAAATAATAAAGCTAAAGTTAAAATAATTAAAGCTGCATAAATTATTTTTGAAGCTTGAGAAATAGATTGCTCTACACTTTCTATTGGTTCAGCAACAAGAGTAATTCCTAATTTTTTACCTGAAAAATCTGTAACATCAATATAAGTATAAAAATAGTTGTTTGAGATTAAAAATTTATCATTTAAGAGCTTCGTAAAATCGATATTTTTAACATCTGCCATAAAATTATCATTTCTAAATTTTTGTGAAATTAAATAGTTATTTAATTTATCTTCTTCTTTTACTTTTGATGTTGCTAAAGATGTATCCATTAAAAGTAAAAATGCTCTTTTTTCTTTATCAAAATCAATAGCAACAGAGTTAATTCCTTGCATAAATTCCAAAGAACCAACATGATTTTTATCTTTAAATATAGGAACAACAGCTCTTAAACTTAAACCATCATTTCCAATTTCAAAACCATTTATAGCTTTTTTTTCACTATTTACTTTTACAACACTTGCTCTAAAAGAGCTTAAATCATCTCCAAAATCACTTGGTTTCCATGATCTTAAAAAAGAGTGATTATTTGCTGTATGAATATGAATTTGAATATTTTTAAATGGGGTTTGCTCTTTCATTGTAGAACTTAAGCTACTAATAGTTTTTATAGCCATTTCTCTATTGTTTGAACTTAAAGCTTCTTGAAGGTTTGAATCATTTGCTATTGAAGTTGCATTTGAAATACCAACATCCAATTTTGAACCAATTCTAAGTTCACTTAAAGAGTTAAGATTAACTATAACATCATTATAAATTTCATCTCTTAAGTCATTTTTATACTTAGTTAGCACCAAAAAACCAACGAGCAAAACGACAACAGTTACTACAACATTTACTAAAGTAAACTTCTTACCTATAGTCATATAATCTCCATTTAAAAAAATAATATTTATTTTATTAAAATTTATTATAATAGTGACTTAATTTATTTATATATTTAAAAATTGATTTTTGTTTTTGTAAGATAAAAAATGGGCTTTACCCATTTTTTATTTAAATATGATAATTTGGAGCTTCGTTTGTAATTGTTACATCGTGAACATGAGACTCTCTAAGCCCTGCACTAGTTATTTCTACAAACTCTGCTGTATCTTGGAAAGTTGCTATATCTTTACTTCCTAAATATCCCATAGAGCTTCTTAAT
Organism: Aliarcobacter sp.; assembly: GCA_039810345.1. Lineage (GTDB taxonomy): Bacteria > Campylobacterota > Campylobacteria > Campylobacterales > Arcobacteraceae > Aliarcobacter. The sequence continues at coordinate 22,334 of JBDHWU010000026.1, read as the reverse complement.
CCTCCAACCATTTGGTGGATAATATCAGCAATACTTCCTCTGTATGCAACTCTTCCTTCAATTCCTTCTGGTACAAGTTTATCAGCAGCTGTTCCTTCTTGGAAATATCTATCTGTACTTCCTTTTGTCATAGCCCCAATACTTCCCATTCCTCTATAAGATTTGAACTTTCTTCCTTGATAAAGTATTACTTCACCTGGACACTCATCTGTTCCAGCTAAAGCACTTCCCATCATAACACAACTAGCACCAACAGCCAATGCTTTTGCAACATCACCTGAATATTTAATTCCACCATCAGCAATAACAGGAGTTCCTGTTTTTTTAGCTTCAATAGCACACTCATCAATAGCACTCATTTGTGGAACTCCAACACCTGCAACAATTCTTGTTGTACAGATACTTCCAGGTCCAATTCCTACTTTAACCCCATCAGCACCAGCTGCTATTAAATCTCTTGTAGCTTCTGCTGTTGCCACATTTCCAGCAATTAGCTCAACTTTTAATTCAGCTTTTATAGCTTTTACAGTATCTAAAATACCTCTTGAGTGTCCATGAGCCGAGTCAAGCACAAGTACATCAACACCAATAGCAACCAATGCTCTAGCCCTATCTAGTTGATTTACACCAATAGCAGCACCAACTCTTAATCTTCCAAACTCATCTTTACAAGCATTTGGATACTCTCTTTTTTTATTTATATCTTTTATTGTAATAAGTCCGATTAATTTGTTATTATCATCAACAATAGGAAGCTTCTCTATTTTGTTTTGGTGCATAATTTCAGCAGCTTCATCCAAAGTTGTACCCTCTTTTGCAGTTACTAGTGGCATTTTTGTCATTTTTTCGATAGCTTTAAATCTATAATCTTTTGTAAATCTCATATCTCTGTTTGTTAAAATACCAACTAAAATACCATTATCATCAACAACAGGAACTCCAGATATTTTATATGTAGCCATAATATCTTCAGCATCTTGCAAAGTTTGATCTGGTTTTATAGTAATTGGATCAATTATCATTCCAGATTCTGATTTTTTTACTTTTTGACATTGTAAAACTTGTGAATCTATATCCATATTTTTGTGAATAATTCCAATTCCACCTAGTCTAGCCATTGCAATTGCTGCTTGATACTCTGTAACTGTATCCATAGCTGCACTTACAAAAGGAACATTTAGCTCTATATTTTTAGTAAGTTTTGTTTTTGTACAAACTTCTTTTGGTAAAATTTCTGATTTTGCAGGAACCAACAATACATCTTCAAAAGTTAAAGCTCTTTTTCTTATTCTCATTTTATATCCTATTCAATTATTTTATATATTTTACAGCTTTTTCCATAGATAAAGCACCATCAAACAAAGTTTGTTCTTCAAATGAGTTTGCAATTAATTGAAATCCAATAGGAAGTCCAGAGCTATCTTTTGCAACTGGCAAACTAATAGCTGGAAGACCTGCTAGATTTACTGAAATTGTGTATAAATCTGCTAAATACATCTCTAAAGCACTACTATATGAGTTAAATTTTGGAGCTGTTGTAGGAGCAACTGGGCTTAAAATTAAATCAGCTTTAGAAAAAATATCATCAAACTCTTTTTTAATTACACTTCTTACTTTTTGTGCCTTTGTATAGTAAGCATCATAGTATCCAGAACTTAAAACAAAAGATCCAACCATAACTCTTTTTTTAACTTCATAGCCAAAACCTTCTGTTTTTGTATCTACATACATATCTTTTAAGTTTTTACTATCTGCTCTAAATCCATATCTAACTCCATCAAATCTAGCTAAATTTGCACTAGCTTCTGCTGCAGATATAATATAGTAAGTTGAAATTATTTTATTTGAATCAATCATATTTGTATGAATAATCTCATGACCAGCTTCTTCTAAAATTTTAACAGTTTTATTGAAAGCATCTTTAACTTCGCTACTTGCTTGTTCAACAAAATTATCAATAACAGCTATTTTAAATTTTTTATTAGAGTTAAGATTTGGATAAGTTTTTTCATAAGATATATTTGCACTTGTAGAATCTTTTTCATCATACCCAGCAATTACATCATATAAAATAGCCGCATCTTCAACATTTTGTGTAATAACTCCACACTGATCAAGTGAAGATGAGTAAGCTGCTATTCCATATCTACTTACTCTTCCATAAGTTGGCTTCATTCCAACAACACCACAATATGCTGCAGGTTGTCTAATACTTCCACCTGTATCTGTTCCTAGTGCAGCAATTGCAAGACCAGCAGCAACAGCAGCTGCACTTCCACCACTACTTCCACCTGGAATTCTACTATTATCATGAGGATTTAATGTAAGTCCATGAACTGAAGATTCAGTACTGCTTCCCATTGCAAACTCATCCATATTCGTAAGACCAAAAGGGCTAAAACCAGATTTTTCTAGTTTTTCAACTACTGTTGCATTAAAAGGAGCTATATATCCTTTTAAAATACTACTTGAGCAGTCTAATTCCCAACCTTTAACATTTATATTATTTTTTATAGCTATTGGAATTCCATTTCCAACACTATTAATCTCTTTATTTTCTAATTGCTCAATATAAGCACCAATATTGCTACTTTTTATTTTTGTTTTTAAATCTTCTCTTATTTTTTGAATATCTTCACTATTTAGTTTTAGTGCTTCTTTTAGAGTCATATATTTGTTCTCCTAGATTTTATAGGTGTAGTAAACGGCTGATTATAGCAAAATGTAGTTTAAAAAAAGGGTAAGAAATCTCTTGATTAAATTTTTTTAAGAAATTATTATATATTTTGTAGGAATAAAAAAAGGGATAGTTTCCTATCCCTTGAAGATTAGATGAAAGAGATAAATGCCATTGGAGTAGCATCACCTTTTCTTATTCTAGTTTTAATAATTGAAGTATATCCACCATTTCTACCTTCGTATTTTGGTGCAATTTCATTTATTAATTTTTTAGTAGCTTCTTTACATTGTAAAGCTGCAAATACATATCTATGTGTATTTAAATCAGCATTTCTTGCAGATGTTACTAATTTTTCAATATATCTTTTTAACTCTTTTGCTTTTGGAACAGTTGTTTCGATTTTCTCTCTTTCAATAATTGCAATTGCTAAGTTTTTTAACAATGCTTTTCTATGAGCAGAAGTTCTATTTAACTTTCTATATCCGTGCTTATGTCTCATATTAAACCCTTAATTTATGCTTTTAATTGCTCTAATTTTCTTCTTAAAATAGATGCAACATTCTCTGGAAGTGTATTTTCAACTGGGTAACCTAATGACTCTAGTTTTTCAGCTATTTCATCATAAGATTTTTTACCTAGATTTTTAATATTTTTAACTTCAACTTCACTCATAAGTACTAGTTCACCTAAGTATTTAAGTCCTGCTCTATCTAAAGAGTTAAAACTTCTAGCACTTAAATTTAGTTCTTCAATTCTTTGAACTAACTCTTTAATTTCAACAGACTCTTCACCTGAATCGCTTACAGTAACTTCAGATAAATCAAATACTTTATTAAATACTGACATTTGAGAATACATAACACTAACTGCTTCTTTAAATGCAGCTATTGGAGTAATTTGTCCATTTGTTAATACTCTAAATACAGCTTTTTCAAAGTTTGGATTATCTTCAACTAACATTTTTTCAATGTCATAAACAACTTTTTTAACAGGTGTAAAGAATGCATCAATTGGTATATAATCAGGTCCAACAATTTCTCTAATATCTTCAGATGGCATATATCCAATACCTTTTTGAATAATAACAGAGAAAGTTAGATTACAATCGCTATTAATTGTTGCTAAATGTGCATCTTTTGAAACAACATCAACTTCAGAGTTAATTAAATCTTCACCCTTAATATCTCTTGGTCCATTAAATGTATATTCAACTACAACTTGTTTTTTATCACCATTAATTTTAAACTTGATGTTTTTTAAATTAATAACAAAAATAGCTACATCTTCTAACATACCCCTTAATGAGTCAAACTCATGAGTAGCACCCTCAATTTTAACAGCTATTGGAGCATATCCAACAGATGAACTTAAAAGAAGTCTTCTTAAAGGGTGTGCCAAAGTAATTGCAAAACCATCCTCAAATGGATATGCTGATATTTTAGCCTCATTTTCGCTGATAGCTTCTATCTCAACTTCAGTTGGTAAAAATGGAGTTTCTGCAAATTTTTTCATTAGCTACCTTTTATTTATTATTTAGAATATAACTCTACGATTAATCTCTCTTCAACTGGAATAACTACTTCTTCTCTAGCAGGTATTCTTGTGAAAATTCCAAATACTTTATCTTTATCAACATTAACCCAATCAACCATTCCAGTTTGATTTGTTAATTCAATAGCTCTTTTAATTTGAGGATTATTTTTAGATTTCTCTTTAATCTCAATTTTTTGTCCAGCTTTAACTAAGTATGAAGGAATATCAACTTTTTTCCCATCAACTAAAACGTGACCATGAGTTGTAATTTGTCTAGCAAATGCTCTTGTTGTTGCAAATCCCATTCTATAAATTACATTATCTAATCTTTGTTCAATTAATGAAATTAAAATAGCTCCTGTATTTCCTTCTCTTCTTACTGCTTCTTTGAAGTAGTTAGAGAATTGTTTTTCAGAAACACCATACATAAATTTAACTTTTTGCTTTTCTCTTAATTGTAAACCATATTCAGAGATTTTAGCTCTTCTTTGTCCATGTTGTCCTGGAGCAAATGGTCTTTTTTCTAAAGCACTTTTACCTGATAGTCTTCTCTCACCTTTAAGTCCAAGATCCGCTTCAAGTCTTCTTTCGATTTTTTCTACTGGTCCTCTATATCTTGCCATTATTTACTCCTTACACTCTTCTTCTTTTAGGAGGTCTACAACCATTATGTGGTAATGGTGTAACATCTTTTAACCAAGTAACTCTAACTCCGTTTATAGCACCAACTGATTTAACAGCAGTATCTCTTCCAGAACCTGGTCCTTGAATTTTAATTCCTACATTTTTAATACCATGTTCCATTGCTTTTGTCATAGCATCTTCAACTGCAGCTTGAGCAGCAAATGGAGTTGATTTTTTAGAACCTTTAAACCCTAAGTTTCCAGCACTTGACCATGCAATAACATTTCCTGCATTATCTGTAACTGTAACTAACGTATTGTTAAAACTTGCAGCAATATGGATGATTCCATCAGCAATATTTTTTCTTACAATTTTTTTTCTAGTAACTTTTCTTTTTGCCATCATCTATCCTTATTTAGTCGCTGCACCGATAGTTTTCTTTTTACCTTTTCTTGTTCGTGCATTAGTCTTAGTCTTTTGCCCTCTACAAGGTAAACCTTTTCTATGTCTTAAACCTCTATATGAACCTAAATCCATTAAAGCTTTAATATCCATTGCAACTTTTTTTCTAAGATCTCCCTCAACTAGGTAGTTTTCTTGGATTTCTTTTCTGATTAAAGCAGCTTCATCTTCTGTTAATTCAAATGCTCTTTTATTTAAATCAATTCCTGTAGCATTTAAAATTAATCTTGAATTGTGTAATCCAATTCCAAAGATGTATGTTAAAGCATACTCCATTCTTTTTTTGTTTGGTAAATCAACACCCGCGATTCTTGCCATGTGTCTTATCCTTGTCTTTGTTTATGTTTTTTGTTTTCGCAGATTACTCTTACGATACCTCTTCTTTTGATAACTTTACATTTATCACACATTGTTTTAACTGAAGCTCTTACTTTCATAAGTTTTGTCCTTCTTATTTGTGTTTAAATTTCCAATTTCAACAGGAAAAAGCCTTAAAAAATAGTGTTTTTTATTTTTAAGCTTTTACCAACTCTTTATAAAATAATCAATCTATTTTATAAAAACTTCTTCAATTGGTTGAAAAATGGAACTGGATTATATTTAAAATTTACTTAATTTTTGTTGAAACTATTATAAATTCTTTTATATACTTTATTGTACTATTTTAAAATATTATTTTGGAGAATAAAATGGAGATTTACAAGAATAGTTTAATAAATATTCAAGTTGAAAATAGTGAAGTTCCTTGGCTAAAAATATTTTTAAATAGAAGTGCAAAAGAGTTTTCAGATTGTACTTTTGAAGAAAAAATGGAGATTTTTAAGTTTTTAGAGATTATTGAAAAAACTATGCTAGAGTTTTATAATCCTGATAAAATAAATATTGCTTCATTTGGTAACTATGTGGCTCAAGTTCATTTTCATATAATGGCAAGATTTAAAAATGATAGCTATTTTCCTGAAAGTATGTGGGGAGTAAAACAAAGAGATGCAAATTTAGATTTGCCACCTTTTGAAGAGTTTGTAAAAGAACTTCTAAAAAAATTTTAAACCTTTTAGAAGCTAATAAAGATTAGCTTCCAAATTTTCCATTTCGTTATCTGTTTTCAGTTATCTGTCACCCATCTTGATTTATTTTTTTAATTAACTCTTCTAAAACAGTTTCTGCTTTATCAATATCAATTTGGCATCCACCAGCAGCCATATGACCACCTCCACCATATTTAAGCATTAGTTCTCCAACATTTGTTTTTGAACTTTTATTTATAATTGATTTTCCTGTACTAAATACTATATTTTGTTTATCTTTTCCCCAAACAGCATGAATTGAGATATTTTGTTCAGGATTTAGAGCATATACTAAAAATCTATTTCCAGGATATATGATTTCTTCATCTTTATAATCAATAATTAATAAGTTTTTATGAACTGTTGTACATCTATAAAGTTGCTCTTTAAACTCTTTTTCGTACTTGAAGTATAAATCAACTCTCTCTTTAATATCTGGTAGATTTAAAATATCTTCAATACTATTATTTGCACAATAATCAATTAAATCCATCATTAGTGCATAGTTTGAAATTCTAAACTCTCTAAATCTTCCAAGCCCAGTTCTTGAATCCATTAAAAAGCTAAGCAATGCCCACCCTTTTGGCTCTAAAACATCGTCTATTGTAAAATCAGCACTATCAGCCCTGTTTGCCCAATACATCATATCATCAAAATTTGAAGGAAATTTCTCTTTTCCTCCATAGTAATCATATACAACTTGAGCGGCACTTGCTGCATTTGGATCAATTATATGGTTATCAAATTTTTCATTTCTTAAAGTTTCACTAAAATGGTGATCAAAAGCTAGATTTACACCTTTTACATAAGGAAGATTCGTTGTTATATCGTTGTTTGTTATAGCAATTTTTCCATCTTGCATATCTTTTGGATGCACAAATGTAATCTCATCTATAATTCCTAGATATTTTAAAAGTGTTCCACAAACAAGACCATCCATATCACTTCGTGTTACTAATCTAAACTTTTTTTCACTCATTTTAAAACCTTATTTATTAATATACTCTACTATTTTATCACCAATAGCAACACAATTTAAAACCTCTTTTGCATCAAATGCTGCTAAATCCTTTGTTCTATATCCATCTTTTAGCGCATCTTTTATAGCTTTTTCTATAATGTCTGCTGCTTTTTCTTCATTTAAAGTATATCTTAGCATCATAGCAGCACTTAAAATTGTAGCTATTGGGTTTGCAATTCCAAGTCCTGCAATATCAGGAGCAGAGCCATGAATTGGTTCATAAATTGCTGTTTTTTCTCCCGTTGATGCTGATGGCAACAATCCAATAGAACCAACAACCATAGAAGCAGTATCACTTAAAATATCTCCAAAAATATTTCCAGTAACAATAACATCAAACTGTTTTGGATTTCTTACAAGTTGCATTGCCGCATTATCTACATACATATGACTAAGTTGCACTTCTGGGTAAGATTTTGCAACTTCATTTACTGTATCTCTCCAAAGTTGCGAAACTTCAAGAACATTTGCTTTATCTACACTACAAACCCTTTTATCTCTTTTCATTGCTAATTCAAAAGCAACTTTTGAAATTCTTTCAATTTCAGGTTTTGTATATACCATTGTATTAAATGCTTTAAATCCATCATTTTCTCGTGGTTTTCCAAAATAAATTCCACCTATAAGCTCTCGCACAACCATAATATCGCAACCTTTAATTACTTCAGGTTTTAGTGTTGATGCATTTACAAGTTCATCATAAACAATTGCAGGTCTTAAATTTGCAAAAACTCCCATAGCCTCTCTAAACTTTAAAAGTCCAGTTTCAGGTCTTAAATCTCTTGGAAGTGTGTCCCATTTTTCTCCACCAATTGCACCAAACAAACAAGCATCTGAGTTTAAAACTCCATCAACTGTCTCTTGTGGAAGTGGAACACCTGTTGTATCAATAGCAATTCCACCCATCAAATACTCTTTATAAGATAGTGTAAAATCGCATTTTTTTGAAACTGCATCAAGAACTTTTATAGCTTCTGTTACAATCTCTGGACCAATCCCGTCACCTTTTATTACTGATATATTGTAGTTTTTCATTATTTAGCCTTCATTTCATCAATTGCATAGTTTATAAGTCCACCACTTGAGATTAACTCTTGCATAAACGGAGGAATTGGTATAAATTTATAAGTTTTATTTGTTGTATTGTTTGTAATTTCTCCATTATCTAAATCAATACTAATCTCTTGCCCCTCTTTTATCTCTAAACTTTCAGGTAATTCAAATATAGGAAGTCCCATATTAAATGCATTTCTATAAAAAATTCTAGCAAACGACGGAGCAACAACAGCTGCAACACCAGCTGCTTTTAGAGCTATTGGAGCATGTTCTCTACTTGAACCACATCCAAAATTTTCACCAGCAACGATAATATCACCTTTTTGTAATTTTTTTGGGAAATCAGGATCTGCATCTTCCATAACATATTTTGCTAAGTGTGCTGGATCTGAACTATTTAAATATCTTGCAGCTATAATAACATCTGTATCAATATTTGCACCAAAGTTCCAAACTTTACCTGTAATTTTACTCATATTTTATCCTTAAAATTTTTTAGACAATAATTAAGCAAATATTTTATCTAAATAAATAGTAAACTTTTATTAAATAGAACACTTTAATCTCTTATTTAAACTATTTGGGTATAATATACCACTATTTTATAAGGGAGGATTTCCTAAATCTATGAGTACAAAAGATATAAATAAGGTTATTGAACAACTAATTAAAGAGTATAAAGATTCAGTTCTTACATACGAAAAAATTATTAAGATTTTTCCAAAAGCACCAACTGGTGCAACTATTAAAAAAATTCTTGCCCTTGTTCAACTATATAATGTAACTGTTATAAGCTCTCAAGAACAAGCAAAGCTTCTAAATGACGAAGAGGCAAAAAAACGAAGAGAACAAAGAGAGAAGCTAATTGAAGCTGAAGATGATGAGTTTGACTTATTAAAAAACAAAGAACTTATGGAGTGGAGCCGTTCTGATTCACCCGTAAGAATGTATCTTAGAGAAATGGGGCAAATTCCACTTCTAACAAAAGATGAAGAGGTTGAAATTTCTAAAAGAATTGAGACTGGTGAAGATATTATTTTAGATGCTATTTGTTATGTTCCATATTTAATAGATTTCATTTTAGAATACAAAGAGCCTCTTGTAAATAGAGAAAGAAAAGTAAAAGAGCTATTTAAAAACTTTGATGATGAAACAGAAGAGGAAGAGGAAGAAGAAGAGCTTGATGATTACGAAGATGATGAATATAGCGAAGATGATGAAGAAAAAAAGTTATCAGGTGCAAAACAAAAAAAATTAGATAAAAGAGCACAAACGATTATTGAAGCATTTAAAGAACTAGAAAAAGCAAAAAAAGAGTGGCTTAAATTCCAAACTAAAGAGACTGCAAAAAGTGATGATGAAGTTGATGTTATGACTTTCAATTTAGCAACTGCATTTAAGAAAAAACTTTTAAAAGAGACTCTTTTAGATTTAGGACCAACATCAAAATTAATTACTGAAATAGTAAAAGCTATGGAGACTTCACTAAAAAGTGAAGATGGTTTTGAAGATGAGTTAAAAAGATTAGAGTATAGATTACCTTTATTTAATGAAACTCTACAAAAAAATCACCAAAAGATTTTGGATAATATTGTAAATCTTTCAAAAGCACAAATAACAGCAATGGTTCCTGAAGCTACAATGGTTTCAACATATATGGAAATTAAAAAACTATTCCAAACAGCGGAAGCTTCTAAAGATGGTTTTGATTTAACTCCTGAAGAGCTAAAAGCTGTTTTAGAGCAAATTAAAAGAGGTAAACAAATAACAGATACTTCAAAAACTAGAATGGCTCAATCAAACCTTAGACTTGTTGTTTCTATTGCAAAAAGATATACAAATAGAGGTTTACCATTCTTAGATTTAATTCAAGAAGGAAATATTGGTCTTATGAAAGCTGTTGATAAGTTTGAGTATAAAAAAGGTTATAAATTCTCAACTTATGCAACTTGGTGGATTAGACAAGCAATTTCAAGAGCAATTGCAGATCAAGCAAGAACTATACGAATTCCAATTCATATGATTGAAACAATTAACCGTATAAATAAAATTATAAGAAAAGGTGTTCAAGAAAATGGTAAAGAGCCAGATGTTGAAGAGATTGCAAAAGAGGTTGGATTACCTGTTGATAAAGTAAAACAAGTAATTAAAATCACAAAAGAGCCTGTATCTTTAGAAGCACCAATTGGAAGTGATGATGATGGTAAATTTGGGGATTTTGTTCCAGATGAAAAAGCACCAACACCAATTGATAATATTATGAAAGAGGATTTACAAGGTCAAATTGACCAAATTCTTGGACAATTAAATGAAAGAGAACAAGCAGTTATTAGAATGAGATTTGGTCTTATGGAAGATGCAAGTGATAGAACTCTTGAAGAAATAGGAAAAGAGTTAAGTGTTACAAGAGAAAGAGTAAGACAAATTGAATCAAGTGCTATTAAAAAACTAAAACACCCAAAAGTTGGGAAAAATCTTAAAAATTATGTAGAGAGTTAATCTCTGCATAAATTCTTATAAAATTCTAGCTTTAAAAAAAGGCAAAATAAAAAATGATTATTTTAGATAAATCAATAAAAGAGCTATTTCAATTTTTTTGTAAAGAAAATGGCATAAATGATATGCAAATAGCTATAAAATACTTTACAGTATTTGGTGGGCTTGATATAAAAATAGATACAACAAAACCTATTTTAGAGCTAATAGAGAAACACATTTTAAACAATTATACACATTTTAGAAATGAAGTAAATAAAATAACAGGTGGTTACTCTGTACATCACGCTGTACTTTCAGGAGTTGCACTTGGTGATAGAAAAACTACAAATGCTTTTAAAAGAGCATTTGTTAGCTTTGAAGAAGGAATGAAATGTGTAGATGCTTTGTATGAAAAAGAGATAATTGATATTGACTCATCTAGCCACTTCCTACTAGAAAAAAGAGGTGAAAAAATAGTAAAAAAACTACTTTTTGTAAATCCATTTCTTAGGTTTTGGTTTGCTTTTGTATCGCCTATTTATAAAGGTATTAAAGAGGGAAATTATGATGAGTTTAAAATAAAATTTCAAAACAAAGAGTCTGATTTTAGTGATTTTATCTTTGAAGAATTAGCTTTATCTTTTGTAAAAAATCATCTTCTTGATGAAGAGATAAAACAGCACGGACAGTTTTGGGATGAAAAGATACAAATTCCAATCGTTGCAAAAACAGTTTCAAACAAAACTATAGTTGGATTTTGCAAATATAGTGATAATAAAATAAAAAAAAGTGATTTAAATAGATTTTTAGAAAATTTAAAAAGTGAAAATATATCTTATGATATTTTAGTTATTTTTACAAAAAATGGCTACACAACTGAAGTAAAAAATCTAAAAAATGAGTCTTTAAGACTTTTCAGTGTTAAGAGCTTAAAAGCTTTAATTTCTTAAGAAATTAAAGCTTCAACCCATAGGATACAAAATATTTTTTTGAATCTCCTCTATTTTTTCCATAGTTTGTTTATTTAATTTATAATCAATTGCAGCAAAACTCTCTTTTAACTGCTCTTGTTTTCTAGCTCCAATAATTGTAGATGCTACAAAATCAAACTCTTTTGAATAAGCAACAGCCAAAGTAACTGGCGAAATTCCAAGCTCTTTTGCCAAACTTAGATACTCTTTTGTAGCTTCTAAAGTCTTAGGATTTACAAATCTATGTGCCATTGCTTGAACTCTTTTACTGCTATTTTTTAAATACATTGCAAATCGCACATCAGGGGATACAAAATCGCTATTATATTTTCCACTTAAAACTCCACCTGCAATTGGTGAATATGGAAGAAGTGATATTTTTTCATTTCTACAAACAGTTGCTAACTCATCAAAAAATCGTGGATTTAGTAGTGAAAAATTATTTTGAATAGATTCAAATCTTGCAAGATTTTTATTTTTACTTGTTTCATTTGCTTTTGTTAATCCATAAGCACTATCGTTTGAAGTTCCTAAATATCGCACTTTTCCTTCACGAACTAAGTCATCAAAAGCTTTTAAACTCTCTTCAATAGGCACAACAGTATCTGGCCAATGCATTTGATATAAATCTATATAATCAGTTTCAAGTCGTTTTAAACTCCCCTCCACTGCTCTTTTTATATGAAAACTATCAATTGCAGTTAGCCCATGTCGTACAGGTGGCACAAACCATCCACTTGCAGCTCCAGCTATTTTTGTGGCTAGAATAATGCTATCTCTTGGTTTTGTTTTTAGCCATTTAGCAACTATTTTTTCAGTTAATCCAAAAGTCTCTTTTTTAGGACTAACTGGATAAAGTTCAGCTGTATCATAAAAATTTATTCCTCTATCATAAGCACTATCAAGGATAGAAAATGCCTCTTTTTCATCTGTACTACTCCCAAAAGTCATAGTTCCCATACACAAAGAACTTACTCTTAAACCACTTTTTCCTATGTATCTAAATTCCATTTATAGCCTTTTTAAGCATTTTATTCCATTATACAAATCTCTTTCTTAAACATATGCTTTAAAGTTTGTATAGCAACTAAACAAACAATTAATGTTGTAACAAAAGCTAAAAAGAAAGATAAATAGCTATAAAAATCTTTTTTTGTAAGCTCATACATTAAAATTGAGCTTAAAGTAACTGCTGCCATAGGAAAAGTAAATGCCCACCAAGATATAAAAAATTTAATCTTTACAAAATTTTTATACATAAAAGCTACTAAAATTGTAAAAAATAGACCCAAACTAAAAAGTATTTGAGCAAAAAAATCTAAATAATTTGTAAGTTTTATATAAGATATAAACCCAATAGATGGAGGAGCAATTAAAATAAAAAGTGTTGGCATAAATTTTGGAGCAAATGGGTTGTGAAATATAACTCTATTTAAAATAATTGAAAATAAAATTATCCAAAAAAACATCCCTATAGAAAAATAGAAAATTAAAATAGAGTTATCCCATATACCTACTCCTGCTATTGGAACTATCAAATTTCCAACAATAGGAATAAACCAAGCTGGATTTGAATGGACTATTTCAAGGCTATTGTTTATCCAAAATCTAATAGTATAGTAAGTCAAAAATAGATGTAAACAAGCACCAAAATAAAAAAACAGTGTTGAAGCTTCTATACTAAACTCTTTGTAAGCTGCAGATAAAATTAACATTGAAATTGAACTTGCTGCAAAAAAATTAATTCTTATTGGATGATTTATCTCTTTTTTTACCTCTTCAGCATATTTTATTGCTTTTAAAATATATGTAAGCACTATTAAAAAAAACATAATTGTTGTAATAGACAGTAAACTAATTGGTAAAATTGTTGGGAAGTTGAATAGATGATTTAATTTTTCAAACACTAAAGTAAGACCACCTAAACCCATAGTTGTAGCAAACATCATAATCGGAAAAAATTGCAACCTATTTGAAGGAATTGCTTTTATACTCTCTTGGCTCATTTTTAAACCTCTTTTAGTAAAATTATAAGAAAATTTAGGATTTATTTTGGCAAAAGAAAAAATAGTTGATTTAAGGGACTCAAATTTTGAGTTTACACTAAAAGATGAGACGATAAAACTATTAAGTTTTAATAAAGAGAAAATGAACATAGAAATAGCTATTTTTAAAAAAAATATTTTTATCAAAAATAGCTCAATGGTTTTTGCTCATCTTCCAAAAAATTTAAAAACAAAATTAAATCCTAAAAAGTGAATTATATCTAGTTTATTTTTAAATATTAATTGATATAAAATAATATAAACTTATAAAATTAAGATAAGGAAAATTTATAAATGAAAGAGTTAGTTTTAATAAGACATGCAAAGTCATCATGGAGTGATATAAATTTAAGTGATTTTGATAGACCTTTAAATAAAAGAGGAAAAAAGAATGCACCTTTTATGGCAAAAATTTTAAAAGAATTAGTAAAAAATCCTGATTTTATAATATCATCTCCTTCAAAAAGAACAAAATCAACTTTAAACTATTTTATAAAAGAATTTGATATAAAAAAGGATAAAATAATTTATGACAAATCTATTTATGAAGCACATTTTTCTAATATTTTAAAATCAATAAAAGAAATCAAAAAAGAAAATAATATTATTTTTGTAATTGGTCATAATCCTGGTTTAAATGAATTAACAAACTATCTAATAGGAAATTTTAAAGATAATATTCCTACTTGTGGGATTTTAAAAATAGTTTTTGATATAAATTCCTGGGATGAGATAGAAGAAAATAGTGGAAAATTAGAATTTTTTAAATACCCTAAAATGTTAATTATCTAATTTAATAATATTATTCGATTTAGAAAATGCAATTAAATCTTCAGTTGATTTTATTTTTTCTAAATCAATATTTTTTAAACAACTCTCAAAAATAATTTCAGTTGTAAGGGCATCATAGTATGCTCTATGATGATTTTCAATATCTATATTTAAAAGTTCTTTTAATGTACTAAGTCCATATTTTGCTGATGCTATTGTTCTTTTTGCAAGATCAATTGTACATAGTTTTCTATTTAGAAGCTTTCCTAAATTAAATTTTTCAAAACTATCAGAGATAAAATTATAATCAAATTTTATATCATGAGCTACAAAAACATCATCACCTAAAAACTCTTTAAACTCTTTTAAAACTTTTTCTAATCTTGGAGCAGTCTGCAACATATCTAATGTAATTTTTGTAACTTCTTGGATATAAGGTGGTATCTCTTTTGCAAAAACTAGAGAGTCAAACTTATCTATAATCTCTCCATTTTTATATTTTACAGCACCTAATTCTATTATTTGATGACCTTTTTTTGGACTTCCTCCATTTGTTTCAATATCAACAAAACAAAAAGTTTGTTCACTTAAAACATTTTTTGTAGTTTTAAGATAAACAAAATTATCTTTTATATCAAGTGGCAAACCATTTATCAAAAGCAATTCAAACTCTAGTTCACTGTTTTCATAAAATTTATCACTTATATTTTCTAAAAGTTTTAAAAATTCATCAAATTCTATAGGTTCTTTTTTAAGTCTTCTTAAAATATCTAAAAATGTTGGCTTTAAACTACCTTGGCTTTTTGTAAGAACTCTTCTTCTATATGATTTCATAAGCCTCTTTTACAAACTCTATCATCTTTTCTTTATCTTTTTTGCCTTTTTCAATCTCCACTGCACTACTTACATCAACTCCAAAAAAACCAAAACCATTTAGCTCTTTTAGATTATTTTTTTCTAATCCACCTGCAAGAATAAATTTTGAACAATCAAGATTAGAAAATAAATCAAGATTAACTCTTTTTCCCATTCCACCAAAACCATCAACAAAGGCATCTACTAAATAGTAATCATCATTTAGATTTTCTAAATCTTTTTTATCTTTTACTCTAATTACTTTTATATATTTTGCTTCTAATTTTTCATAATTTATAGAGTTTTCATCATCAATTATTTGTGCTAGTTGCATTTTACTACTTTTGCAAACACTATTTATAAACTCTTCATTTTCATTTACAAAAAGTCCAACACTTTGTACAAAAGGTGGAAGTTTTTCTACTATTTTTTGTGCTTTTTGGGGTTCAATATATCTAGGAGATGGTTTATAAAATACAAAACCAAGAGCCGATGCACCTGCATTTATAGCATTTAGTGCATCTTTTAAGTTTGTAATTCCACAAATTTTTACTCTCAAAACTATTTCCTAAACTCTTAAGCTATCTATTGCTTGTTTATAATTCTTACTTCCAAAAACATAACTTCCTGCAACAACAATATCAACTCCAGCATCTTTTAGCTCTTGTATATTTTTGTCGCTTACTCCTCCATCAACTTCAATTAAGCAGTTTGGATTTCTTTTGTTTATAAGCTCTTTTAGTTTCTTTGCTTTTTCTAAAATAGTAGGAATAAATTTTTGACCACCAAATCCAGGATTTACAGACATTAGTAAAACCATATCCAAATCTTGCAGTAAATACTCAATATCTTCAACTTTTGTATGAGGGTTTAAAGTAATTGCAGGACTAATTTCTAGGCTTCTTATTTTTTGGATAAGTCTATGTGGATGTTTTTCACTTTCAAGATGAAAAGATAGATATTTTGGTTTTAGTGGTGCAAACAAATCTACAAAAAAATTGTTATTTTCTACCATTAAATGAATATCCAAAGGTTTTGTAGCAGCTTTTGCAACTGGTTCAACAACAACTGGTCCAATAGTTAAATTTGGTACAAAATGTCCATCCATAACATCAACATGAACTAAATCACAACCAGCATCACAAATAGCTTTTATATCTCTTTCTAAATTCCCAAAATCAGCCGATAAAATCGATGGTGCAACTAACATTTATTTACCTTTTTTATTAAAAATTGTGCGGATTATATCACTTTGTGGCTTTTATAAAGTATAAATAAAGATTTTAGTAATATTGCATAAAAATTTTAGGCTTGTATTATGAAAAAATCATTAATTATTTTAGCTTCCACTTTATGTTTTGCATCAAATGAAAATCTTCTAATTGAAGCTCAAAAACTAGAAAATGATGGTAACTATAAAGAAGCTATGCTTTTATATAAAAAAATTGCTACACTAAACAATAATAAAGAAGATAAATACCTAAATGATATAAATAATAAACCAAAAGAAGAAAATATTACAAATTTCAAAAGAGCTTTTTTTGAAAGAAATATCGATAATGTAAAAGATAAAGATACTGAAAAAAATCTAGAACAACTTGTTACAAAAGATTTTGGAATATACCCTTATAAGAAAAATTATATTCTTCCTGCAACATATACCTTTAATAATATAGCAGATAGATACAACTTTGAAACAGCTTTTCAAATTAGTATAGAAAAACCATTAGCTGAAAATTTTTTAGGAATTGATGAAACAATTAGTCTTGCATATACACAAAAATCATTTTGGCAAACCACAAAACACTCTTCACCTTTTAGAGAAACAAACTACGAACCTGAAATTTTTATTCAAATTCCAATAAAAGATAATGAGTTTTTTAAAGCATTTAAAACTTCTTTTATGCACTCATCAAATGGAAAAAGTAATGAATTAAGTAGGTCTTTAAATAGAGTTTATGTAGAAGGTTATTTACAGTTTGAAAATCTATTTGTAACTCCTAGGGTTTGGTATAGAATTCCAGAAAATAATAAAGATGATGATAATCCTGATATTAATAAATACATTGGTTACGGAGATTTAAATTTATTATATGCTTATAAAAAGCACACTTTTGAACTTTTATTAAGAAATAATCTTCGATTTGACACAACAAATAAAGGTGCGTTAGAGTTCAATTGGACTTTCCCTTTACCTGAATTTATGTCATCTAAAAATAGTTATGGATTATTTCAAGCTTTTCATGGATATGGACAAAGCCTATCTGATTATAACAGGGAAATTACAAATATAGGTTTAGGTGTAGCTTTTTCAAGATAAACTACTTTTTTTTGCTTTTATTTGTATTTATTTTTTGCTCTTTCATATTCTGAATATAGTAATAAATAGCTTCAATTTCATCTTCTACTAAAAAATATGTTGGCATAACATTTGCTTGATAAATTAATTTATCACAAACTTGCTCTTTTTCAAATTTTAAGTTCTCATTTTTTTTTGAATTTACTTTTTTGGAAAAAACATCATAATCTACAAATTTTATATCAGGAGCAACCAAAGAACAATTAAACTCTTTTTTATTATTTGTTGTATGCTCATTTATTGTATGTTTAAAATCTACTAATTTTTTTCCTCTAGCATCATCTCCGTGACAATTATTACACCCTATTCCTCTAGGATTATTAAACAACATTTTTCCGTACTCATATTTTGTAATAAACGAGTTATTTATATCTAATTCTGCTGGTTTTAACTCATCTTCAGCATATAAACCCAAAGCTAATATTAAAATTATTAAAAAAATTTTCATCTAAAAACCTAAACTCTCTTTATTTTTTAAAAACCAATACAACGAAAAAAGAAGACCTGGCGTTTTTGCTTTTGTTTCATCAAAAATAAACTCATCAACACTATTTATATCTAAGTAAAATAGTTCTATTTGCTCATCATTAATTCCACCACCAGCATGAACTTTTTTCTCATCATCTATTTTTGCAAAAAATAGATGTTGTTTTGCACCACTAATTCCAACATTTGTAAAAAATGATGTAATCTTATAAAGATCTTTTATTTCAACTTTATACCCACACTCTTCATCTATCTCTTCAAGTGCTATTTCTTCTATACTTTTATCTTTGTCAATTAATCCAGCACACAATTCAAATGTAAATTTAATATTTTCATCATTTAAAAATACAGGTATTCTAAATTGTTTTACAAGTAAAAATGCTTTTTTCTTTGTATGATAAAGTAAAATTGATACACTATCATGACTTCTTACAGCTTCCCAGCTCTTTTTAATCCCATTTTGAGTAAATTTTACTTTAATAGGTTTAATATAATTTGTCTCTTTTAATTCACTAATTTCTAAATTTTCTATAATATTTATCATATCTTTTCTTCTATTTTTATATATTCTAACAAAAGTTAAATTAGATTTAGTTTTTCACACAAACATTTGAGAAATCAATACAAAAACTACTGCCTATATCTTCTTCTGAGATTAATTCTATAATTAAACCATACTCTAAACAAATATTTTTTACAATATCAAGTCCTATTCCAAAACCACCTTCACTATTTTCACCTCTTTTATATCGTTTAAAAATCTCATTTTTATCTTCATTTCTAATTCCAATTCCAAAATCTTTTACTTTTAATATACAATTCATAAAAGTAATTTCAATTTTAGAATCTTTTTTGCTATATTTAACCGCATTAGATATAAGATTATTTATAACTCTTTGAGCTTTTGTTTTATCCATTTTTACAATACTATCATTTAAATTAGAAATTATTTCAATATTCTTTAGCATTGCAATATCAGCAAAAAAATCTATACTTTCACTTAATAATTCACTTAATTCAAACTCAATAATATGATTATTTTTAAACTCATTAAAAGTGGCAAATTGAATATCATTATAAATTTGAGAAATCTGTTTTGAACTACTCAAAATATATTTCATCATTTTTTCTGGATTTTTTCCATTTTTTAACATAGAAACAGAACTCAAAAGAACAGTTATTGGAGTATTTAATTCGTGAGCTGAATCTTTTATAAACTTATCCATATCTAAAACTCGCTTTTTTATAGGCTTTAAAAGTATTAAAGATAATAAATAACCTACAAAGGCTATAAAAACAATTGATAAAATAAGAGTTATTAAAATAATATATTTTAATTTATTTATATCATCATATTCTTGGCAACTCTCTATTACTATATATTTAATTAATATTTCATCTTCATTTATAGTTGTTATAAAATAATTATATTTTGTATCAGAAAAACTTTTTTTAGAAAAATCAATACTTATATCTTTATCCAAATATGAAAAAATAATATTCTTATTTTTATCAAAAAGAGCATATTTTATTTTAGAATTTTCAAGTTTTATAGGTGTAAACTCTTCATTTTTCATATATTTATCAAAAATTTCACTTTTAATTTGCATAGATGAATTATAAAGTTCCATACTGCAGCTATTTTTTAAAGATTTTATCTCATTTGTATAATAAATATATAAGATAATACTTAGTAAAAAAATCGTAGAACTTATATATATAAACAAAAATCCAAATAGTGCTTTTTTTTCATCTTTATTCAAATTTATACCCTACTCCTCTAACTGTGTGAATTTTTTCTTTGCCAATTATCTCTCTTAAATTTTTTATATACACTCTAATTGTTGCATCACTAGGGGATTCATCATAAACCCAAATATTAGAAAAAAGCTCTTCATTTGATATAACTCTTGATTTGTGATTTATAAAATATCTCAAAATATCTCTCTCTTTTTGAGCTATATTAATAATTTTATTATCTTTTTGTATCTGGCAAAGTTCTGGTTTAAATATTATATTTTCATTAATACTATAATTACCCTCTTTTAATAAAAATTCTCTATTTAGTTTTGATATTCTAAGGCTAAGCTCTTCTAAATCAAATGGTTTTCTAATATAATCATCTGCCCTATTTTCAAAAGCTTGTTTTAAATTATTTATATCTTGATAGGCAGTTATTATTATAATTGGAATATTATTTTTATATCTAATTCTTAGTTCTTTTAAAACCTCAAGACCAGATAAATTTGGAGTATTTATATCTAAAATTGCTAGATCAAAATGCTTTTCAATAAGGTTTTCTAAAGCATTTTGTCCATTTTCACAAAGTGTTACATTAAATCCACTATCACTTAAGAAATCACTTAAAATATCACTTAATGCAACATCATCTTCTAATAGTAAAATTTTCATTATTTAAAGTTATCAAAAACAAGAGGAGCTTTTAAATCAAGAGTTCTTAAATGCTTCATAATAACTTGTAAATCATCAATATTTTTTCCAGTTACTCTAATAGTATCTCCTTGATTTACAGCACTTACTTTTAATTTTAGGTTTTTTATCTCTGTTTGAATTCTTTTTGCCTCTTCTTTTTCAATACTATCAATAATTCTATAGCTATATCTTCTATTTCCTCCACTTGCATCCTCTTTTTTTACCTCTTCAAGTGAATTTATACTAATTCCTCTTTTATTCATTTTTGAAATCATAATATCTAACATTGCATCAATTTTATTATCACTAGAAGATGTTAATGTAAGGCTTTTTGCTCCAACATTTAAATCTATCTCTTTACTAATTCCTTTAAAATCATATCTATTATCAATCTCTTTTTGAGCTTGAATTACAGCATTTTTCATCTCTTGCATATCAAGTTTTGCTGAAATATCTAATGAATGTTCTTTTGTTGCCATTTTTTATCCTTAATCTTTTAAAATTCCAAAACACAATAACATATATGCAATAATCTGCAAAGTTCCTCCTATAGGAGTAATTGCACCCAAAATAGGCATATTTAAAAGTACTAGTGCATATAATGAAACTGAAAAAATAAGTGTACCAACTACAATTAAAACTAAACTTAACTTTATTTTTTTTGATTCACTTTTTAACATATATATAAAAGTTGAGAAAAATAATCCAAAAGTGTTGTAGAATTGATACTCTACACCTGTATGAAAAACTTTTAGCATTTCAGGTTCAACTATTTTTTTTAAACCATGAGCTCCAAATGCTCCAAATGCTATAGCAGTTGCCATAAAAAAAGAGGCTATAGCAAAAAATATTTTAGCTTTATTATCTATTATCAAATATTATCCTTTAAATCTAAATCAACTTCCCAGAAAAATTCTACCCACATTTCAGCCTTTTTTATATAAAAATCTGGCTTCAATTCCGCATCATCCTTATAAAAAAGTGTAGCTATTTTAAACTCAACATTTTGGTATTTTTCTTTTAATTGATTTAATATCTCTTTCATTGTTTTACCACTATCAATAATATCATCTACAATCAAAACCTTTTTTAAACCATTTAAATTAGGAAGATTAAAAACTTCAACACTATCTTTTTGCTTTTTTCTATCATATGATATTGTGTTTACTGTAAAAATATTTCTTTGGTTTAATGCTTGAGCCATAAGATGAGATAGTGTCATACCACCTCTAGCTACACATAAAATAGCATCTTCATTAAAGTCCTTACATAAAGTTGTAAGTGCTAAGGCATCCTCTTTAAACATTTCATAACTATAGTATAATTTACTCAATAAACAATCCTTTATTTTTAATATATATTGTACAAAATCTTTCAATAAAAGTAGATTTAAAAGAGCCAATAGGATAAAAAGCTATCTATTAAGCAAAAGAAAAATATAAAGCACATAAGTAAAATAGATAAAATAAAAAAAGGTTAAATATATAAGCGTA
>JBDHWU010000025.1:0-30088 GCA_039810345.1 Aliarcobacter sp. | reverse complement strand
ATACTACTGATAGAGAGCAAGCTGCAAAAATTGTTGCAGGAAGTGCAAGATCTATTGGAGTTGATGTAGAGTTATAAAAAATTGTATGAAATGTCTAGAGTACTTAGTTGACATAGAACTCAAAAGGCTCGATTTATACGAAAAAGAATTAATTTTTTAGGACATTTCATAAAATTAGATTTTTTTAGACTTTTTAAACTCATTTAAACTTTTATTTAAACTCATTTAAACACCATTTAAAAATAACCAAACTTTATAAGGTATCTTGTTCATAAGATTATATTCGTTTAGTATTTTTTTATAGTAAGCAGTTGTTTTTGTTTCTTTTGCATGTCCTATTAAGCTTGAGATAGATTCTATTTTTTCTTTTTTACAGGCTTTCTTGAAATTATACATTGAATGTTTTCTTACAAGTTTATATTTTGGCCAAGTTCTATAACCTACAAAATTAGAACCTCTTCTAATTTTTGCTATTGTAAATTTTGATAAACTTAGCTCTAGATTTTTTGATAAAAAAGATTCTATTTTTTGCTTAAGTTCTTTTGCTTCCTCTAATGTAATTCCAACTAGTATAAAATCATCAACATATCTAACATAATTTTTTATTTTGAGATTTCTTTTTATGTAATGATCTAAAGGATTTAGATATATTAATCCAAAAAGTTGAGACAATAAATTGCCTATAGGCACTCCTTTTTCGCTTTCATAAACAGTAAACATCATTATAAGTTCAATAAGTTTTTTATCTTTAATTTTTTTTTCTAATAATGATCTTAGAATATTTCTATTGAAGGAATAAAAGTATTTTTTTATATCCAACTGTAGATAATATAAATTTTCATCATATTTATTTAAAGATTTTTGCAAGTACCTGCTAGCAGTGTGAGTTCCATAATTTTTTCTACACCCATGAGATTGAGTAATAAAAGTTTTTTCAAATATTGGGTATATAACTCTATAAATGGCATGCTGAACTACAACATCTTCAAATGCTGGAGCATAAATAGTTCTTTCTTTTGGTTCTTTAACTGTAAATTTTCTGTAAGGTTTAGGCTTATAAGTACCATTTTTTATAGATTTAATTAAATATGAAATGTTTTCACCTAGATTTATTTCAAAATCAAAAACTTTTTTCTTACTTGATTTTCCTTTTTTAGCATCTTTAAAAGCCAAAAACATATTTTCGCTAGAGATAATATCTTCTATTAAATTTCCTATTCTTTTCAATTTTTTCTCCATAAAAAAACTCTCAAGAGTTTCGATAAAAAATCTACTTCAATTGAGAGTTTAAAATATTTCGGGCAAGCCCTAGACATTATACCCCTATAATCCACTTCACTCGTTTACTTAAAGTCTTGAGGTTTTATTATAGTCACGACCACCCACATTGTTATTCGAATTCGTACGAACATTATTCGAATTACGCGCACGAAGACCAGACGCCAAAGAATTATTCCAATTCCCGAAAACAATGAGAGCCACAAAACATATCGATATAATGCCTAAAAAAATGTTTTACCATTTATTTTCTTCTTTTGCTTTTTTTATCCACCCACCGATTAATTTACCTAATTCACTTGTTTTAAAAGATAAAACTGCATATCTTTTTTCAGCCATAGTATTAGGATTTTTATCATCTGTTTTACCATCTTTAAAAGAAAAATATCCCAAATGATAAGCTAGTAAAATTTTCGCTTTTAATCTATCAAATGAAATATCTAAATCTGTTAATGTGGTTTTTTTATAGTATCTTTTTTGCCCCTCTATCATTAAATCAAAAACCTTATACATATCATCTCTTATTGATTGAGATAATGCATATTTTTCACTTTTTGGGAAATGATTTAAATATAAATTTGTTTGCTTTGCAAAGTCTATAAATTTTCTGACAAAAATAGTATTAAAATCAACCATAATTCAGCTCAAAAAAATTTTTAAAGTGCAGTATTATCATACTGCACTACGAGGTACCAAATAGGCACGACCACCCACAACGTAAGACGAAGCCGTACGAACACTATTCGAATGACGCGCACGAAGACCAGACGCCAAAGAATTATGCCAAGACCCGAAAACAAGGAGAGCCATTTCATTAACTTGATATCTCCAAAACCCATCATTACCAAATCTTTCTGTTCCTGCAACACTCACCGCATTATCATTATGAGGATATCCTAAGCTATCTATTTTGTAAGCATTTGTTGTTCTGTCTATACTTCCATTATAGAACTGATTTACACCATTACCAAAACACACTTGAGTATTATCCAATGTAACAGGCATAGATACAACATCATAAAATGAAGCATCATAAGCATTAGCGCTAGTTAAAGAAGCTATATCAACACTTTCTTTAAGCACCAAATGAACCCCAGTAGTATTTGTAATATATCCTGATGCAACTTCCCACATTAGACCATTTACATCTGCTATTCCACATGCTTGACCATTATGAGTTGTTTTTGGCAATATTAAATCACTTACTCCACCAGTTAAACCACAGTTTTGATAACCACTGCTTTTATAAATAACAGTTGCATCATTTGAATCTTTTAGAGCATTATTATTGCAACCTTTTGGTTGATAAGGAGATACATCAGCCCAAGCGCAAGACTCAAAATTATTATTTCTATAACAAGCTTGATAATGAGCATCTGCTAGATCTGCTAGCATAGTTGCTAAAAATACACTGATAAGCGCAAAATCATTACCTCTGCTTTTTACAGCATCATACATACCATCATATTTATTTGCTGGAGCTTTTCCATTTGCAGTGCAAAGGCTAATAGGATTATGATCTAGATGAGTAGATACGGGATCTAAACCTCTTCTACTAACAAAAATATTTCCAACTTTACCACCTTTATATTTATCAACAAAAATACCAGGAACTTCAATTCCATTATTAATAAATACTCTAGGTAATTTATACCCAGCTAATTGAGTAGTAGCTACATCTATTCTTGTTCCAAAATAAGGAGCATTTATATCAACACTATATTTAACATAATGCTTTGGAATGTAAACTAAAATACTACCACTCATTACATGAATATAGTTACCATAATTTGGGCTTATTGGATTTTGAAAACCTTCAAGTCCAACCAAACCATACATACTCGATAATACATCAGGTGCAACACCAACACCAAAACCTACACTTCCAGCATTACCAATAAAACCAATATTTGGAGTAATAACAGCTTCAAGTTCTTCTAGTACTTGATTCTTTTTATTCTCAATAGAATTAAGAGCAATATTTTTTTTATTTTCAACTTGTGTTAAACCTGAATCAAATCTATTTAAAAGTTCAGTTTGATTATCTAAAAGTTCACCTAATTTAATATTTAATGACGCATCTATATTTCCCATTTTATAATCCTTCCTCTATTGTTTTTAATTCTTTAAGTGTTGAAGCATTTTTTATCGATAACTCCAAATTTTTAACCATTTCTCTCTCATTATTAATAAAAGCCCACATTTCTTCTTTGTCCTCTTGAGTATATCCTTGAAGCTCATTTATATTGTTTTGTTTATGTATAGGATATATAGAATAAATAAACTCACTTGTTTTCTTATCTATAAATTCTAAAATTCTTTTCTTTGTAAAATCTAAAGTTTCTGAATTTGTCATAATTTCTTCTAAAGAACAATCAATTAAATTGTTTTTATTTGCTTCTTTCCAAACAGAAATCTTTTCATCTGTTGCATCAATAACAAATGCTCTTCTACCATCTTTTAAAAAATGAGATTCAAACTCATCTTCATTTAAATTAAACATAGCAATAGATGCTATAACACCAATAAAACATTTCATTTTTTTCCTTATTTTTCAAAATTTATAGTAGTAGTAAAACCACTACTATTCAAAGTATGAGAAACTGAAGTTATCCCATACTCACCATCATCTAAAGAGCCACTAAGATTTAAAATACCTCCTGCAAAAATAACCTTAAAAGGAATAGTTAAATCTCCCGTTACAGTTCCTGTATTTACTCTATTTAGTGCAGCTAAAGCTATTCTTTTAGCTTCATTATCATCTTTACAACATCTTTCTAGTATAAGTTGTGGCGTTCCTTCTAAAACTTCAACCTCCTTATCTTTATTTAATTTTGTATCTCTATAAATTACTTTCGCACTTTCATATTTTGTTTTATTTGAGTGAGTTATTGAAATATCAATAACATCCTTATAATCAATCGCATACTTTATTTTTTCTTGCTTCTTATGAACACAGATTAAGTTATTATCTTTTATTGAAAATATCAATTGATTATCATTAGCTATTTTTTGTAAAAAAGCTAAATCACTCTGATCATGTTGTGCAATATAAGATATATTTATCCCTACATCGCAAACTGGAGTTAATAGATGTTCACTTGCTATTTCACTAACTATCGCTTTTAAATTTGTATTTACAAACTCTCTACTTTTTTTAACTTTTAACTCACCACTAAAATCTACACCTGTTGCCGTTATTTGCATTATTTCTTTATTTTTTATCGTGCTGGTTTGTACTTTAAAAGCTCCCAAATAAGTAAGTTTTGTTTCTTCATATCCTAAGTAAACTTTCAACTCATCCCCATATTTAGGTCTTTTATATACAGACGATATATTTAAAGTTAATTCATCAGCCATATTCCCATCTTCATCTTTTAGCTCTAAATTAATTAAATTCTTTTTCAAAATCTCTGTAATATTTTGACCTTGCGCAATAATTTTAAAATCAGGCGTTAATTCCATAAAGCTTTTACCTCTTCTACTTCTTTTTTAATATAGGGTGGTAAATAAACAATATCCCCACTCGATAAGTGATCTGTTCTTAGAAGATGAGGATTTGCTTTTAAAACATCTTCAAAATTATCTAACGTTTCATAAGTTTTAAAAGCTACAACATCTAATCTATCTCCATCTAATGCAATATAATTATTCATAATAAACCTCTATCGAAAATTTAATAACTTGTACCAAAGTTCTTCCTCCATTTGAAAAAAAACTTTTAACAATTGTCATATTAGGAACAACTACTTTATATGCTTCTCCATTAGAAAAAACCAACCATACAGGCTTTTTCATTTTTAAAATGAATTCAATAGGCTTAGAAAACAAGCTATTTTTTTTATAAAATGTAGCTTCAACATTGTAAGCCTCACTAAATTTTTCTATATTTTGATGTAAAGGATTATTAGCTGCTCTTCTTTGTGTTGCATACGGCATAGAAATTTCTTTTTGAAAACTTTCCATATCTTTTATGTCTATAATAAATGAATCTAACATACAAATCATGCAACATCCTTAAAAGTTCTATTCATGTTTGATTTCTCTTTTTCTTTGATCGCAATATCTACAGCTTTCTTAATATCCTGCTCGAGCGCTTTTGTCTGCTCTTTTGATTGAACATTAGGATTATTAATATTAACAACAATAGATGAAGTTTCATTTTTTTTACTATTATTTAAAGTGTTGTTAGTGTAGTTAGTGTTGCTTGAGCTATAAACTGAATTATCTGTTGTATTTTCAAGAGCTTTCGTATAACCATTACCTAAATTTGTTTTTTTATCTTCCTTTTTACTGTCATCTTTGCTAGTTAAATCAAGAGTTTTGTAATCTGGATTATTAACACTATTTCCAACAACTGACACAGGTGATTTAACACTAGTATCTTTTATTGAATCTCCAAGTTTTAAATCTTCCTTTTTTTCTTTATCTTTTGTATCAAAGATATAATATTTTTCTTGATTCTCTTTGTCTATCTTGAAAAAATTACTTGCACTTTTAAATCCATCCCCTATAAAATCTCCTGCTTTGCCAACAAAATTTTTAGCACTTTCTAAAGCTCCTAAACTTGCTCCTATTAAATTATTGATCCATTCAAATTTACTAGCTATCCAAACAAAAAAATCTTCAAATGGTTTTTTAATAAATTCAACAACTCCATTAAAACTATTTTTAATATTTGTCCAGGTATTGCTAAAAATTTGTGTAACTCCAGTCCATAAATTATCAAAAAAACCAGTTATAAAACCCCAGTTATTTAAAATCATTCCTAATGGAGTCCAACCTAAATAGTCTTTAATAAATGTTAAACCATCATTAAATGCATTTTTAATTCCAATCCAAAGGCTTGAAAAAAACTCTTTGATTGGTTCCCAATATGTATAGATTAGTATTGCTCCTAGAGCAATAGCACCTATCACTAAACCTATTGGATTAGCCATTAATGCTTTACCAAACCATAGTAATGATGTTGTTGCTGTTTTTATAGCTCCGCCTAGTGCTAAATATTTTAATTTTAAAACATTTAAAGGGTTTGAATATGCTAATAAAAATCCCTTTGTAGTTATTAATGCCATTCCAAACAGAGTTTTAGTAACAGTCGCTAATTTAACCACTGCCACTAGTGAAAACATACCAATTACAACAGCACCAATAGACGTACTTAAAAGTGGAAAATCTGTAGCGAATTCACCAACTATACTACTAAAATAAGTAATAGGCTTAATAACAGCATTTATTGCTGGTAATAAGAGACTTCCAAAATTAATAGAAATTGTACTTATACTATTTGAAAGCAGTTTTAAATTATTTGCAGTTGTTGAGCTTCTTGATTCAAATTCACGCTGCATACTTCCAGCATATTTAGAACTTTCAGCCGTCAAATTCAAAGCTTTATCATAATTTTCAAGACCACTTACAAGCAAAGCCATATCATCACTAAACTCCGCACCAAACAAATCAGATAAAACTCCCATTTGTTCTGTTTTGTCAAGTTTTTCAAGTGTTTTTAAAAAGTTAGTTAAAGAACCTTGAGCATCTCTATCTATAGAATTTTTAAGCTCTGTAGCATCAAGCCCAATACTTTGTAAAGCATTCTTAAATTTATCACCTTGCTTGTCAGCAGTTTTTAATTTTAATAATAAAGAATTTATAGCAGTCCCTGCAACTTCAGGAGATTTACCTAATGCAATAAATGCACTACTTAAAGCTCCTGCTTGAACTGAACTTAATCCAAAAACTTTAGCAACCCCTCCAATTCGACCTAAAGTATCTACTACTTGAGATGCTTTTGCTGCTGAATTATCACTCAAATGATTTATGCTATCTCCTAGACTTTCTACATCATTCATAGTAAGACCATACACATTCATAAGTTTTGCAATACTATCACCAGCTTCACTAGCGCTCATATCAAATGCAGTACTCATTTTCGCAACTGTAGTAGTAAAATCTAAAAGATTATCTTTAGCAATACCTAACTGTCCACCACTAGCTGTTATTTGTGCAAGCTCATTAGCACTAAGTGGAATAGTTTTTGTTAGATTCAAAATTTCTTTAGTGAAGTTCGAAAAATCTAAAGAATCTGTAAAATTAACAACTTTTTTCACATCCGCCATGGAGCTTTCAAATTCAATAGCTGTTTTAAGTGGAACACTTAAAGCATATCCTGTTCCAAGTACTGCTAAAAGAGAATTTTTTTGAGCCATTAACTCTTCTTTTTTCCCTTCTAAAGCAATTCTAATTTTTGCACTTTTCTTTAAATTTAAAAGCTGTGAATTTATAGAAGATATAGTTAAGGCATTGTTTGGATCGTTTTGTGCTTTTAAAGTTAATTTTTCTTTATTAAGGGATTTAACTTTTTCTTGATATTTACTCAAGCTGCTATCAACGCTCTTTATAGACGAACCAAATGATGATGAAACAATTCCACCAATTACAACACCCAAAGCTATTTCTGCTGACATATATCCTCCTTTATAATTTAGTTATTTGTTTTTGCTTGAGCTATTTTTACGAATTCTAAAAATTCTTTTGTAGTCAGCTCTAAGCAATCACAAAATGAAAATCCAAGATTTGCCGTAATTAAGGCAACTTTTTCTAATGATTCAAGCCAGTCTAAGACAAAAAACTTTTTAACTTATCTTGTAAAAGTTTATATTCTTTAAAAGTTAAATTATCTAACTCTTCAGGTGTTTGCCCTGTAAGGTTACTCAATAAAGTAAATTCTTTTTCCTCTTCACTTTTCAAATGGCTTAAAGCTCTAATATCTTTTACTTTTGGCTCTCTCATATTTTCAACAATTTGTTCTATTTTTCCCATTTTATCTCCTTATCCAACTAAAAAATCTCTTTGGTTTTGCCAAAGGTCTTCACCATTAATTTCACAAACTAAGTTATCAACATCTATCAGAACTAGAGTTTGACCATCTTTTTCATATTTGAAAAAATCTACTGTTAAGCTTAGAACACTTTTTTCTTCAGCTCCAATATCTCCATTAGGAAATTCAAAAACATCTATACTGCCTTTTAGCGTAACAGTTGTTTGAGAATCTGTTGCATTTTTATTTGTATTTTTCTTAACCCAAAAAGTTGATTTTTGCTTTTGTCTTTTTGCGATTGCTTCAAAATAAACTTTATTAACCTCATTTAATTCAAATTTAGCTTCCATTTTTTTAAGAACTGTAGTGGTAACATTATGAACTGCCACACCACTTTTTGATTCAAAAGTTTCAAATTCAATTTTTGGTAACTCAACTTTTGCTGTATTTGAAATAAATCCTATACCTTCAACAAAAACAGATGAACTGTTTAAAACTTCACTTTTTCTAACCATTTTTTATCCTTTATGAAATAAGTTTAATAAGTACATCACCGTATCTATCAACATAAGAGAAATTAACTTCTAATCTTTTTACAATAGGCATATTCTGCATCTCAGCAACTAAATAAAATTTACCTGCCGTTATATTTGCCTTAGTGTTTCTCTCAGGATCCCAATAAACATTAAATCCTAATAGAACTTTTGCGCCTTTTAGTGCTAATAACATTTGTTCTACACTATCTTTAACAGATTTTAAGATATCCGCTCTTCTATCAATTGCCCAAAATAAACCATCTAAAGCAGCTTCACTTATTCTGTCAAAAACTCTTACTCTTGTATGATCTTGCCAAATAGGATCAATATCAGTAGTTTCACCACCCCAAATTCTGAAACCGTTATATCTAATAACAGTACCCACGCCTTTAGTTCTTAATCTATCTGCTTCGCAATCTTGACCAGCATTAAATTCAATATCTCTTTTTGTTCCAGATATACCGTTAATCACTCTATTGGAATGTGAATCAGCGAAACCATACTCATGTTGCGCATCAGTCCAAGCAATTAAACCAGCTCTTCTTGCGCTTAAAGGTTGATAAATCTCAGAATTTGTTAAAGTATCCCAAACTTTTACATAAGGATCACATAGTAAAACTCTATTTGTTCCAAAACTTCCAACTGCTAAAACTGCTGCACTTTCATCATCTGCGTTTAAATCAACTAAAGCCATTGCTAAAAGTTTCTGTGCAACGCTTGTCATCTCTGTTGCAATATCTGCATCATGAGAAAACCTAAGTGCAACTATTAAATTTGGTTTATAGCCAACACTTCCTGCTACACCTTTTAGTCTGCTAACGGCTTTTATAATTTTTGATTTCAAAGTTAAATCATCATAAAAAGTCTCAGCTGTTTTACCACTATGACTTGTTTCTAATTCAACTGCAATAATAATTAGAGGGCCTGTTACATTTTGATCAGCAATCCCATCTAATGTTTCTCTTAGTGTACCTTCAAGTTCACCAAAAAATTCATTTGCTTTGTCGGCACTTCCAAAAAACAACGGAGTACCATTTCTAATTTTTTCATAAATTGAGATATGATCTTCACTCATATCCGACGTGTTAGCTGGCAAAAGAACTGTACCTACTACACCAATTGGTGTACTTGAGTTTATTCTTATTGGTCTTGCAGCATTTACACTAGTTACAGTATTTACTCCATATTGACTAGCCATTTGTTATAACTCCTTTTTCTATTAATTTATTTGTAAGTTCTATAATAGCTCTAGAATTTGCAATAATGCTAAGATTTTGAAAATCTATACTATACTCAAGCTCACTCGTTGTAACGAAATCATGTACTTTAAACACAACTTCACCTGCACTTCCAAGTACTGCTACTTTGAAAGTAAAACTACCACCAACACCTGCAATTTTTGCAACCTTTGGAGTTTTTGCTATACTAACAATCTTCTTAACTCCATTGTCATAAATAAGAGCTATTCCAAATATATATTTTCCATAATCAATATCATAAGGTAGAGCTAAATGAAAAGTTAATACACCATTTTCATCGTAAACCGCACTTTCTATATCAAGTTCTGCAAATATATAAGGTTGCAAACTAGAGTAATTAGCATTTGGGTTTGATACCAGGGCATCAATTGTTACATTTGTAAAACTAGTTGCTCCTATCAATGCAAACTTCTTTACACTAACTTTTAAATCACTATTCAGTATATTTATACCTTCATTTGTAGGCTGTGCTGTTATAGCCGCCATAATAATCCTCCTTGTTTATTAAATTCACTTTCTAAATTTTCAAAATTTGTTGATATATCAAAATTAAGTCTAAAACTACAGCCACTTTTTAAATATATTGCTGTAGTAAAATCTTCTTTTATTAAAGATTTGCTATTGATTTCTAAACTAAACACACAGGTACTGTTTAACTTTGTATTTGTTTGTAGTAAAGGAAGATTTATAATGATATTTCTTAATTTGCTTCTAACATTTTTATATTTATTAGCAAGGGATTTTATTTTTTTTAATTTTTCAACACTAACATCATTTTTTAACTCAACAATAAAATCGAACTCATAGTTACCTATTTGATCATTTAAGATAACATCATTAAAAAATATACCCATTACTTTTTTTAGAACATAAACTGTTCCTGCATATTTTTGTAATTCAATAAATAAAGATAACAGCTCCCTTGCTTCATTTTCTGTTAATCCAACGATATCTATATCTAAGATTACACTAAGTAGTTTTAAGTATTTTTTCTCAACATAAAGTGGATGTACTATTAAATTTAATTGGTTAAGATAGTCTATTCTTTTACCAAAGTATTCATCCAGCCTATGTAATTCTTTTGATTCATTTAAAGGTAATAAACTCATGCCACTAGCTCCTCAAAAGATATATTTATATTTCCAACTTTAATAACTTGATTAGGGAAAATGTCTGTATCAACAAAATCACTTTCTATTTTATGAACACCTTGAACATGGGCTAAGCTAATCACTTTTGAATTAGTTAAATTTTCAGATATTTTAAAAATCAAAGATTCGTAAGCTTTCTTTATATTGTTTTCTATTAATTCTAAATCAGTTCCTGAATAAACAATTGCATTAATACTTATATCTAAAATTAAAATTTCAGCTTTATTTACATGCACTACATCAGTCAAAGGCTTAACTTCATCTTTGTATAAATGATCTAAAATAGCAGCAGTTAAATTTTCATTACTGTGATAAATAACTTCAACTTCACCTGCTATTGAACTATAAATCTTGATATCATCAATATTTTCACTAACTTGTCTTATTGCTCTTTTATATGCCGAATCACTTCCAGCAGTGTTGTTAGTGTCGTCGGTGTTTATTATCGCAAAAGCATCTCTAATAGCTTGATTAATTCTAGCTCTTAGTTTCATTTCTCTGTAAATAAAAGCTTCAACAATTAAAGAAAAACTATCACTTTCAATAAAAGTTAAATCATTATTAAATTCATTTTTAATTTCTGTTTGAATTTCATTCTTTATAGTTTGATAATCAAACTCTTCTATTAACTTTTCTATTTCCATAATCTTTCCAACTTCACAATTTCATTCGTATCAATAATTAAATATTCAATAGTGTATTTAACTTTTTCGCCAACTAACATAGGATTAACAGTTTGTATTTTTACTCTTTTTTCCCATGTACTTATTGCTTCAAAAACATATTTAATGAAAAGTAAATTCCACATTTCATCCATTTTTTTATCAATCAACAAATATAACTCACTACCAAAAGTAGGTTCCATAACCCTAGACCCCAAGGGTGTCTCTAAAATTCTAGTAATAGATTGTTCTATATCTGACAAATACATTAATCACCTATTAAAACAGTTGAAGAACCTGTAGCTGGATGACCGCAAGTTGCTAGATCATCAGCTTTACAAACTCTAATATCATTTATAAAAACATTTGCATTACCAGCTACCATAGTAGGACCAGCATGTTCACCTGGTCCATGACCTTGTACAGGATCATTATCAACAATAACTAAGTTATTATCAACAAAAACAAAATCTTGAGTAGGGATTAAATCACCACCAGCCGTATCGTTGTCTCTACAAATACCTTTCATGCAAAACCTCAATTCTTTAAAATACTTAGCTTAGGTAATTTCATAGTTGTAGTGTTGCCACTTACAATATCTATAGAACCTTTAACGTCAAATTTTAGATTACCAGCTGCTTTAATAGTGATATCTCCAGCTGCATCAACAAGTAAGAGCTTCGAAGATGTATCATAAGAAAATCTAGTACCGTCTTCATATTCTACGACTTCGCATGTATCTGTTGCTCCCACAGGCTCTTTACAGTCAGAATTAAAAACACCTCTTATTACTAAACCATAATTTGGATCCCCAAAAGGTGAAATAACTGTAACTTGCTCACCAACTCTTATAGGTTCCCATTTTCTTTTAAAAGAGTTAGCAAACATAATTATTGGTAAAAAATCGCTCACTCTTGAACTTACTTTTATTTTTCCTAGTGCTTTATGTTCACTATGAATTTCTACAATAGTTCCAACTTTTGCGATATTTTCCCAAGATTGCATTATTTACCTTTTTTCTTTTCTTCTTGTTTTACTTCAGGTTCTTTTTGTTCACCTGGTGTTTCTTCTTGTTTTACTTCAGGTTCTTTTTGTTCACCTGGTGTATCTTCATTGATTTCTTCAATAAAACCAGCTTCAATATATGGTTTTGCAACCTTTTCATTTAATTCAATTTCTTGACCAATTTTTACAACAATACCAGCAATAATTGCTATTTTAAGAGATTTGTATCTCATCATTTTCCTTTACATTTATTTTTATAGTGAACTCTAAAGCTACTATATACAATGAACTATTTTCAAAGCTCACACCTTTACTACCTTTGAAATCTATATCAAATACAGAATCTAGAGCAAGCAGACGCATTTCATTAACTTTTTCCATAACGCTATTTTCTTTAGTGTAACTGTTTGCTGCAACAACTACAGCAAAGCTCAATATATCAGTAACTTTATTATCAGGTTTACTTCCATTGTAAAAAATATAAACACCATTTTGATTAATCTTACTTCCATCACTTATCACTATTGCTTCAGTAAATGTACTTTCAATAGCCTTGAATGCTTCTACATATCCCATTCTGATTCTCTACTTCCATAGCCAACGCTATATTTATTAATTTCATTTGATACGCTTACACTAATTTTAGCTGCTCTGTTTAATATGCTTAAAATAGTTTTTTGTTCGTACTCTGTTAGCTCTACCTTTAAATTTTCTTTAATTCTAAGAAGAGCTAAATCAAGTAATAGTGTTTGAGGAATTGGTTTATTTTCTATTAAATCATTTGCCTCGTTAAGACTCAAGATCACAACATCTTCTGTAACTTCTTGCGGATTATAAAGTACACGTTGCGCTTTTTCTAATAGTTTTGTTTCCAATTCATTCATTTTTAACCTTTAACTTTAAACAGCTTTTCCGCTAAATCTATAAGCTAATTGCCATAGTCCATAGCCAGCATTCATAAAGCTTTTAACACCAAATAATGCATGATCTTTCATAAATTTATCATCATTTGAAGATTCAAATAAGCCATCCTTTGCAACTTGTAATATAAATGGTTTTAGTGGTTTTGTAACATCAAGCATGAACCATTCATCACCAGTTATCTCAGGTAGAATTAGATAATCCATCATTTTATATGTAGTGTTTGTTTCTCCACCTGATTTATATTCTTTTTCTAAAGCAGTAATAACATTAGATAAGTTTGAAGGTCCGCAAACAATTAGATTAGGATTTACCCTTAGAGTTTTTCCGCTCGAGTTTTTTATACCTTGCATAAATGTTCGACCAGCAATAATATTCTCGCTATTAAGTACACCTACACTCATGTTTGAATACGTATCTGTTCCTATAAGATGATTATTTGCAAAAAATGCTTTTCCATCATAACAAAGCCCAGTAGTTCCTGCAACTAACACATCACCAACTAATTCACTTCCAAACAATTTAGCATTAATAGCCATTTGTTCAATAGCTGGTTTATAAAGCCCAACTTTGTCATATTCAATATGAATATTTGGAACTGTAACAGATGCTTCAAAAAGTTTATTTTCAAGTGCATATCCAAAATCAGTAAGAGCTTTAACATCTCTTTCGCCAATCCATTCTTTCATATTTGGGAAATTACCCAACCATGTGTATTTCTCACTTAAATCATTTGATTTAACTTCCGTTGCTAATTTTTTTGCTTCACTGTTTGTGTCATTGAATGTTTTTTGAAATATAGTTTTGAAACCTATACTCGTTTCTTCAAAATGTGCCATTAAGACTCCTTGTTTTTTAAGTATTCTTCATGTGAAACACCAAGCAAGTCTGCAACTTTCTTATCATTTTCACTCAAAGTAACTTTTTTATCATTTTCTTCTATGTTTGTTTTACCTGCAAGTAAAGTAATTTTTTTATTCATCTCTTTTATAGCAGCTGTAACAGCTTCCATGTCATTTGATGAATTCGCTTCTTTTTTATTTTCATCAGCAGTTTTTAAATCTTTAATTTGATTTTTTAAATCTTTAACTTCATTTTTTAACTCTTCTAGCTCTTCCAAGTTTCTTTCCTTCTTTATTTTTTCATTTAACTCTTTATTTAATAGGTTTGGCCTATTAACCAATCCAACACTATCAAGACCAACTACAAAACCATTTTCACCCATTATATAAACAGGGGATAAATATCTATAAGATTTATTTTCTACTAGCTCTTGTCCTTTGATATTTAATTCTAAGGAAGCATATATTCCATCCTCTTTTACTTCAAAGCTAGTTTTTTCAAACCATCCTACAGCTTCATCGAAGCCATGATTAATGTCTAATGGAATATGTAAATCAGCATTTGATATATTTTTAAGTAAAGATTCACCATCTATCTTAAAAGCTCTTCCATCTAATCCAATAACTTCACCTACGGGCGATACTTTTATTTTTTCACCTGCTTTTAAATTTAATTCTATTTGTTTTTTTAGCCGTAGCCCATGATTCAATTTGACCTCCTTGAAATTTAATAAAAGCATTTTTCCATAAAACAAAACTCTTATTTTCCATACCTATATATTTGGACAAAATTAGACTTTTTATATATTAAAGTTTTGCCATGAGAATAAATACAAAAAAACAAACAATTAAAAAATATTATATTGATGGAAAATCTGTAGCAGAAATTTGTAATATAGTAGGTATTAGTAGAGCTACTTTTTATAATCATAAAAAGAAAGATTTAGACGATGGTATAGATTGGGATGATTTAGCATTTTCTAAGGTAATAGATCCAAGTGGAGTTAAATTAAATGAAAAGGAGTTTTTAACAACATTAATAAGAAGCTTTGAAGATGCTTTAAAAAATCTAGACGATATTGAAGATCCAACAAAAAGATTACAGTTACTAAAAGAATATGCGAATAGTTACTATAAACTCAAAGCCCCGCTAAAAAATGATTGTAAAAGTGCAGTTATTGATGCAGTAAGTAAAACGATTTATGAACTTTCTCAAATGGCTTTAGAAGATGATAATAAAATTATGGTTGAGTTCTTGAGTAATAATGCAGATAAGATAATTGAAAGAGTGTTAAAAAAATGATACCTCAAACACCTCAAGAATTAAAAACTTATTTAAAAAGCTTACCTAGATTAAGTGACAAAGGGAAGGAAGATAGAGCAAAAAGAGCAAAAGAAGATTTTTACTTTGCAGTCCAAACTTATTTTCCTCATTATATATCAAAAGAAGAGACAAGCGATTTTAGAAGATATGTTTATAGTAATATAGATAGCTTAACTAAGAAACATAGAAAACTAAGCTTTGAAGCATATAGAGGCGGTGCGAAAACTACAATAATTTCAAGACTTCACACTCTTTGGAAAACAGCAATAAGAAGAGAAAAAAGACACACAACTATTATTAGTTCAACAATAAGCGTATCTATGGAATCTTTAGAATTTATAACAACCGAACTAGAAGATAACGAGCTATTAATTTCAGATTTTGATATTAAAAAAGGTGATACATGGAATGAAAAGGAAATCATATTTTCTAGCAATGAACTTAAATTTAGAATAATAGTTTATGGAGCTGGAACTAAAATAAGAGGAGGTAACTGGCTAGGACACAGACCTGATTTAATTGTTTGTGATGATATTGAAAACGACGAAAATGTAGAGAGTAAACCACAAAGAGATAAATTATACAATTGGTTTAAAAAAGCAATTATGAAGCTTCCATCAAGAGAGAGCCTTGATTATAACCTTATTATAGTTGGTACAAAATTACATCATGATAGTTTATTATCAAGAATACAAAACAGGAAAGATTTTGAAAGCTTTAGATTTCCATTAGTAAAACAGTTCCCCTCTAACCTAGATGAACTTGATCCAGAAACATTAACTAATGAAGATTTAGAAGATATGATTTTAGATAACAGCGCTCTTGATAAAGTAGAGCTTATAAAAGAGTATTTTGAAGATAAAGATTCTTTTATGAGTGAATATCAGAACGAACCATTATCTAAAGATGGTACAACTTTTAGTGATTATGAAATGTTCGATTATATACCAACTACTCAAGCTATAACAGTTGGAATTGATCCTGCATTAGGAAAATCTAAAGGCGATTATTTTGCAGTTACTATTTTAAGATATGACGGGAAAAGATTTTATGCAACTGTTAAAATGTATAAAATCAAAGCAACTCTTATGATTGACAAGCTTATAGCTTTGTATATTGATTTGCTAAAAGAAAACGTACCTATAAAAATAGCTATTGAAACCGTTCAATTTCAAGAGTTTTTTAAAGATACGTTAGATGATAAGTGTAAAACAATTGGATTGCATCTTCCTATTGTTCCAATAAAAAACACAGTAAATAAAGAATTGAGAATCGATAGCATAAGCCCACTTGTTAATAATCACACTATTTTAATCGATAAAAAATCACTTATTTTTATCGATGAATTAGACACTTATCCAAAATCACCACACGATGATGGACTGGATTCGTTAGAAATGGCATATCGAATAGCAAAGAAACCAGCTTTCGATTATAAAGAAGCTCATAAGCATCAAATAGAGCAAGAGAGTAAAAATAAAGCCCTGCAACAACTTTTAAACAGTTAGGGCTATAAGAATATTAAAAAAAATAGTTAAACGCTTTTAAACGGTTTTTTAATTCATTTAAACGCTATTAAATAAAAATTTAAAAAGGAAAAAGAAAGAAATGACAAAAGAGCTAAAAACAATTTTGAGTCACAAAGGAACTTATGCAGCTAATGATATGGAAAATTATAGTGAAATAAGTCCAGGCAAGATCAAGAGTGCAATTCTTTACAAAACACCATTTTACTATATGCCTCTTTTTGATTTATTAGAACAAAAAGATACAAGCATTGGTAGTGAGTGTGATAAAAGAGCAATGAGTACTGAAAATAAATTTTTTACAACAGATTTTCCAAAATATGATGAATCAGTTGAAGAGATAATTAAGGCCAGCGTACACGCTAGAATTTTTGGAATAAGCCTGATTGAATTATATATAGATGAAAATGGAGATTTTGCATTTTCGATGATCCCAAGAGAATATTATAATTTTGATGAAGAGAATAGAATTTATTTAAAAAGTGGAAAAAATAAGATATTTCCTAAGGAGCCAAACTTTTATATTATTAGATCAAAGCCAGTTCTTCTAAAAACTCTTTGGATTGCTTATGCTAAACATTTTGTTTTAAGTCATTATTTGAAGTTTGCTGAGTTTTTAGGAGTACCTCCTATTATCGCAAATGCTCATTCATCAGAAAAGGACACTATTTCATCTATAAGTTTAGCAATACGAAATTTAAAAAGTGGTGGTTATGCTGTTCTAGGTGAAAATGATTTGCTTAAGGTACTTGAAGGTAGAGGAAATCAATCTGATTTTATGGAGTTTGTAAAATATTGCGATGCAGAAATCGCAAAAGTTTTAAACGGTGCAAGCTTAGGAAGTAACATAAGTAAAAGTGGAAGCTATGCTCAAAGTAAATCACATGAAGAAAATAGATTTGAAATTGTTAAAGGAGATGTGAAGTTTGCCACAAGAATAACAAAAGTTCTATTTAGAAAAATTGATATATCTATAAATTTAAACATTCAAATAGAAAAAGATATGGATCTACTAAAAAGAGCACAGACTTTAGAGATATTAAAAACTTTAGGATACGAATTAACAAACGAACAAATAGCGTATGAATTTGATTTGCCAGCTCCTTCAAAAAAAGAAAACAATAAAAGAAAGTTGTCTTTTAATTCAAAATTAGCAAAAGATAATATAGATCTAGCTTTAGAAGATGATATCTTTGAAGAGGAATTAAAAAAGAGTGAAGATGAAATTTTACAGGAAATTCAAAAAGTCTTAAGAGATTCAAGAAGTTATGAAGATGCGTATGAAAAGCTAGTATTGAATTATAAAAATATTGAATTTAAGAAAATGGACGAGCTGCTATTTAAAGCAATATCAATGAGTGAATTAAGAGGAGTAATAAATGATTGATGAATGGTTTGAGTTTTGGGCTAAGTACCTATCAATTTTGTTACTTACAATTTTTTTTACTTTTATAGGAGTGATAGGAAGGTATCTAAGAGATATGAAGAGAAATAAGGAAAGATTTAATTTTAAAGCATTCTTTAGCGAGTTTTTAATTTCATTAAGTCTTACTATATTTTTAGCACTTGCATGTATAGCAAATGAAATAGATATTTTAACTACATGTATTGTTGTTGGTGTTGGTGGACACTTTGGAACAAATGGAATAATAAAATTAATTTGTAAGTATATAAAAC
Organism: Aliarcobacter sp.; assembly: GCA_039810345.1. Classification (GTDB taxonomy): domain Bacteria; phylum Campylobacterota; class Campylobacteria; order Campylobacterales; family Arcobacteraceae; genus Aliarcobacter. The sequence goes on along the minus strand of JBDHWU010000025.1, from coordinate 11,090 downwards.
TAGATTGCGGAGATTTAATTGAAAATAAGGAGGAAAAAAATGTTTAGTGGTTTGATTTCAAAACTTAGCACAAAATTTTTATTAAGTGCTATTGGTTTATTGGTGGGTATTGTTGTAACACTAGCTATTTATAGTTATTTTGCTTCATCGAATTTGGAAAGTGCAAATAAAAAACTTGTAGAAAAAGAACTTGAAATACAAATGAAAGATGAAGAATTTGAAAAAGCTAAAAAGATTTATGAAGAAAATTTAGCTTTAGAAAAAGAGATAATTAAACAAAATACAATAACAGAGCTGGAGAGACAACAAGTAACGAAAACAAGAGATAAACTAAAAGAAGCTGTAATTAAAAGAGGAGAAATAAAAGAAGATGAAAAAAGTAATTTTACCATTGTTGATTTTTAGTTTTTGGGTTGTATTGCTTTCAGGATGTACACAAAAAAAAGAGATTGTATTTGAAAATAAATTAATTTGCATAGAACAAAAAAAACTAGAAAAAAAAGAACCTGTATCATTAAGAATCCATAATGATGATGTAGAAATTGCTAGAGCATATAAAGAAGATATAGATTTTTCATTTAAGTTTTATGAAAATCAAGTAGATAGAAATAACAAAATATGTAAGGAGATAGAGGAAAATGGCAGATTTTAAAGAGAGTATGAAACTATTAACTTTTCTTGAATATTCAAATCAAGATTGGAAATTGTTGCATCAAAATAAAAATGAAGATGGTCTTACTTTTTATGGGATTTATGAAAAATATAATAAGGACTGGAGAGGTTGGAGTATTATAAAAGATCAACTTAAAATCACTCCTGATATAAAAACAGCGTCAAGAGCTTTAGCAAAAAATAAAATATTAGAAAATTTGGCACTTGAAAGAATTAAGTCTAATTATTGGGATAAAGCTAAATTGGATTTTATTAATTCTCAAAAAATTGCAGATGAAATATTTCTTTTTGGCTTTAATGTAGATATGAAAATAGCTATTAAAAAAGCTCAAAAAACAATAGGTTTTACAAAAGAGAATCAAGATGGAATAGTTGGAAATATGACTATCAAAGCTTTAAATAGTTTTGATGTAAATATCTTTGATATAGAATTCGATAAAGAAGAAATGAAATATTATGATGCAATTATAAAAGCAAAACCATATTTAGCACCAAATAAAAACGGCTGGTATAATAGGGCTGTATTTGCATTTAGTCAACTCTCTCAAGATACATTAATCGCTTAGGAATTAAAGTGATATTTTATGATTTCACAAAAAGCCCAACTGAATTAGTTGATTATCTTAAAGATAAAAAACCAGAATTGCATTTTGACTACGATGAAATTATGCATAGTGCACATCATAAAACTTTTACAGTTGCAAAAATTACAAAGCTTGATTTATTGAGTGATATCCAAGATAGTCTTAAAATTGCAATGGACGAGGGAAAACCTTTTACTCAATGGAAAGAAGAGTTAAAACCAACTTTACAAAAAAAAGGCTGGTGGGGTGAAGTTGAAGTAATTAATCCAAAAACTAAAGAAACTAAAAATATTTATGTTGGCAGTAGAAGATTAAAGAATATCTTTGATACAAATATGAGAGTAGCATACAGTAAAGGTAGATATCAAAATCAAATGGATAGTTTAGGAGAGTATTTTTATTATAGTGCTATTATGGATAGTGACACAAGACCAGGACATAGAAAATTACATGGTACTATATTAAGAAAAGATGATCCTTTTTGGGATAAAAATTATCCACCCAACGATTGGAAATGCAGGTGTAAAATCAGAGTTTATACGCTTGCTGAATTAGAATCTAGAGGATTGACTCCTTCAAACATTACACCGCCTAATGTTGCAGGAGAAGATTGGGCATATAATCCAGGTAAAAAAGACAACATCGAAGAAATTTATCAAAATAAAGTAATTAATTCAAATGGACCTATTTTAAAAGCTATTAAACAAGAGTTAAAAGAGAATTTAAACTATCTTAAAAAGAATGATGAACTTTATAAAGATATAAAAAATCTATTTTCGACAAAAAGCTTAAAAAAAATTGAGATTTCAAATAGTGATTTATTTGGGGTAAATAAAAAAATACTATTAAATAGTGATACAGTTCAAGATGTTGCAAATAAAGAAATAACAGCTTTTGAATATTCTTTAGTTCCTGAAATGTTAAAGGCTGATAAAAAAGTATTCTTAGATAATGAGGATGCATTTATATTATTAAAAAAATTAGGAAAGAATTATAAAATATTTCTCAAGAATAATATAAACAGCAATGAAATAGAGCTAATTAAATTACAATACATAAAAGACTATGAAAAAGAGCTCAAAAACTTATCGTTAAAAGGACAATGATGTCTATTGAAATAAAAGGCTTAGAAGAGGCAAAGAGAACGTTAGAAAGCCTTGAAGATTTTTCATCATCAAAAAATATGAAAAAAATCATGAATACTATTGGTAATATGGTTTATAATGTAACTATGGAATCATTTGAAAATCAAAAAAGCCCATTTGGTGAAAAATGGAAAGACCTATCAAAAGCTACTGAAAAATCTAAAAAGGGCAAAGGTAGAATATTGAGACATAGCGGTGATTTGGAAGATAAATGGAATATTGAAGCTACAAATAATAAAGTTGAAATCACAGGGAATACTAAATCAAAGAAAGGTTACCCTTATGGAGCTGTTCATCAATTTGGAAGCTCAAAAGCTGGAAGAAATAGAAATATAAAGATTGAAGCTCGTCCGTTTTTGCCAATAGATAATGATGGTTTTTTAGAAGATAATTTAAAAAATGCAATTGAGGATATGCTTACAAAAGAGTTGAAAAAAGTAATAAATTAATATTTTTCGCTTTGAACTCTTTCTCTTTCAGCTGGAGTAATTTCTCCTATTTCTTGTAGATAATTATTATATCCATGACTAAGTAAGTCTTCTGATAAAACTTCTTTAGTCATAAATTTATATTTGCAAGTCATACACTCTCTAAATCTTATATTTGTAAGCCCTTTTCTAGTTCCATATACTCTAGTTGATTCACTTGCACATTTAGGGCAGAACATACTAATTTCCTTGTGTTGTCTGTGTTGTTTGTGTTTCAATAGCTTCGTATATTTTAGCTCTATTTTCACCTATACTACAGCTCCAAAACTTACCAACATAACAGTTTAATAATCTAATTTTTGCTTTATCTGATTTATTATAACCTAAACTTTCAAGTAGTTTATTTTGGCTTAATTTTTCAACATTTAATGCAGCTAAAACAGCATCTATAAAAGCTTGAGTATTTAAATCTATAGTCGCTAAGCTAGCATCAACGCTTTCTATACTTAAATCCTTTGTATTTACTACAAAAGCACTTAGTTTTACATCCATTCTATATTTACTAGGTGTTAATAAAAACTGTAGAATTCCATCTTCGTCATGATTCTTAGCAGCTTCAAAAACTTCATCTAAGGCATTAATTAAACTTCCCCCGCCTTTCATAGACTTACCATCTTTTGTTGAGTGGTTTATAAATATAACTGTTCCTCCAGCTCTTCTAATTTTCTTTGCAAAAGATGTAATTCTATCTATTTTAGCTTCATCGTAAAGATTGTTATTTAAGAAAAAAGCTAAAGAATCGAGTATAAAGATAGATTTATCATATCCTAGGACTGTATTTTTCTCAATGTCAGAAAGGATTTGGCTCATTTCCTCTTTACTATCCAATATATCACCGTTGATATAGTGCATTTTATCACCCATTTTTTTAATATGTAAATCATATTGTCTATCTTTTACTGTATCTATCCCATTGTCACTATCTAAGTAAACAACTTCATATCCTTTTTCGATACAAAATTTAGAAATTGCAAATAAAAGCCAAGTTTTTCCAAGGCCAGCTGGTCCATAGATTATATTTATAGATTTTTCAAGTAAAAAGTTTTCAATAATGTGGCTTCTTACTCCATAATTCGATAAATCTACTATAGTTTTTTCTTTTAAAAAATCAAATTTTTTCATTTACTTCCTTTATAATTAGTATTGTTTACAGCTTTTACAGGCTTTATATTGCTAACAGCAATTATTAATTTTTTTGCTTCATCTTTGCTCATTTCATCAAGAGATTGAAGTTCTTTTTTTATTATCTTTTTAGCAAAAGATAAAAGAGAAAATAAGTCTTTATTTAAGCTATTTTTTTCCCAAAGAGTCAAAATATAATCAGTTTGGTTAGCAGTAGCTGCAAAACTTTTTTTAACTTTTACTAAAGGAGCTTTAAAATTCATATATGAAACTAGATTTTTTAAGCTTTCAATATCTAAATCTTTAGAACTCTTTACTCCGAAATTTTCTAGTAAAAATTCTCTGTATAGATCATCTTCATTTTTATACAAATTTAGATATCTTAATGATGTATGTAACTGTCTCAAAAGACCTATTTTATAAGCTTTTTGTTTCTGTGTCATTTTGAAGCCTTTGTTATACTACTTTTAAGCCATTCCTCTAATTTTTTATTAGTTTCTTCATTTGATAACTTTAAAAGAGTATTGTATTTTTCACCTGGACTTTTAAAAAAATGAAAGATCACCATTAATAAAAGCTCAATAGCTTCATCTTTTCTATCTTCTTTAAGATTACTGTAAAAGAAATTACTAAAAGTTTCAAAATCATCACTAAACATTTCTAATTCTTTTAATTTGCTATATGCCTTTTCTATTCTATTATCTTGCATTATGAAAACACTCCCTTACTTTTTTTGTGTAGTATGCTAATCTTTTTGACCGAGAATATTTAGGTTTTTTAATTTTTGAAAGTTTTAGTATTATCTTTTCCAAGTCTTGAGATAAGTCTATATTTTCTCTTGCAAAAACTATTTTTTCACCATAAAAAAGTCTTTTAACTTCCATTTATTTCCCTTTTTATAATCTCAATAAAATGGCTCTAAGTGAGCCACTCTATGAAACTACTTTGCTATAGTTACAGTTGGAGCTTTTTCTTTAACTGTTAGGCATTGCTTTAAACCATCATCAATCAAACTCATTTCTTTTAATTTTGCAGTAGGAGCATAAGATACTTTTGTAGTTACTAAATCATCAAATCTATCTCCTAAAAGTTCTGTCAATGTTGCTTCATCACTTATGTTTATATCCCAACCAAAAGCCACTTTAACACTATCTTCTCCAGCAATTAAAGTTACTGTTGTTTCGTCAGCATCTTTTAAAAAAACTTTTGCTTTTGAACAAATTTCATCTTTTATTGTTTTTAGTTTTCCTGTTTGTAAATCAAGTTCTTTTTTAGTTTCGATAAAGCTTTTAATAGATTCAAGAAGAGCTTTATCTTTCTTTGTATCAACTACTTTTTTACCGATTTTAATTTCAATATTTGCACTCATTTTTTAACTCCTTTTAGCTCTTTAATCTTTTTATTTATTTTTGCTTTTTTTTTCTCTAGTCTTTCTAGTTCTTGAGATGCTGCAACGCTTAAAGCTATTTTTTTATGTGTACTAGCCATAAAAACTCCTCTTTTTATATTTTTGGATTGCTCCATAATATCCCCATTATGGGGATACTAGCAACAATCTATCCTAAGATCATCATTGATGAAGCTTGTTGGATATGTGAAGCGTTCAATTGTTCATTTTTTAGCTTTGCGAATCTTGTAGCTTTTTTGTAGATATTCATTGCTCTTCTTAAGTGTGTAGTGATTTTTGCGATATGCTCCCAAACATCACCAAATAAAGCTTTTAAATCATCTTCACTTAGACCTCTGAATTTCCAAGTGCTTGAAACTCTTGAATAAAGTTGTAATAGCTCACCATTTCTACCTTTTAAGTTGTTGATTAATGCAAAAGTACCAACCAATACCGTAGGTACTTCACTAAAATCCCAAATTCTTCTTATTGCTTCAAGCGTTTTAGTTGTTAAGTTCTCAGCTTCATCTATGATTAGAACTGCTTCTCTTCTTTTAAATTCTTTTGCAATAGCTCTTATCATTGACTCACTGTTTTTAGATGGTTGCAAACCAATTGCTATAGAAATTTCACTTAAAACAGATGATATACCCATTCCTGGAATAGCTTCAACGAATACAGCTGTAGGATTAGATTTTATAAACTCTTTTACAGCTGTAGTTTTTCCGCTTCCAGCTTCACCATAGATTACTGCTAAATCTCTTCCTATAATTGCTTCATTTATAGTAAAATGAACCATTTCCATATCTCTTGTAGGTGTAACTTTTGTAGATAAAATGTCATTTCTAACAGTATAATTAGCCATAAAGTCATTTAGTTTTGTTTCTAAGCCAGCTACATCACCTTTATATTCATCTTTTAAGTATTGACTAATTTGTGCAGCACTTACACCAATACTTCTAGCTAACATACTTTGAGTAATCCCATTTTTTGTGATAAATTCTCTTGTTTTTGCAATCATGTTGTTCTCCTAATTAAATTACATTTTTGAAAAAGTCATAAGTACCATCATTCCACTCACTTGTGATTGATGAACTCGTAGAAGCAACATTAGAAGTTTTTTTACTTTTAATTGCTTTAGGAGACAACGGTTTTTGTAAATACTGCGGCGCTTCTCCTAATGTTGCTTGTACCAATTCATCCTGGAACTCTTCCATTTTTCTTTGTGCTTCTAAAATCTCCTTAGTTATAGGTGTAATATGGTTTTTAATATATGCTTTTTTAGATTTTTTATAATCATCAATACTCATGCATCTATCGTCATTTTTATTGTAAATCTCTCCAACAAATTCATCATTAAAGTGAACATATAAACAATTAATATCATCAATATTTTCAGAAATAACAACTTTGTCACCTTTTTTAAGTCCATAAGTCCAAAGAGCTGAACCTGTAAATATTGTATTGTTGTAGTTAATTCCACTTTCGCTAACAGTTCTAATAGCTGTTTTCCCAAGATTTTTTCTAAGTTTTTCAAGCTGCGAAGTAGATAATAAAGAGTTGCTATGCATTGAATAAGATTTACTTTGTTTTGCAGCTTCAATCTCCAATAAAGTTCTTAGTTCCTCTTCAGTTAATAATCTATGCTCTTTTATTCTTGTAGCTTTTGAAGTTCTAACATCGATTTTACTTGCTGTTTGATTTTCTATTGCAGTTCTTTTAGCTACATTATTTCCAACATATCCAGGAAGTAGTGCTAATCTATTTTGAATAACCCCAAAGTTTCTCTCAACTTTACCTTTTTGTCTTCCTTGACCAACGTCAGCAAATACTACACCAGCTTGAATAATTCCTGTGAATTCTTGATAATGGTTAGATGTATAATCTCTACCATTATCCATTCTTATAACTTCAGGCAACCCCATTTTAGAAATAGCTTCATACAATACTTTAGTTTGATCATAAGAGTTAATAGTTTCACTTAAACTACCAACATAAGCACCAGTATGTGAGTCCATAACAACTGTATAGTTTAATCTTCCTATTGTTCCATCAGATTTTCTAACCATAAAATCAGCTTTTGTAGCATCAACTTGCCATTCTTGATTTGGATATGCAATATCTCTTTTTCCAACTGGATAAGCTTGTAGTAATCCATCCCAGCCTTTAGTCATAAAATCTCTTAGAATTGAATCTTTTTTAAACATAGTTTTAACAGCACTTACAATTGAGCTATAAGCTATTACATCACTAGGATTAGTACAAATAACTCCATGTTTTTTACTGTAATAATGAGAATATACGATATGAACTTTTTCAAATCCATCACGATTAGCCAATGCTTTTGCACTAAAAATAGCTTGTCTTAAAATCTCTTCATCAATCTTTTTAAACTCACCTTTTTTAGCACCTCTACTATCTTCAAGGGCTTTTTTACCACCCGTTTTAAATGCTTCACACCATCTTTGAATTTTCTTCACAAGTGATGCAGTCTCTTTTTTATCTGCAATATGCCCATATTCAAGACATAAACTCTTAACAATAGCTTCAATAGAGCAGTTTATATCTCTAATTAAAGTTACAATTAAAAGTTTATTATCAGCACTAATTTTAGTAGCTCTAATATCTATATGGTTGATTTTTTCTAAATCTTCCACTTTTATAGCATGAACTCTATTCTCTTTTTTTCGTGTTGTAGGTGTTGCTAGTGTTTCATACACATAGCTTTTTCCATAACGATTAGATACAAGTTCAAAAGTAAAGCTTAAGCCCTTAATTTCGATAACTTTTAAGTTATTTTCAAGGGCTTTTTTAGTGCTGTTTTGAATTGTAGAAATTCCACAACCAACTAAACTAGCTAATTCTTTGCTTGTATAAGAAATGCTATTAGGCATTTACGGCCTTTAACATTTCTCTATATCTTAAGCATTCGTTCTTGAAATATTCAATAAGAGGTGCCTTCATTGGGTAACCCCTATCATTTGTTACATGAAATATATACTCTTTTCTTGCGAATTTTAAGTTTGCGATTATTTTTTCTCTACTCATCATGAAGCCTTTTTTAGTTCATTAGCGTTTTTTATATATTTGTATTTTTTTAACAAATCAGTAATTTTTTTACTTGTTCCATAGCCATAAATAACTTGTCTAAATGTGTGTATATTTAAGTTATGTTTTTTGCAAAAAAATGTAACAGTTCCGTAATCTTCTTTTATTTTTTCAGTAATTGACAAACCATCTTGAATCATAAAAACCCCTTTTTTTGAATTTTTTAATCTAAGTTATTGAACTTATTGATAAGGGGATATTGGTAAAGCCTTTGATATAATTAATCTCTCACAAAAAACCATAAAAAAGGACTTACCAATGGAAGATACTCCTCAGCTATTAAATTTAATAAAAGCAACAATGGAAGCCATAAATAATGCTTCAACAAAAGCAGCTATCGAAGCAATTAAAATATCTACAGGAAAAGAACCATCACAAGATGAAAAGAATGAAATCTTTAAAAAAGTAGATGAAATAACCTCAAAGACTTTCAAAGAACAATTCAAGGACTAAATATCCTTGAATACCTTTTCTTTTTCTTCCATTTGATGTAAAGCTTCTTTTACTGTTTTTCCAATCTCAACATGCTGAATACCCATAGAATTATTTAAAGCTCTTGCCAAAATAAAGTTATCAATAAAACTCTCAAACTCTTTAGCTTCAACCCTTAAAATACTGCTTTCTTCACCTGCTAAACTGTCACTATCACTACTCACATAGTAGTAACCGTTGCTATAATCTGCTCTCATAAATTTCTCCTAAAAGTAAATTTATCCCCTTAACAATAAGTTTTAAAATAACTTTTTCTTACCCTTGTAATGACTTTTTTCATCATTTCAAGATATAATATGTAAGAAACAAAGTAATTATAGTTCATTTTGCGAATATTGTCAAGACAAAACGCGAATATTTAAGGATTAAAATGAGTAGAATTGATGAAATATTAACAAGACTATACGAATCTATGGGCTTTAAGAAAGATGTTGAATTTTGTGAAAAGTTCGGTATTAAAGCTAATACCCTAAGTACTTGGAAGAAAAGAGACACTATACCTTATGAGTTAATTGAAAAAATTTCGCAAAATGAGAATATTTCTTTAGATTATTTAATTTTTGGAAAAGAAAATTTAACTCAAAATAGTCATTCTGAGAATTATGAAATAGACCTACTAAATGTAAGAGCTGGTGCAGGTGAAGGAATTTATAATTACATAATAGAAACAGTTGATACAATCTCTTTGGATAAAAGCTTTTTTCGGACACCTATAAACACAAATAAAATCAAAGGTATTCAAGTTGATGGTGATAGCATGGAGCCAACATTGAGAGATGGTGATTATGTGCTTATTGATGAAAACATAAGGTTTGGAACGAATGCAATTTATGCGATACAATATGGCGGACAAATTCTCATAAAAAGACTACAGTTTAAAATGGATGGAACTGTACTGATTATTTCAGATAATCCAAAGTATGAAAAAGAAGTTTTTGACCCCAAAGAAAATCAATTACCTTTTAGTATTTTAGGTATTAAAATATTGAGTATTCAAAGATGAAAAAACTATTTTTACTTACAGCTATTTTTTTGGCCACTTTTTTATCTTCAAATAGCAACACCAGCAACACTGGCAACACAAAAAAAGACAAAATAGAGAAGTGTAAAGAAAAAAAATATTGCAAAGAAATGACTAGCTGCAAAGAGGCTATATTTTATTTTAGTGAATGTGGTTTAAAAAAACTTGACAAAGATGGAGATGGTAAACCATGCGAAAATGTATGCAAATAATCCTTTTATTTTTACTTTTATCTAGCTGCTTAAATGCACTAGAACTAAAAGGAAAAGTAATAGCCGTATCAGATGGAGATACAATAAAACTTTTAACTCAAGATAAAGTAACTCACAAAATAAGACTACTTGATATAGATGCTCCTGAAAAGAAACAAGCATTTGGAAATAAATCAAAAGACAACTTGGCTGAATATATTGCTGGGAAAAATGTAACTGTCAAATATGAGACTGTAGATAAATACAAAAGAATTCTAGGAACAATATATTTTAATCAACTTAATATAAATCTGCAACAAATTAAAGATGGTTACGCATGGGTATATAAAAAATATTCTAATAATCAAATATATTATAAAGAAGAACATGAAGCAAGAAGATTAGGAAAAGGATTATGGATAGAAAACAATCCTTTAGCCCCTTGGGAATATAGAAAGAAAAGAAAATCTTCAAATTGAGTTTAAAACACATTTAAACACTCTTTAAAAGCCTTTTAAATTTATTATAGTTTAAAATTTAATCTTACTTTATTTTTTTAAGTTTAAGGTTTGTTATTAGATTAGGTATTTAGTATAAATAATAAAAAGCCTATACAATCGGCATTTTATATTAGGTTAGTTAATAGATTAGTATTAGGTTAGATATGTTTTAGGCTTAAGTTTGTAGTGTTTTGTGTGTTTTGTAGTGTTATAGAATAGCGATTATAAGGGGTTTTATACTTTAAGGTTTCTTTTTGGACATTTCAAACCGTTTTTTATAGACATTTCAAACCGTTTTTTATAATTGGCTTTGATATGGCAATAAATATCTTAATTCCAATGTTCTTATTTGGTGTTGTATCTTTTGTAGCAACTATCCT
>JBDHWU010000024.1:0-30809 GCA_039810345.1 Aliarcobacter sp. | reverse complement strand
TCAGCATATTTATTTGTAAATACACTTCCCATAGCTTCCATAACGGCTGGACTTGTGAAGTTTTCACTTGCAATCATCTCAAGGTGAGTTGTTTGTCTAGCAAGTTCAGCTTCAACAATATCAAATACTTCTTTGTCAGCTGTTTGTAAATTATCTTTTGTTATATAGTTCATCGCTTTTCCTTTAATTATTTTTCAGTAGTTTCATCTAAAAGTAAATCAAAATCTTGTTTTACAGGTTTCATTGCAGGAAATAGTAAAACATCTCTAATTGAGTGTTCATTTGTAAGCATCATTACAAGTCTATCTATTCCTATTCCTTGACCAGCTGTTGGAGCCATACCATAAGATAGTGCATTTACGAAATCTTCATCCATTTCATGAGCTTCATCATCTCCATTATCTTTTGCAGCCATTTGTCCTTCAAATCTGCTTAATTGATCAAGTGGGTCATTTAACTCACTAAATGCATTTGCAATCTCTCGTCCAGCTATAAATAATTCAAATCTATCTGTAAGATGTGTTTTTGTGTCGCTTCTTCTTGCTAGTGGAGATATTTCAACAGGATATTCAGTTATAAATGTTGGGTTTATTAGTTTTGCTTCAACAAACTCATCAAAAAGCTCCCCTTGAAGTTGTCCTAAACTCATACTCTCTTTTGCTTCAAGTTTATTTGCTTTTAAAAATTCCAATATTTTATTTTTATCTTCAACAATATCTTTTGGAACTCCACCAATTTCATATAAAGATTGAATTAATGGAATTTCACTAAATTTTGTAAAATCAACTTCCAAATCTCCATAAGGTAAAGTTGTAGGAAGATTTAAATTTTTAAATAAATATGCAAAATACTCTTTTGTTAGTTCTATTAAATCTTTGTAAGTTTTATATGCCCAGTAAAACTCAATTGATGTAAATTCAGGGTTATGAGTTGCATCCATTCCTTCATTTCTAAAACATCTATTTATCTCAAAAACAGCTTCAAATCCACCAACAATTAATCTTTTTAAATATAACTCAGGTGCAATTCTTAAAAATCTATCAATTCCTAATGCATTATGATGAGTTATAAATGGTTTTGCATTTGCACCTCCAGCAATTGGGTGCATCATAGGAGTTTCAACTTCTAAAAAGCCTTTATCCTCAAAAAATCTTCTTGTAAGACTTATTACTTTACTTCTAGTGTGAAAAGTTTTTCTAACATCACTATTCATAATTAAATCTAAGTATCTTTGTCTATATCTTAGCTCTTTGTCTTGAATTCCATGGAATTTTTCAGGAAGAGGAGAGATAGCTTTTGTAAGTATTTTTAAGTCATGAACATGTAAAGATAACTCGCCTTGTCCTGTTACAAATGGATAACCACTTACTTCAACAATATCTCCAACTTCAATAAATTTTTTAAAAATATCATTATAAAAATTTTCTTGTAAATTATCTCTAGCAACATAAACTTGTAGCATTCCACTTTCATCTTCAAGTTTTAAAAAACTAGCTTTCCCCATTAGTCTAAAAAATTTAATTCTTCCAGCTATTGTAAAATTTTTATTTTCATCTCTTTTTGTCTCTAAATTAAAAATATCTTCATTTTTATTTAAATATTCGCTTATACTTAACTCTCTTTTACTATCATTTGCATAAGGATTTATTCCAATTTCTCTAAGACTTTGTGCTTTTTCTATTCTTTGTTGTATATATTTATTTTCAAACAATTTAAATCCTTTTAATTCTCTTTTTTATTTTCTTCTGTATTTGAAAGCTCTTTAGTTACATCTTTGAATTTTTCTTCTAAACTATCTGTAACTTGCTCTTTTATGTTACCTTCTACTGCTTTTTTTGTTTCATTGATATTTTCTTCAATTGTTTTTTTTGCATCTTCAATCATCTCGCTAGGTTTTACAGAATCAACAGCTTTATCTAATTTTTGTGTAAAAGCAGTTGTGTCTATTTTTATAATAACTCCACCAACACTGATTAAATGAGGCATAACTATAGAGTTTGCAAATTTTTCATCTATAACTTTTTTAAATGAGGCAACTTGATAGAGTGCATAAGCAATAACAGAAAAGATTAAAAATATTTTTAAAGCTCCAAAAATAAATCCAAAAATTCTATCAACAACACCTAATCCACTAGCACTAAAAATTTTACTAACAACAACTCCAGCACTATAAATAATAAGCCAAACAATAACTAATGCAGCAATAAAACCTATTAATTGAATTGTTGCTTCATTTTCCAAAACCAAAACAGGAGCTATTAAATCTCCTAGCTCTTTAGATATTCTTGAAGCTACAAAAATAGCACCAACAATACCTAAAAGTCCAAATACTTCTTTTATAAATCCTCTAAAAAGACCTTTTAGTCCAAGTAATAATGTAATTGCAATAATTATTAAATCAAAAATCGAAAAATCCTGCATTAAATTCCTTTTTTTCTAAATCTGGGCAATTTTACCTAAATTTATCAAAATAAAAGTTTAATTAAATTCTACAATAAAGCATAAGCCATAAAAATTGTTGTTGTTATGTGTAAAAAATTCATTTTTAAAAGATATTTTAAAGTTTAAACCTACTTCAAAAAACTCTCTTACAACAAATAAACCAAGTCCTGTTCCATAGGATTGATGTTTTGTTGTAAAATATGGGTCTGTAATTTTTGGAAGAAGCTCTTCTTTTACACCGTTTGCACTATCTTTTATTGTTAAAATGTTATTTTCAAAATTAATTAGAATTACTCTTTTATTTTTATCTTCAACTTCTTGCAAAGCTTGAATAGAGTTATCAAAAATATTTATTAAAGCTTCTGATAAATTAGTGTAACTACAGTTTATAATTAAATCTTTACTATATGTAAATTCACATTTTATTGAGTGTTTATCAAATATTGTTTCAAAAAATAGAGTTATATTTTTTATAGTCTCAATCAAAGAACAGTTGATTTCTGCCTCTTCATTTGCAAAAAAGTTTGTAAAGTTTTCTATTGTATTTGATAGTTTTTGTGTGTTTAAAATAATATTATCACAATAGTTTCCAAGCTCTTTATCTGATAAATTATTCATTTCTTGTTTTAATTTTATTCCACTTGCTGCTGTGCTAATTGTACTTAAAGGTTGTCTCCAGTGGTGTGCAACATTATTTAAAGCTGAAGATATTGCATTTATTCTTGATTGTTGTAAAATTATTTTTTGTTCATTTTTCTCTTTTTGTGCTCTTAAAATATCGCTAGTTATATCTATAAATGTAACAATATAAAAAGCCTCTTCAAGTTTAGTTTTTGAAGTTACAACTTTGAAATGATGAATTTCATCTTTATCGTTTTTTATAGCAACTTTAAACTCTTTATCTTTATTTAAAAACGAGTACTCTATCCAATTTTTACCAGAATAGTCTTTGTGTAACAAATAGTTTTCATCGCCTATATCTAAAAATTGGCTACAAATACATGTATATTTTTCTTTAAATTCATCTAAAGTTTTTACATCTGAATAAAAATCTATAAGCTTTTGGTTTGCTTCTATTAGTTCAACTCCATTTGTAATTATTACAATATTTGCTTGAGAATCTAAGATTAATCTACTTTTATGTTCTTGATTTTTTAAGTTTATAATATAAATATTGTATAAATATAAAATCAATGCAATAAATAGAACAATTAGTGTAATAATGGCTGTTGTAATGCTTTGAAATTTTACAAAGTTTATATTTTCAAAATTTATATTTTTTAAATCAAGAAAGTTTATTATATAACCTAAACTATTTCCATTTTTGTCAATTAGTGGGTATTTAGAGATTAAATAGCCATTTTCTACTATAAAGTTTTCAATATTTATATATTTTTCTATTCCATTGTCTTTTAAATAATCAAGATATTTTAAATCAAAATTATTATGTGCAACATAGTAATCGTTTATGAAAGTATTTGAAAAAGGGTATTTAATAATATTTTTAAATTTTTTATCCGCAAGTACAATAGAATTTATATTACTAGCTTTTAAATCCTCTACAATAGATTCAAAGTGTGTAACAACCTCTAATGCACCATAAAAATTATTTTGATTATCAAATATTGGGCTTCTTGCCTTAAGTGTCATATTAAAAATACCAACACTAACAGAAGTTGAGATATTTTGTAGCTCTTTTTGATTTTGTAAATCTAATCTAAAATTTACATTATCATCTTTATAATCTGTCCAAGAACGATATATACTATTTTTATTTCTATCTAAAATCTGTATCCAAATATTTTTATATTTTGAATTATCTTTTATTTTTTTAGAAATATCTTTAAAATCAAGTTTAGAAAATTCACCATTGCTTATATACTTGTATAAATTTTCATTTTTTGATAAAGCAAGAGCAATAGATAAGGTTGTGTGTTGTTTATCTACGATTAAACTTTTTGTTTTTTCAACAATACTCTTATTTTCAAATTGGTAAACTGATTTTAAAAGTTCGTTTTGTTTATTTGAAGTGTACGAAAAAGTTGCAAATATAATAAATACTGCAAGTATAAAAAAACCAAAAATAACCAAATAAATATTGTTCTTTACTTCCATAATTTTAATGTATCTTTCATAATTTGTGCTTATATGGATTATATATAATAATAACTTTTGATTTATTTAACCTCATTTTGCTTTAAACATTTTTAGATAAAATCCCACTTATGATTAAAAGATACCCAACAAAACAGATAAAAGTAGGAAATGTCCTAATAGGTGGTGATGCACCAATAAGTGTTCAATCAATGACATATACTAAAACATCAGATGTACAAGCCACAGTTGAGCAGATTAAACAACTTCATTTTGCAGGAGCTGATATTGTAAGAGTTGCAGTTCCGCATATTGAAGATGCAAATGCTTTAAAAGAGATAAAAAAACAAGTTGAGTTACCACTAGTAGCTGATATTCACTTTCACTATAAATTAGCACTTATTGCAGCTGAAGTAGTTGATTGTATTAGAATTAACCCTGGAAATATTGGAGAAAAAAATAGAGTAAAAGAGGTAGTTAAAGCTTGTCAGGCAAGAAATCTTCCAATAAGAGTTGGAGTAAATTGCGGAAGTTTAGAAAAAGAGTTTGAAGATAGATATGGACAGACGCCTGAAGGTATGGTTGCAAGTGCTGATTATAATATTAAATTTTTAGAAGATTTAGGATTTACAGATATAAAAGTATCTTTAAAAGCTAGTGATGTTCAAAGAACAGTTCAAGCTTATAGAATGCTAAGGCCTATGAATAATTATCCATTTCATCTAGGAGTTACGGAAGCTGGAACACAGTTTCACTCTACTATAAAATCTTCAATTGCTTTGGGAAGCTTACTTCTTGATGGAATAGGGGATACTTTAAGAGTTTCAATGACAGGAGAACTTGAAGAAGAGATAAAAGTTGGAAGGGCTATTTTAAAAGATTGCGGAATAGCAAAAGAGGGCTTGAATATTATCTCTTGTCCTACTTGTGGAAGAATTGAAGCTGATTTAGTAAGTGCCGTTAGTGAAATAGAAAAAAGAACAGCACATATAAAAACACCACTTGATGTATCTGTTATGGGATGTGTTGTAAATGCAATAGGAGAAGCAAAAGCTGCAGATGTTGCAATTGCTTTTGGAAAAGGAAGTGGTTTGGTTATGAAAAAAGGCGAAATTATTGCAAAGTTAAGTGGTGATGAGCTTATAAATAAATTTGTGGAAGAGGTAGAATTTGAAGCAAAAAAAAGAGGCTAATAAGGAATTGAATTTAATTGAGTTTCAAAAACACTTTAAAGATGATTATAAAGAGATTTCTAATAGTTTTTTAAAGAGACATATTGTAAATCTTAAAACATTTAATTTTGAAGAGTATAATGATTTAATCAATTTATTCAAAGAGCTTATAGAATCAATTTGCACTAAAGATTATGGCGATGTTATTAAAGCTTGTAACAATCTAGTTAGATACAATATTGAGTATTCTGTTCCTTATATAATCCTTTCTCAAGAGATGATTAGTTTTAAAAGAGTTTTTCTTGAGAGATTTATAATGCAAAATAGAAAAGAATTGGTTTTTTTGCTTTATAAAATAAATATGATATTAGAAGATTTAATAGCAAAAGAGTACCTAATTGAGTATCAAAAAAATTTGTTAGAGAGAAATATATTAAGACAAAATAGTTTAAATGATATTTTTGAACAAACAGTAATTACATATTATAAATCGCATTTAGAGTGGTTAAGTAACTTAGCAATAATAGTTATCAGTAAAGAAGATAATTTTCCTGAAACTAATCATACTTTATGTTTATTTGGTAAATGGCTAGATGAAGAGGGAAGAAATATTATTCAAAATCCAAATAGATACCAAAATATTGTAAAAATACATAAAGAACTACATGACATATCAAAACAAATAAAAAGACTTATAAATACAAGTGATTCAAACCATATAATTTTAACACTTCTTGAAAAATGTGAAATGAACTCTTTATCCTTAGGAGCTGAATTAGCATTAGTTGATAATACTTTAATGAATCAAAAAATATCTAAGGATTCATTAACAGGTGCATTAACTAGACAAAAATTAAAAGCTTTGTATTTAAGTCAATTGGAGATATCTTTTGCAACATCAGAACCTTTTGTGATGGCTATGTGTGATTTAGATTTTTTCAAGCAAATAAATGATCAATATGGTCATATAGCAGGAGATAGAATACTGTTTGAATTTGTAAATTTAGTAAAAAAAGAGCTTAGAACTTCTGATATGATTTTTAGATATGGAGGGGAAGAGTTTGTAATAATTCTTCCTTCAATTAGATATAAAAAAGCTTATGATGTTTTAGATAATGTTAGAGATAAATTTTCAAAATTAAAAATAATGATTGATGATAAGGAAATAGGTACAACAGTAAGTATGGGTATTTTGGAAATAAATCTTGATATAAATGGTAGTGTATTTTTTAAAGATATGGACAAGATAATTTCTATAATAGATAAAAAATTGTATGAAGCAAAAACAAGTGGAAGAAATAGGATTTGTTAAATGGATAGTATTTATAGTATAAACATTGAAAGAGCTGTTTTAAGCTCTGTTTTTTTTAATCCTGAAGAGTTAGAAGATATTTTAGGTGTTTTAAAACCAAAAGATTTCTACCTTCCTGCACATAAAGCTATTTTTGAAGCAATGGTAAAGCTTCATGAAGATGATATGCCAATAGATGAAGGTTTTATTAGAAATAAGATTAATTCTAAAGATATTGATGATTCAGTTATTTTGGAAATTTTAAGTGCCAATCCAATAACAAATACAAATGCTTATGTAAAAGAGATAAAAGATGCTTCAGTAAAAAGAGAGTTAGCAACACTTGCTACAACTATTAAAAAAGTTGCAATAGAAGATCAAGTAAGTGCGAATGAAGCTCTTGATACTATTCAAGGAGAGCTTTATAAAATCTCAACAAATAGTGCAACAAGTGAACTTAAAGATATGCAAACAGTAACAAGCGATACTTTAGCATATATTGAAAAGATGAAAAAACTTGGAAATAAATTCCTAATAGGTCAAACAACAGGTTTTGAATCTTTAGATAAAAGAACAACAGGGTTTAATGAAGGGGATTTAGTAATAATTGCAGCACGTCCTGCTATGGGAAAATGTCTAGCAAGAGGCACAAAAGTTTTAATGTTTGATGGAACTTTAAAGTGTGTTGAAGATGTAGAAATAGGCGATAAACTTATGGGAGATGATTCAAAACCACGAAATGTACTATCAATCACAAGTGGAATAGAGCAGATGTATTGGGTGCGACAAAATAAAGCACAAGATTATAGAGTGAATGAGTCGCATATTTTATCACTAAAAAGAAGCAGAAATGAAGGCTCTTATAAAAATGGAGATATTTTAAATATAAATGTAAAAGAGTATTTGGAAAAATCGTCTAAGTTTAAAAGCAACTATAAAGGCTATAAAGTTGCAGTTCTTTTTGAAGAAAAAGAGCTAAAAATAGAGCCATATTTTTTAGGGCTTTGGCTAGGAGATGGAGCAAAAGGAAAAGTTGCTATATACACAGAAGATTTTGAAATAGTAAACTATCTTCAAGCTTATGCTTCTAGGTTAAATTTAGAGTTAAGAACTTATAAAGTAGATAAAAAATGCCCTGAATACTCTATTACAAACAGTAAACAAATAGATGGGAAAACAGCTTTTTCTTTACAAAAACTTCTAAGAGAAGAGGGGGTTTTAGGAAACAAACATATTCCACAAAACTATTTAATAAACTCAACAAAAAATAGACTAGAACTTTTGGCTGGATTAATTGATAGTGATGGACACTATGATAAAAGAGCAAATGGATATGAGATAACTTTTAAAGATGAAGATTTAGCACAACAGCTAAAATTTTTATGTGATAGTTTAGGTTTTAGAACTTCAATAAAGAGTAAAAAAGCAAAAATAAAAAAGATAAATTATGAAGTAGAAGTTTATAGAGTTAGATTCTTTGGAGATATAGATAAAATTCCAGTAAGAGTAAAAAGAAAAAAAGCAAAAGCTTGGACTTGTAAGAGAACTTGGAATCAAACAGGAATTAAAATTGAAAAAGATATTGTTGATGAGTATTTTGGTTTTGAAATAGATGGAAACAAGTTATTTTTACTTGAAGATATGACAGTAACTCACAATACGGCTCTTGTTTTAAATATGGCACTAAAAAATGTTGAAAGAAATAAAGGTGTAATATTTTTCTCTTTAGAGATGCCAGCAGAACAATTAATGCTAAGAATGTTAGCGGCAAAAACTTCTATTCCACTTCAAAATCTTAGAAAAGGGGATATGGATGACTCTCAATGGTCAAATTTAAGCCGAGCTTTTGAAGATTTAAATAGTAAAAAACTTTTTGTTGATGATGGTGGAAGTATAAATATAAATCAATTAAGAGCAAGAGTAAGAAAACTAGCACAAAATGAAGAGAATAATATTAGCCTTGTGATAATTGACTATTTACAGCTTATGCAAGGTATTGGAAATAAAGATAGACATCAAGAAGTTTCAGATATTAGTAGGGGTCTTAAAATGTTGGCAAGAGAGCTTAAAATTCCAATAGTTGCTCTTTCACAGCTAAATAGAGGACTTGAAAATAGACCTGATAAAAGACCAATGCTAAGCGATTTAAGAGAATCTGGAGCAATAGAGCAAGATGCTGATATTATAATGTTTGTTTATAGAGATGATGTCTATAAACAAAGAGATGAGATGAGAAAAGAGAAAGAGGCAAAAGATAAAGGAGAAGATTATAAATCTAAATTCCAAGATAAACCAATTGAAGAGGCTGAAATAATTATTGGAAAACAAAGAAATGGACCAATAGGTACAGTTAAGTTAGATTTTCATAAAAACCTTACAAAGTTTATGGATAAAGATAATGAGTTTGGTGGAGTGGCTCCTATTGAAGTAGTTTTTGAAACAGTCGCTGATGTAGAAAGAGAGGCAAATATCGATATTCCAAATATTTTATAATAAGTAATATTATTTTAAGTTTTAAAAAAATATAATACTTTAAATTATTATTTGGAGGGTTTATGAAAAGTGCATTTTCTCTTTTGGAACTTATATTTGCAATAGTTATTTTAGGAATTATTGTGGCATTTGCTGTTCCTAGATTTATGGACACAAAAGATAGTGCTTTAGTTTCAACAATAAAAAGAGATGTAAATACAGCTATAAACTCTATTCAATCTTACTATTTATTAAACAATAAAATTGATAAAATTAGCGATGCTATGAATATTTCAGATACAAATTGGAATGTTGAAGATTTAAAAATAAGTGATAAAAATGGATGTTTGTCTATGGAAGTAAATAAAACAAAGACTCCAATCACAATGGATTTAAAAGTCGATACAACAAAAACTTCATCAATTTGTACAAAAATAAGAGATGGTGGGTTAGTTTCCAAAAGCTATGAAGTTTACTAGTTTATTCATATTCTCTAACTCTTAAAAATGATGCAAATTTTGGTTTACTGTTTTTTGTAAAACCATAATATTTAAATGTTACAATTGAACCAATTTTTGGTGGGTTTTCTCTATCTTTAAGAGAAAATCCTCCTCCTAATTTAAAAATTATTCCATTTTTAAGTTTAACATTTATACTTTTTAAACTATTATTATCATTAAAGTTGTATGAAATAACTTCTGCTTCATCATCAAAAAATGTTTTAACTTTTAAAAGATTACTACTTCTTCCTGTTTCGTAAGGTAAATTTGGATTTTTTAAGATTAAACCTTCGCCTTTTATTTTTACAATACTTTTTAAATAATTGTCTAAATGCTTTTTATTTTCAATTTTTATTTGAGAAATTACTTTTAAATAATTATTTTGATTTTCATTTAAAAAGTTTTCTAAAATTTTTAATCTTTCATAAAAATTCCCTTTTTGATTTGGTATTTCAAAAATATAATACTTGATGTTTTGCCAATCTTTATCGCTATTTTGCGATAAAGCTATACTTTGAATATTTTCAAAATCATCTCTTTTTGTCCAAAGTTCTCCATCAAGTTCAAATGGTGGGAAATTAGCTAAAAACCAAGAAGGTGCATAAATTTTATTTCCATTTTTTGTTTTTAATTCTTTTCCATCCCAAATTGCTCTAATTCCATCTAGTTTTTCACTCATTAACCAACCTTGTATATTATGCTTTGTTTCGTCGTATATTGTTGGTTTTACAATATCTAGCGAGAAGCATAGTGAAAAACTAAAAATTAGGAGAAAGAATTTCATAAAAGCCCTTATAAATAATTTTTATGATTATATACTAAAATTATATTTTTTTCAAAAAATCATAAAGAAATAATAATTATTTGGCTAAAATGTAGGACTTTTCTTGAATTGTAGAGGTTATTTTGAATAATATTAAAATTTTAAATGATAAAGATAAAGAGTTTTTATTAAACTCTATACGAACTGTTGAAGATTTCCCAAAACCAGGGATTGTTTTTAAAGATATTACAACACTTTTGAATAATAAAAAAGCTTTCTCTTTACTTATGGAACATCTTGAAGATAGATACAAAGATTATAAATTAGATTATATTGCAGGAATTGAAGCAAGAGGATTTATGCTAGGAAGTGCATTAGCAAGTAGATTAAATATTGGTTTTGTTCCTTTACGAAAAAAAGGGAAACTTCCAAGTACAACTGTATGTGAAAAATATGAACTTGAATATGGATTTGATGAAATTGAAATTCATTTAGATGCATTTGGCAAAGAAAAAAATGCTAAAGTTTTATTAATTGATGATATTATAGTAAGTGGTGGAACGGCAATTGCTTCTGCTAATTTGCTTAATAAACTAGATATAAATTTAGTTGAAGTTTGTTTTTTGATGAATATTAAAATTTTAGACGGAGCAAGTAAAATGAAAGAAATTGCACCAGTTTATTCTGTATTAGAGGTATAAAATGAGTAATTACATTCCTAAAAAAAGCCCGTTTGATCCAAATGAAAAAGGTGAATTTGGTGGAGTTTTTGGTGGGCAATATGTACCTGAAACATTAATGCCAATTTTAAAAGAGCTAGAAACTGCATACAGTAAATATAGATTTGATAAAGAGTTTTGGGCTGAAGTAAATTATCTTTTAAAAGATTATGTAGGAAGAGAAAATCCACTATATTTTGCTTCAAATATAAGTGAAGAATTAGGTGCAAAAGTTTACCTAAAAAGAGAAGATTTAAACCACACAGGAGCTCACAAGGTAAACAATGTAATAGCTCAAGGCTTATTAGCCAAAAAAATGGGAAAAACAAAAGTTATTGCTGAAACAGGAGCTGGTCAACACGGGGTTGCAACAGCAACAATAGCAGCACTTATGGGCTTAGAGTGTACAGTTTTTATGGGTGCAAAAGATGTGGCAAGACAAGAGTTAAATGTATTTAGAATGAAGCTTTTAGGTGCAAAAGTAGTTGCAGTTGAAAGTGGAAGTAAAACTCTAAAAGATGCTATGAATGATGCTATACGATATTGGGTTACAAATGCAAGAGATACTTTTTATATAATTGGAACAGTAGCTGGTCCTCATCCATATCCTATGATGGTGCGAGATTTTCAAGCAATTATAGGATATGAAGCTAGAAAACAGATTTTAGAAAAAGAGGGTAAATTGCCTGATTTTGTTGTTGCTTGTATTGGTGGTGGATCAAATGCTATTGGTATGTTTTCACATTTTTTAGAAGATAAAGAAGTTACTTGTGTTGGAATTGAAGCTGGTGGATTAGGACTAGATACAGACAAACACGGAAGCTGTTTAGCACTTGGAAGCCCTGGAATACTGCATGGACAGTGTTCATATTTACTTCAAGATGAAGATGGACAAGTTCTTGAAGCTCATAGTATTAGTGCTGGGCTTGATTATCCAGGAGTTGGACCAGAGCATAGCTTTCATAAAGATAATAAAACGGTAGAGTATGACAATATCACAGATAAAGAAGCACTTGATGCTTTTGTTTGGTTAAGTCAAAAAGAGGGAATAATTCCAGCTTTTGAATCATCTCATGCTATTGCATATTTGAAAAAAGCAAAAGATAAAATAAAAGGAAAAACGGTAGTTGTTTGTCTTTCTGGACGAGGTGACAAAGATATGATACAAGCAAAAAGCTTATTAAATTTTGACTAAGGATAAAAATGGTAGAACTTTTTAGAAAAATACAACCATATGCGGGAAAGATTTTTGCAATATTTTTAACACTTTTTATCTTCTTTTTAGCGTATAGTTTGTATCAAGCTCCAGTTTCTGGACTTGAAGAGAAATTTGTATATCTTCTTAAAAAGTATGGATATATTATTCTTTTTATCTGGGGAATGCTTGAGGGCGAAGCAGGGCTAATTATGGCTGGGCTTTTAAGTCATTCTGGAGATATGAATTTATTTTTGGCAATATTTGTTGCTGGACTTGGTGGTTTTGCTGGTGATCAAGTATATTTTTATATAGGAAGATTTAATAAAGAGTCTGTTTTAAAAAGGTTAAGAGGACAAAGAAGAAAGTTTGCTTTTGCCCATTTGCTACTTAAAAAACATGGTTGGCCAATAATTTTTACTCAAAGATATATGTATGGAATGAGAACAATTATTCCTATTTCAATAGGGCTTACAAGATATGATGCTAGAAAATTTGCATTGATAAATCTTATAAGTGCATGGTGCTGGGCAGCAATTACTATTATTCCTGTTTGGTATTTTGGAAATGAGATTATGGTTGTACTTCATTGGGCAAAAGAGCATTGGTATATGGCTATTCCAATTGCTGCAATATTTGGTGGAGGAATAATATATATGTTTAATAATGCTACTAAGAAAATTGAAAAAAGGATGATGAATGAAAATTAAAATTTTAGAAAAGAACAAAATAAAAGATTGCGATTTAGAGATAGTTTTAGTAAATAAAGATGAGGATTTAAGAGATAAAAAAGAGATTTTAGAAGCTCTTGAATTTAAAATCAAAGATGAATCATCTATACTTTTGGCTGAATCAAAGCTTATATTTTCTGCATTTGAAGAGTTCACTTATGATTCTATTGCTATTGCAATTGCAAATGGAGTTAAAAAAGCAAGTTCTACAAAATACAAAAGTGTAAAAGTTGTTTTAAATAAAGAGCTTGAAGCTATGTTTAAAGCATTGGTTGAAGGTGCAATTTTAGGAAGTTATAAGTTTGAAGCATATAAAAGTGAAAAAAATAGTAGTGAGTTGGAACTTAGTTTTGTAGTTGATAAAAAAAGCTCTTTATTAACTGATATTTTAGAAGAAGCAAAAACTATTGCTTCAAATGTAAACATTGCAAGAGATATGGTAAATACAGCACCTCAAGATTTTACACCAAAAACATTTGTAAAAGAGTCTGAAAGTTTAGCAAAAGAGTTAGGACTTGAGATAGAAATTTTAGGGGAAAAAGAGTTAGTAAAACAAAAAATGATGTCAATGCATAGTGTTGGACGGGCTTCAATTCACGAATCGCAACTAATTCATCTAAAATATAAACCAAAAAAAGCAAAAACAAAAATAGTTCTTGTAGGAAAAGGATTAACTTATGATAGTGGTGGATTATCTTTAAAACCAGCTGATTTTATGATTACAATGAAAGCTGATAAATCAGGAGCAGTTGCTGTTTTAAATACAATTAGAACAATTGCAACTCTTAAACTTGATGTTGAAGTTCATGCAATTATTGGTGCAGTTGAAAATATGGTTGGTGGAAATGCTTATAAGCCAGATGATATTTTAAGAGCAAAAAATGGAAAAACTATTGAAGTAAGAAACACTGATGCTGAAGGAAGATTGGTTTTAGCAGATTGTTTATGTTATGCACAAGATGAGATAAAAAATATTGACTATATTTTTGATTTTGCAACTCTAACAGGTGCTTGTGTAGTGGGACTTGGAGAGTACACAACAGGAATTATGGGAAATAGTGAAAGCCTAAAGCAAAAAGCTTTAGAAGCTTGTGAGGCTTCTGGAGAGTATGCTACAAAACTAGATTTTAATAGATATTTAAAAAAATGTATAAAATCTGAAATAGCAGATGTTTGTAATATCTCAAATACAAGATATGGTGGAGCAATTACTGCAGGAATGTTTTTGGATAATTTTATTTATCAAGAAAATAAAGAAAAATGGGTACATTTTGATATAGCAGGTCCTGCATTTGTGGAAAAAGCTTGGGGATATAACCCTTATGGAGCAAGTGGAACAGGTGTAAGATTTGCAGTTGAACTTGTAAAATCTCTTTCATAAATTAAAGAATTATTAAATAGGCTTATATGAATAAACAAACATTATACTGGATTATGAGCCTATTTGGTACAGCTATAGGTGCTGGAATTCTATTTTTACCAATAAGTATTGGAACAAGTGGTGTTTTATCTCTTGTTATTGTGATACTTTTGGCTTATCCCTTAACTCACTATTCACATAAACTTTTAGCAAAATTCATATATAAAAATGATGGCTTAGATGATATTACAAAAGTTTCAGATGATACATTTGGAACTAAAATTGGTTTTTTTATAATTTTGTCATATTTCTTAGAAATTTTCGTAGTTTTACTTTTATATACAGTTGCTCTTACAAATGCAATAGAGTTAATAATAAGTGCTAATTTAGGTTTTGAGAAACCAAATAGAATTTTTTTATCATTTTTTGTTATATCTTTTTTAATGTTAATAATTAGTAGAGGCTTAGAAGCAATAATTAAAGTTATTAGCTATTTGGTTTTTATTTTTATAGTATCAATTTTTATTTTATCTATTTATATGATACAGTTTTATAATGGTGGAGTTTTTAATGATTTTTCTATGGATTTATTAAGTACAAAAGAGCTTATAAAAAGTACACTATATGTAATACCTATTATGATTTTTGCATTTAATCATGTTGCAATAATTTCATCAATGGTAATTGAGCAAAAAAAAATCAATAAGGAATTTTCAGAACAAAATATAGATAAAATTTTAAAATATTCGCATATTTTAATGGTTTTAGTTGTTCTATTTTTTTTATTATCTTGCTCTTTTGTTTTTAATACAAATGAATTAAATGAGGCAAATATTAAAAATATAAATATTTTGAGTTATATTTCTACTAAAATTGATAATCAGATTTTACAATATATTGCACCAATAATTGCCTCTATTGCAATAGCTAAATCATTTTTAGGGCATTATATGGGGACTAAAGAGGGATTTATTGCAATTTTAAAAAGGTCAAAATATGCAAAACAAATATCTTATAAATTTTTAAATATTAGCACTTTTATTTTTGTTTATATCTCTTGTTTCGTAGTTGCTGTTTTAAATCCTAGTGTTCTTGATATGATAAATAAAATTATTGCTCCATTAATTGCTGTTACTCTATTTTTAGTTCCTGCTTATGCCGTTTTAAAAGTTGATAAAATGAAAGAGTATAAAGGGTTTAGTGCTTATTTTGTAGGAATTTTAGGGATTTTGGCTGCTGGAGTTATAATTTATGAGTTTTTCTAAATACACCAAATAAACTTTTATTAGTTTATTTGGTAGTTTATTGGAATTTGTACATTCCAAACAGATTTATTAAGTTCATTTGGAATTGCTTCAAAAAAGCCAATATTTGTAAGAAGTTCAATACTAGCATCATCAAGTTTCTCAAATTTTGAATTTTGAATTATTCTTATATTTATAATCTTTCCATCTTTTAAAATATCAAAAGATACAACTACTTTTCCAGTTTGATTTAATCTTTTCGCTGCCTTTGGATAGATTTTATTTTTCTCAATTTTTGCTTTTACCCTAGAAAGATATTCATTTTCTAAATTATCTAAACTAACCTTACTAGCTGTAGGAATAGAAGGCATTTCTTCTTTAATATTCTCATTTGTAGCTATATTATTTATAGTTTCATTTTTTACATCTTCTATTTTTTCAGTAACCTTTTCAACAGGCTTTTCAATAGTTTTTTCTACTATCTTCTCTACAGGTTTTTCAATAGGTTTTGTAAGCTCTTTTTTCTTTTCAACTTTTTTTGGTTTTTCTACAACTTTAGTAGCTGGTTTTTCTACAATTTTTTCTATAATTGGTTCTATTTTTTCTTCAAATACTTCAGTTGGTTTAGAAATTGCAACGCTACTTAAAGAAATTTTTGTAATAATCTCTTCCTTCTTTGGCTCAATTTGTATTTTATTTATTGCAAATACAAAAACTATTCCAAAGGTGAAATATAAAAAACTTGTTATAAAAAAAGAGTTTAAATATCTTTTCATCTTCTACTTCTTTGTTATAATCGATACATTTGAAAATTCATTTTTCTTTAGCATATCCAAAACATTTACAAAATTTTCAAATTTTGTAGCTTTATCTGTATTTAAATGAATTGGAGTTTCTCTTGATTTTTGTAAAAGTTCAAGCTCTATATTTTCGATAGCTATTTTAATATCTTCCATAAAAAGTTCGCCTTGTTCATTTATAACTATTACTATCTCTTTATCACTTTTTAATTTACTTGCATTTTGTGCATCTGGTAAATTTACAGGAATTATCCCTTTTGTAATAAAAGTTGATGTTAGCAAAACTATAGCTAAAAGTACCAGTAATACATCAATAAATGGTATTACATTTATAGAATCAAACTTCTGTAGTTTCATATTGGCTTTCCAAAACTTCCGCAAAACGGCTTAAAATATTATACATAACCATTGAAATAATTGCAACAACCAATCCAACTGCAGTTGCTTTTAGAGCAAGAGCTAAGCTTTCCATAATCTTACTTGCATCAATATCCCCAGCATTTCCCATTGTCATAAATGTAAGCATAATAGCTAAAACTGTTCCTAAAAGTCCAATATATGGAGAGTTTGAAGCTATTGTTCCAATAATTGTAAGATGTTTTGTAAGTGCAACATCTAAAGCTTTTTTTGTTTTATAAGTTTCAACCTTTACCTTTTTGTAAAATATAACTCTTTCTATAAAAAAGAAAACAGCAATAAAACTCATAACAATTAAAAGAGCAATTACTCCATAATCAACCAAATGTTTTAGATTTTCTACATCATTCATAAATCTATCCTTAAAATTTTTGAGAATTGTATTCTAATATTGATAATAATTATCTTAATGTGGTAATTATATTAAGTTTGTGTTAAAATATTGTTAAAAGAAAGAGGATAAACTTTCAAAATCAATAAAATATAAAGGAAAAAATTGAAAAAATTAGTGATTTGTTCTCTTTTTTGCTCTTTAGCTCTTGCAAATCCAAATAGTTTGGAAATTTTACAAAAAGATAAAAAAGAGTTTCAAAACTTAGATAAGAAATCTATAGAGACAAAATATCAAAATCTAAAAAATAGCTGGATAGGAACTGTTGGTTTTTCATCAAGTTTAAATAGAAACTATACTTTTGGAGATAAAACAGAAAAATATGAAAACTCCAAATATAGCAAAGGTGCAAAAATAAGTTTTAAACAAAATATATTTGAATCAGGTGGAATAGAGCTTCAAATACAGTATGCAAAAGATAAATATGTATATGATATGTTAAATTGGGATGGTAAAAATCAGCAATATTTGCAAAATATATATAATATCTTGCTTGAAATAAATAAGCTAAATTTCCAATTATACCAAGCAAAATTTAGAGGATTAAATAAAGAGATTGAAGAGATAATTAAAACTATTCAATATGAAGCAGGAAAAACTGATATTATAGAGTTAAACAATGCAATAATGAGTAAAAACACAGTAAAAAAAGAGATAATATCTCTTGAAAACTCTATAAAAGAGCAAGAGTTTGAACTAGCAAAATATACAGAACTTAAATATCAAGAGATAGAAATAGAGGATTTTTCAACAATAAACAAAGAG
Organism: Aliarcobacter sp.; assembly: GCA_039810345.1. Classification (GTDB taxonomy): domain Bacteria; phylum Campylobacterota; class Campylobacteria; order Campylobacterales; family Arcobacteraceae; genus Aliarcobacter. Next base: position 12,453 of record JBDHWU010000024.1, on the reverse strand, counting down.
GAGTTTTTGGATAAAAACTTAACTATTTTACAAGAAAAAGCAAAAGCTATTATGTTAAATACAAGTTATGAACAAGTAAAAACGGATTATTTACCAAAAATCTATTTTTCAACAGGAGTTGATTATTCAAATAGTAATGATACATTTTCAAGAGCTATTAAAGATACAAATAAAGATTATACAGGAGCAAGTGCAACTGTAGGTTTAGAGATGCCTTTATATGATTATAATAAAACAACAAAGCTTGAAGAGGCAAAACTTGAAGTTTTAAAACAAAAAGCACTTATAAATGATGTTAAAAATGAAGAGTCTTACGATTTTGATGAGCTTTTAACAAGAATTGATACATACAAAAAGCATAATAATACAATAAATGAGAATATAAAATTATATGAAGAGTTAATAAAAACAAATGAGATTTCAAATCAAAGTGGAATGACTTCAACTTATGATTTAGAGATTTTAAAAAACTCTCAAGAGATAAATTTTTATGACTTAAAAATAAATGATATTAGTATAATGCAAACTTATGCAAAACTATATTTCAAAATTAAAAACTAAAAAATTAAGAAGGAAAGAGATTTTATGAGTGATTTAAAAAATGAATTAAATAGCTATAAGAGTGGAAACAAGGCTTATAAATATATTAGTTTACTAATTGTTGTAGCTGTAATTGCTTTTTTAGTCTATATGTTTATGCCTCAAAAAGAGGAAAAAATAGAGTATGTAACACAAAAAGTAAGTAAAGGCGATTTAACTGTAATGGTTAGTGCTAGTGGAAATATAAAACCCACAAATAGTGTTGAAATTGGAATTGAAGTAAGTGGGACTATAAAAGAGATTTTTGTTGATTTTAATGATGAGGTAAAAGTTGGTCAAGTTTTAGCAAAAATTGATACTGTAAAACTTGATGCTCAAGTTGAAAGTTCAATTGCGGCTCTTGCTATTGCAAAGGCAAATCAAAAAGAGAGCGAAGTAAGTGTAAAAAATAAAAAACTTTTATATGATAGAACATTAAATATGTATCAAAAATCAAATGGAAAATATCCATCAAAAAATGAACTTGATGATACAAAATTTGCTTATGATGCAGCACAAGCAACTCTTGAAGCATCTAAATCAAAAGTTTTACAATCTGAATCAAACTTAAAAAATGATAGACAAAATCTTGAAAAAGCAAGTGTAAAATCAAGTATTGATGGAATTGTATTAAATAGGGAAGTTGAGGTTGGACAAACTTTGGCTGCATCAATGCAAGCTCCAAAACTTTTTACTTTGGCAAAAGATTTAACAAATATGGATTTGGTTGTAAGTATTGATGAAGCTGATGTTGCAGATATAAAAGATGAGCTTGATGTTACATTTACAGTGGATGCTTATTCAAATAAAGAGTTTAAAGGAAAAATTAAACAAGTAAGGCTGAATCCAATTACAACAAATGGAGTTGTAACTTATGAAACAGTTGTAAGTGTTGATAATAGCGAACTTTTACTAAAACCAGGAATGACAGCAAATGCAAAAATTATTACAAAACATAAAAAAGATCAACTTTTAGTTCCAAATGGTGCTTTAAGATTTACTCCAAAAACACAAGATAATACACAAGCTAAAAAACCAACAACTTTTGCAGGTCCACCAAATTTTAATTCACAAGGAAAAGCAAAAGAGAATAAATCAAAAGATGGTTTAGTCTCTTTATATGTTTTAGAAAACAGTATTCCAAAAGAGATAAAGGTAAAAATGCTAGATAGTGATTCAAAACAAGCTTCAATATCTTCAAGTGATTTAAAAGAGGGTGATGAAGTAATAGTTTCTCAAAAGAGCCAAAATGCAAAATGATGTTTTGCTTGAGTTTAAAAATATAACAAAAGTTTATGGTAAAGGTGCAAATGAGACTTTTGCTTTAAATGGAGTTGATTTAAAAATCTATAAAGGCGAGTTTGTAGCGATTATGGGAGCTAGTGGAAGTGGAAAATCTACTTCTATGAATATTATTGGATGTTTAGATAAGCCTAGTAGCGGAGAGTATTTGTTTGATGGTGTAAATGTAGAGAATTTAAACCTAAATCAAATGGCAATTTTAAGAAGAAACTATATTGGTTTTGTTTTTCAAGGCTTTAATCTTTTAGGAAGAACTTCGGCTTTAGAAAATGTTGAGTTGCCACTTGTGTATAGAAAAGTTGAAAAGAAAAAAAGACTTGAACTTTCACTTGAAGCTTTAAATAAAGTAGGGCTTGAAAGTGTTGTAAAAAATACACCAGCAGAACTAAGTGGTGGGCAGCAACAAAGAGTTGCAATTGCAAGAGCAATAGTAACAGACCCACTTTTACTTCTAGCAGATGAACCAACAGGAAATCTTGATAGTATAAAAAGTATAGAGGTTATGGAGCTACTTAAAAAACTAAATGAAGAGCTAAAAATCACTATTATTATGGTAACTCATGAAGAAGAGATGGCTGCTTATGCTAGTAGAGTTATCTATTTTAGAGATGGAAATATAGAAGACTCTTTGAAAAAAGGATTTAAATAATGGTTTTAAATGCTTTATTAATTGCAATAAAAGAGATAAAAAGAAATATCTTAAGGTCAATTCTTACAATATTAGGAATTGTAATTGGAGTTGCAAGTGTGATTGCCATGGTAATGATAGGTGATGGAACAACAGCAAAAGTTACAGCAAATATAGAAAAACTTGGAAGCAATATGCTAAATGTTCGAGTAGGGCAAGAAAGAAGAGGAGCCTTAAGAGATGATAATAGTGCAAAACCTTTTAAAAATGAGGATATAGAAGCTATTAAAAATGAAGTAGCAAATCTAAAAGGTGTAACGGCTGAAAACTCTGGAATGCAAAATGTAGTTTTTGGAAATAAAAGTAACTCAAGTTTAATAGTTGGAACAACAAATGACTATTTTACGATTAAAGATTGGGCTTTGGAAAGTGGAAGAGTTTTTGAAGATAGCGAACTTGCAAGTGGAAAAAGTGTCTGTATTTTGGGAACTACAGTTGTAAAAAACCTTTTTGGAAATGAAAATCCAGTAGGAAGTACAATAAGACTTAAAAATTTTCCTTGTAGTGTAATTGGGGTTTTAGCTTCAAAAGGTGCAAGTAGTTTTGGACGAGATCAAGATGAGATTGTTGTAACTCCACTAAAAATGTATCAAAGAAAAATTCAAGGAAATTTAGATGTATCAAGTATTGTAGTTTCAGTTTTGGAAGAGAGATATATTGAAGAGGCAAAAGAGCAAATAACTTCACTTATGCAAAACAGACGAGCTATAAAAATTGGAGAAAGTGATAATTTTCATATACGAGATATGAAAGATATTTTGGACACAATGACAAGTACAACTAAAATGCTTACATATTTATTGGGTTCAATTGCAGCTATTTCACTTTTGGTTGGTGGAATTGGAATTATGAATATTATGCTAGTTTCTGTAACTGAAAGAACTAGAGAAATAGGAATAAGACTTGCAATTGGAGCTATGCAAAGTGAAGTTTTAATGCAGTTTTTAATTGAAGCAATTGTTTTATCAACTTGGGGTGGAATTATTGGGATATTTTTAGGACTTGGAATTGGTTTAGCAGTTGTAAATGTTTTTGAGTTGCCTTATATTATAAATAGTCAAATTATTTTAATATCTTTTGTTTTTTCAACTTTAATAGGTGTTGTTTTTGGTTATTTTCCAGCACGAAAAGCTGCTAGATTAAATCCAATTGATGCACTAAGATATGAGTGATGCATTGTAAAACTTTAGTATATATTTCCCGTAATTAACACAAAAATTAACAGAAAATTAACAACTCCTTTTTATAATTTAAAAAAATAAAAAGGAGTTGTATGAAAAAAATAGTACTGTTATCTATCTCTTTATCTTCTTTGCTATTTGCAAATGAGACTTCAACTTTAAATGAAGTGAATATTGTAGAAAAATCAAACTCAAAATTAATCAAAAATATAAGCAACGAGGATTTAAAGAGTGCTGATTTGGCTGAAGCATTGACAAAAGCCTCTGCTAATATCTCAATTGTACGAAGAAATGGAATTGCAAATGATATTATTTTAAGAGGTCAAAAAAAAGATAATATAAATATTTTAATAGATGATGCAAAAATCCATGGAGCTTGTCCAAATAGAATGGATCCACCAACTTCGCATGTTGTTACAAATAATATTAAAGATGTAAAGGTTATAGAAGGTCCTTTTGATGTAGAAAATTTTGGAACTTTAAGTGGTCTTGTAAAAGTTGAAACAAAAGATCCAAAAGATGGATTTCATGGGGAATTAAACTTAAATGCTGGTAGTTTTAACTATAAAAAAGCAAGTGCAACTATTGAAGGTGGAAATGATAAGGTTAAAGCTTTAATCTCTGCTTCAACTGAAGAAAGCAAAGCTTACAAAGATGGAAATGGTGATAATTTTTTAGAGCAACAAAAGAAAAAAGAAATGCCTAAAATGAATCAATATTCAAATGATGATATGGATGCCTTCAAGAAAAAAAGTGTTTTAACAAAACTTAAATTTAACCTTACAGATGACCAAGATTTGAAGCTTTCTTATACTGCAAATAGAAGTGATGGTGTTTTATATCCAGCAGGTCCTATGGATGCCAATTATGATGATAGTGATATTTATACTTTGGGATATACAATAAGAGATTTAGGAAGATTTTCAAAAGAGCTAAATCTTGATTACTACTACTCAAAAGTTGATCATCCTATGAGTACAAAACTTAGAAATAATGGTTTATCAACATATAATACAAATCATATGAAGAGTTCAATTTGGGGAACAACAGTTAAAAACTCTTTAGATTTGCAAGATAGTTTAGTAACAGTTGGACTTGATACAAGTGTTAGAAATTGGAGTGGACAAAGAAGTACAACGGCTGTTGCTACAGGGGTTGAAACAAAAGGAGCGATTAGTTTAAATTCTACAGATACTAAAAATAAAGCACTTTTTACAAAAGTTGAAAAATCTATTGAAAATTTAGATTTAGAAGCAGGGCTTAGATATGATTATACAGATATAGAGACTCAAAAATCAAATGTAGCTCCAAAAAAATATACTGGGCTAAATGGATATATTTTTGCAGCTTATAACTTTGATGAACAAAGTAAAGTGTTTGCAGGAGTTGGAAAATCTTCAAGAGTTCCAGATGCAAGAGAACTTTATATGGGTAACCCAAATTTAGACCAAACAAAAAACTATGAAGTAGATTTAGGATTTGAAAAAACTATTGGAAACTTCCATATAAAACCAAAAATTTTCTATTCAGAGCTAAAAGATTATATTTACAATGGTCAAAATGGATTTGAAAATATAGATGCAAAAATCTATGGAGCTGATATTAGTGGGTATTACTACTTTACAGATGATTTATCTTTTGATTTTGGTCTTTCATATTTAAAAGGTAAAAAAGATAAAAACTATAGTGGAAATGATAAAGATTTAGCAGAAATACCACCATTAAAAGCAAATTTGGCTATAAATTATCAATATGAAAAATCAAAATTTAAAGCAGAGGTTATAGCTGTTGATAGCTGGAATAGTTATGATGCAAGTGCAAAAGAGCAAGAAATAGCTGGATATGCTGTTGCAAATCTAAAATATACACAAGAGTTATTTAAACAATTTGAACTAACTTTTGGAGTTGATAATGTTTTTGATAAAGTTTATAACTCTACAAATACATATCAAGATATTACTTATGTTGAGGTTGGTGGAGATAGAATTTTATTTAATGACCCAGGAAGATATGGATATGTAAACTTGAAATATAGCTTTTAGGATTAAATAATTTTAGCAATAGAAAATAGAATTATAAAGTTTCATCATAAACTACAACCTGATTTCTTCCATTTTCTTTTGCCTTGTATAAAGCAATATCTACATTTTTTAGAATCTTATCTTGTGGAACATCATCTTTTGCCTCAATAACTCCTAAGCTAATAGTGACTTTAGGAACTTTTTCAAAATCATAGTTTTCAATATCTTTTCTAATACGATTTGCTATGGAAATAGCTGCTTGAATTGTAGTTTTTGGAAAAATCATCATAAATTCCTCGCCACCAAATCTTGCAAAAACATCTCCTAAACGAAGTTTATTATCTACAATTCTACACAATTCACTTAAAATATAATCCCCAACATCATGCCCATAATTATCATTAATATTTTTAAAATGGTCAATATCAAACATAATAATGCAATATTTTTTTCCTTTTAGTTTTTCAAGCTCATTAAAAAATGCAAATCGGTTATATATTTTTGTAAGATTATCAATAGATGCTATATTTTCCATTTTATTGAAATCTTCTTGTATTCTTTGGGTTCTTGTAAGAACTCTATTTTCTATATCTTTGTGAAGACTTTCTAGCTCTTCATCTTTTTTATTAATAGAACTATTTAAATTTTCAAAAGCACATACAAGTTTATTTGAAATATTTTTGGCTAAAAACATAGATATTATTATCATTAAACTAGCAAGAGCAATAGAGCCATTTAATCTATTTTTATACTCTTTTTCTAAAATTATTTTTTGATTTTGAGCAATTTGTTCTACATCACTTGGATAAAAACCACTTCCTATTATTAGATTTGAATTTGGAATATTTGCAACAAATGACTTTTTATTTTCAAATCTATTTGTTTTTGGGTTTTGCCAAATATAATCTACAAAACCAGCAGAATTTATATTTTGTACAATTTTTAATGCAGCATCTTTATAATAACTATTTTCTGAATTTAAAAGATTTCTCCCTTCAAGCTCTGGTAAATAACTATGAAGAATGACTTTCCCTTTATCATCAAATATAAAAAAATAGTCATTCATCTTTTTATTTATATTTTTAAATAATTCAAAAATTATTATTTCATCTATTTTGTTTCCTATTTTAGAGCTATTGTATTCCAAAATTTCAATAGCAATTTTTGAGTTTTTTTCAAGTAATTTTTTTTCTTTTTCAATTAAATAACTAGAGACAGTATTGTAATTATCTTCAAAACTCTTTTTAAAATTTAATATTTCCAAAGTAAATATAATTATTATAATTAAAGGAAGTACCAAAATAGGTGAATATTTAATTATATTAATCAACTGTTTTTCTGTCATAAGATTTCCCCTCTTTTTTTAAATAAAACAATCAAAATTTATAAATATTATTTTTTATATTATATCTTAAAAGTGAAGCGATAAAATAGCAAAATTAATTTTTTGCTATTTTAGTTATTTTGTAGGTTTTGTTTAGTTTTAGTGGGTGTATTTTTTGTAGAGTTGTCATTTGTTTCTAAAACAGCTTTACTCTTTTTTGGTTGATAGAGCATATGGTGCCAAAGAGCAAAACCACAAAATGCAACTCCAGCAATAATATGGGTATTTTTTGCAAATTTATTTTTCATAAACATAGAAGTTACAACAGTAGCTCCTAAAGTAGCTGTCATTCCTATTTTTGCAACTTCTTTTTGAAGCTCTAAATCAAATTTTTTCTCTTCTTTCATCTCTTTTTTTTCTTCTTTCATAAGTTTTCATAGTTTTATTTACAGTTTTAACTGTTAAAACACCTGTTAAAATTGTAGCTAATGGAAGTAAGAATGGCATTTGAAATCCTTTTTAATATTAATTATCGAAATAATATAAGATATTTACTTAAATAAAACTGATAACTATTATTAAAATCTATTTTTTTGCTAAACTTACACCTTTTATTGAATTAAACAGTAATCCAATAGTTGTACCGTTGTGTAAAACAGCTGTTGTTATTGGTGAAAATAATCCAAATGTCGCACCTGCAAGTATTGCACTATTTATTCCAACCGTTGCATTAAAATTTAAATTTATCAAATTCATAGTTTTATTTGCAAACTCTTTTGCTTCAACAACAGCTTCAATATCATCTTTTAAAAGACTAATATCAGCAGTTGCTTTTGCAATATCAGCACCTTTACTCATAGATATTCCAACTAAAGCTGATATAAGAGCTGGAGCATCATTTATTCCATCTCCAACAAATGCTACTTTTTTTCCACTTTCCATAAGCTCTTTTACAATATCTGCTTTTTCATGAGGTAAAAGTTCAGCCCTTACTTCATCTATGCCTAATTCATCTGCTATTTTTAGAGCTTTCTCTTTTATATCGCCCGTAAGCATTACAATATTTTTTACACCTATATTTTTGAGTTTTTTTAGAGCTTTTTTTGTATTAGCTCTTAGTTTATCACTTAAACCAATAGTTCCTAAAAGTTTCCCATCATATCCTACATAAAGTAGTGTATCACTCTTTTTTAAAGAGTTTTCAATCTCTTTTTTATAAGGTTTGAAATCTATTTTTTCATCATCTTCCAAAAAGTGTCTGCTACCAATAATAACTGATTTTCCTTTTATTTCTGTTTTTACACCATGAGCTACAATAAACTCAACTTCTTCGTGGTGCATATGAACAAAACCTCTTTCCTTTGCTGCTTTTACAACAGCTTCAGCAACAGGGTGAAAATAGTGTTCTTCTGTTGAAGCTGTTAGATTTAAAAGCTTCTCTTCACTCCAATTTTTATCATAAGAATCAACACTAATAACTTCTAACTCTCCGCTTGTTAAAGTTCCAGTTTTATCAAAAACAAAAGTATCAGCACTAGCAAGTGCTTCAATAGACTTTGCACCTTTAATTATAATTCCACTATGACCAGCTTTTGAAATAGTTGATTTAAAAGCAACAGGAGTTGCAAGTTTTAAAGCACACGAATAATCAGCTTGTAAAACTGAAGCAACTCTTTGGAAATCTCTTGTAAAAATATATGCAGCAGTTGCAAGTCCTAAAGTTACAGGTACTAGCTTATCTGCAAGTTTATTTGCTTTTAATTGAGCCGATGATTTTTCGTTTAAAGAGTTTTCTATATAGTGTTTTATTCTTTGTGTTGCAGTGTTTGCTCCAACTTGCTCAGCCCAAACCCTAAATCGACCTTCTTCAACAATAGTTCCAGATAGAACTCTATCTCCTCTATATTTTGCAACTGGAGTTGCTTCTCCTGTCATAGATACTTGATTTATAGTTCCTGCACCATCAATTATATGACCATCAATAGCAATAGTGCTTCCTGCTCCAACTATTACAATATCTCCTACAACTAGCTCTTCAGTTTTTACTAAAACTTCAGTTACTTTTCCATCTATAACTCTTTCAACCCAAGCTTCTTCTATATTTGGTTTTGCTAACTCTTTTAGTAAATCATCACTTTTATGAACAGTTGTCTCTTCTATATATTCTCCAAGTTCAAGCATTGCATTTGTAGAGTTTGCAGCAAGATAATCTTTTCTTAAAATTGAAATTGCAACAGCTCCAGCTTCTAAAACATGGGATGTAAGTCCTTCATTAAATAACTCTTTTGTTCCATTTATTAATAAAGGAGTACAAGCAAGTGTTGTTGCAATAGCTTTTAAGTTTTGGTTAGTTGTAAATCTTTCAGCCAATAAAGCAGAACTAGCAATCAGTGTTGCATCTATAGAAGGTTCTTCACTGCTTACACAAGTAACACAAACACTATTTTCACTTTTACTTGCATTTTTTAAAAGATTATCAAGAGATATTGTAGATAATTTATTCTCTATTTTAGAAAAAATATCACTACTTAATTCAAAAATTATAGAGTAGGCTTTTTTGTTTACTCTTATATTTTTTATCTCTTTGAATTCACTAAAATAACCTTTTAAAATCTCAACATCAACAAACTTATCTTTTAAAATTGCTAGTTTATATCTAGCTCTAAGTCCTGTTTGATGAACTTTAGTAAAGTTGTTAGTCATTTTTAAAACTCTTGCTCTTTAGAGTTTGCAGCTGCTTTTGCATCTTCAATTCTCTCTTTTAGTTCTTCAACTCCAACACTTACAAGATTTTTTATTTTTTCAACACCAGCAAAAATATTTTCTTGAGCATTTTTATTTGTTAAAATATAAGTTGCAACTGCACCTATTAAAGCGCCTTTTATAAAATCACCATTAAAAAATGTTTGATTTTGTGTTTGATTTGCTTGATTATTTTGTGTAAAACCTTGATTGTTTTGTAGATTTAAATATGGATTTTGATTTATATTTAATCCACTTTGGCTTTTATTTCTTGTGCTATTTATATCTGTATTATAAATATTATTCATCATTTTCTCCAATTTCTATATTTTGATTTGTTAGATATTTTTGCTCTAGTTTTTCTTCTATTAATTCAAGAGCATAAATCCCAGCAACTCCAATACTTGCAGCTGTTAAGGCTCTTAAGTAGTTTCCTTCTCCTATATAATTTGTTGTTGCTATTGCACTTCCTGTTGCTATTGCTCCTTGAGATGCTCTTTTTGTAGTATCTTTTATAGCCTCGCAACTTTTTATTTGTCCACTTTTATATTTCTTATAATTTATTGCACCACTAATAACAGCACTAGCAATTGCACCACTTAGTACATGTCCTAGCACATTTCTTGGAGTTCCTGTATTTATAGTTTTCATTCATTATCTCCTTTAACTTCTTCTATTTTTGCTTTTCTTGTATATTTTCTTTTTGGTTTTTCTTCAATCTCTGATTTTTTCAAAGGAGTTTTTTTCTCTTTTTTTAAAGGTGCTTCTTTTTTTGTTTTTTTATCTACAAAATCTTTTGCTTGTTCAAACTTATCTTTAGCACTATTTTGTAACTCTTCGCTTTTTTCCTTTGCAATATCTAAAAAATCTTTACCTTTTTTTGTAAGCAAACCTCTATTTTTATATGCAACAATAGCCCCAGCTCCCACAATTAATCCAGCTATAAACGGTAATGCCATAATTTACTCCTTATTTTGATTTTTCAAAAGTTCATTTATTAAATAACTTAAAGCTGCACCAATTCCAGCTCCTGTTAAAAACTCTTTATTTATATTAGGAATAAGTTTTGAAATTAGACTTTCATCTATATTTCCACTCATAATATTATTTATCATCTCTTGATACTCTTGCATTTTTTGCATCATATCAACTCCATTTTCTGGTAAGTTTCCACTATTGTAGTGATTTTGTACACAAGCTCTAAATGCAGGTAGATGATTATTAAAAGATGCCGCTTGAAGTCTAAAAAGTACATCAATAATATCACTATCTTGTGCATAGTTTAAAAGATGATTATACATAGCAATATTATCTATCTCACTTGCAACTCCTAGTTCACAGCACTCTATAATAGTATTTGGAATATCTATTTTATCAGCCCAATCATTTTGTGGAACTTCAACTTCATATTTTTGCATCAAAGATATAAGTACACTATAATGCACCGCTTCAGCCTCTTTTATATTTGAAAAAGGGTTTATATTTCCAAACTTTTCAATAATTTTAGAATAAGCTTCATAAGCTTTGAACTCATCATAAACTGCGATTTGAAGAATTTGACTTCTTATGTCTATTTGCGAACTCTCATCAACTTTTTTACTAATTAAAATTTTGTAATCAATTGCCACTAAATAACCTCCTTTGCTAGATTGTTTATAAGTTCTGTAATTTCAGAGATATTTTCTTGTTTTATTAAATCTTCCCAGAGTTTTGGTCTAAAAGTATATTGGTCATAAGTGATAGTAACAGAGGCTATAATCTTATTTATTTTAATATCTTTTATGCCTTGAATTTTATTTGGAAGAGTTTCTATATCTGTTAATGTGATATTTCCAGAGCTTTTAACTATGGCTGGATTTACTCTTACTCTTAATCTTCCTGGGCTATGAGCTATTATTGAAAAATAACTAGCAATCTTTATTATTTCTTCACTTTTTATCAATTTTTTCTCTTTTTTATAGAATTTATTTAAAAAAAATTGTAGTTAAAAAGAGTTTAAACTAATATAAAAACCATAAATATCGATATTTACAATCAATATATATAAATATCTAAATATATTTTAATAATTATTATCAATTTTATTTATTTTTAAGTTTATTTTATTAATATTCCACTGATTTTATCAATATTGATAATAATTATTAAATAGTATTCTCCTAAAAACTATTTATAAATTTTATTCGAAACTAAAATAAGAGGAAGAAAAAATATGAGAATTAAAATAGCTATTAGTGCTGCAACACTAATTTTAGCAAACAGTTTTGCAAATGCAAATGAAACAACAAAGCTTGATGATGTACAAGTTGTAACATCTGCAGGTGGATATGAGCAAAAAATCACAGATGCACCAGCAAGTATTTCTGTAATAACTCAAGAAGATTTACAAAAAAAACCTTATACAACTTTATTGGATGCAGTTAGAGATATAGAGGGTGTTGATATTGGCGAAACAACAGATAAAACTAATAATGGACAAATAAGTATAAGAGGAATGGGTGCTGATTATACATTGGTTTTAATTGATGGTAAAAAACAAAACAATAATGGAGATATATATCCAAATAGTTTTGGTGGAGCTCAATTAGCTAGTATTCCACCATTATCAATGATTGA
>JBDHWU010000023.1:0-34428 GCA_039810345.1 Aliarcobacter sp. | reverse complement strand
CAGGAATAGCTGCATTAAATACATCAAAAGATGCACTATCAAAACTAATTTCTGGTAAACAACAAGATGTTTATACTCCTATAGATTTAGGTATAGGTACAAATACAGATTTTACATATTCAATTACTATATATGATAAAGAAAAAGGCGTTAATATACCAATTCCAAATAATAATGCAAACCCACCAGTTGCTGTACCTGTAGCTTTAACTGGTATTACTAGTGTTGATGATGCAGTTACACAACTAAATGCTGATACTAATTTATCAAAATATGTAGAAGCTAGAAATGTAAATGGTAATCTTGTAATTCAAACTAAAGATAGTAATTATGATGTTGAGTTTGGTAGCGATATGAAAGTAACAGCACCAACAGCAGCTCCAATAGAAGTAAATAAAGATTATTCAGGAAGAAAAGGAGCAGGAGCTGAGTTTTTAGAGATAAAAACAAAAGTAGATCAAACAGCATCAAAAGATAGTATTCAATTAAGACTAGATACTTTAAATATTTCAGATTCTCCATTTGGTGAATTTTCAGTTGATAGTACAGGATTAATTACTATGAAACAAGATGGAGCAGAGTATGCAATAGGACAAGTTGCAATTGCAAGATTTAACAACAACAGAGGATTAGAGCCACAAGGAAATAATCTTTTTGCAAAAACAAGTGAATCAGGTGATGCAATTTATAATATTAACAATAATAAGATGGCAGAAGTAAGAGGAGCAGCACTAGAGCTTTCAAATGCAGATTTAAGTGAAAGTCTTGTAAATCTTATGATTTTCCAAAGAGCATTTGAAGCAAATGCAAAATCAATTACAACTTCAGATGAGTTGTTAAACACACTTATTAATTTAAAAAGATAATTAATATAAAGAGGCTTTTTGCCTCTTTATTTACTTAAGAGGGTAGTTTTGGATAATTTTTTATTAGTTTCTGTTTTGGGAATTTTACTTTTATACTTTTTTTCAACTGCAAGTATTTATAAATCTTTATATAAAAAAGTAAATGAAGAGAAAAATATTATTCAAGAAGATATGACAAGACTTGAAAGCATTATTGATAGATATGAGAAACAAGTAAAAATTAGTGCTAATACTTTAAAATCAAATCAAGGAAATTTAGAAGTTGCTAGAAATGACTTACAAGAAGTAAGAGTTGAAAATATGAATTTAAAAAATAGAGTTGATGAGTTAGAAAGAAGAAATGAAGAGTTGTATGCTCAAGTAAATGTAATGGTTTAGGCTTTTTATTTATGAAATTTTTATATAAAATAGTTTTAAGTTCTTTATTATTTATAAATATTTTATATGCAAATAATGATTTAATAGAGTCTCAACCAGAGATTTTATTTCAATTTGAGAAACTAAAAAAATCCCAAGAAAACTTAGCTTTACAAGTAGATTTTAATAAAGCAGTTCTTCATTTAAATAAAAAAGAGTATGAAGATGCTATTAGATTATTTTTAAAAACTGTAAAGATTTTGGAAGTTCCTTCTAATTTGAATTTAGGAATTGCTTATTATAAACTAAATCATATAGATAAAGCAATATTATATTTAAATAAGATTTATGAAAATGAGAATATCGCAAAAACTCAAAGTTACTCATATTTATCTGCTTGTTATTATTTATACCAAATTTCAAAAGATAATAAATACCTAGATACAATAGTAAGAGTTGCACGAAAAGACAAAAATTTATCTAGTAATTCAAAGCGAATGTTAGCAGATACTTATGTAATTTTGAAAGATTATGAAGCAGCTTTGGAAGTATTAAATACAATAGATTTTAATGTAGATTTAAAAAAAGCTCTTTTAAATATAAAACTTAAAAATTATGAAAAAGCATTAACTTTACTTAATATAGCAAAAAATAGTACACAAAATCCAAATACAATAGATAAAATTTTGTGGTTTAGTGCATTTGTTGAGCTAAAATTAAATAAGCTAGATAAATTAAAAGAGACATTAGATGAGATTAATAAAAGAAAATTAACATTTAAAACAAATATTGAGTTACCTTTGGAGATGTATTTTAACAAAAGTAAATTTACTTCAAATGAGTATTTAAATTCGGTATTGAATTTTGATAGTGACAGAAAAGTCGATTTCTTATTTTATTTTGCTCCATTTGTTTTTTCAGATTCTCAAGAGATTATTTATGACAGTATAAAGGGCTTTATTTACAATGATAAGGATAATATTTTAAATTTAGAGGGTATGGTTGAGTATAATGCAAAATTTTTAGCTTTAGTAAAAGGTGATCCTATTTTAAGGGTTGTGAAGCTAAAAGAGATGCTAAAAGATGATACAAAATCCTATATTTATTATAATTTAGCACTCTCTTATGCTCAAATAAATGATTATAACAATGCTTTTAAATATTTTGAAAAAGCTTATAAATTACACCCTGGAAATAAACTATATTTGGCTTTATACCTTGTTTCTGCAAATAAAATAAATGCAACAATTAAAGATAAAGATTACATAGAAAAATCTATGCAATCAAATGTAGGTATGTATAACTATTTTGGGAAAGAGATTTATAAGCAGTTTATAAGCCCAGAATTTACTTTTAAAGATGAAGCCGAAAATTTTGAAAATACAATATTTTTTCAAGCTATGGATTTTTTAAAAGTGATGAATGAGAAAAAAAACTTAGTTGCTCATCCACTTTTAAATGAGTATATAAAAGACCCATTTACGCTTTTAATAAGACTTGTTCAAAGAAAAAGTAAAGAGAGTGATTTTGATTATTATGCTAGGCTTCAAGATACAATTCCTCTTACATTAAATAATTATTTCTTAGAGGGTCCTTTGGTTGTAACAAAATATTACATGGATATTTTGAAATCTTTGGGAATATTTAATAAAGCTGATATGAAAATAATTGGCGGAAAATCTCCATCTTATTTAAGAACAAAAGCGATTAGAGACTTGCATTATAATCTTCCAAATGAGACAATTAAAACTTTAGAATATTTGCAAAATGAGTATAAATTAGAAGATAAATATACTATGTATTTAATAGTTGCAGCACTTCTTGAGGCAGGAAGATATAATGATGCTTCAATCCAAATTACTTTAATTAAATCTCTTTTAAATGACCAAGATGCTGATTTTTTAACTGCAATTCAATTAATTCAAGATTTAAAAATATTTGCTGCAAAGCAGTTTTTAAATAGACCTTATTTGGACTCTTTGATAGATTTTAGACTTGTTGGGTTTGATGAGTATTTAGAATCTTTATAAAATGGCTAATTTATTTAATAATTTTTAGATATAATAATCTACAATCGTTATTTTTGGAGGGTTTATTATGCAAATTGGTAAAATAGCAAATATAGATAATGCAAAAGAAAATATCATAGAAAAAAATCAAAAGGTTCAAGAGACTAAAACAGAGTCAAGTATAATAGATAAAGATGAATATAAAAAAAGTCTAAGCGAACAGATTGCCGATAAGAATGAGGTTATTTTAGATAATATCACTTTTGGTTACAACAAGAATTCAAGGGATTTTTTTGTGAAAGTTACAAGAGGGGATATTGAAAGAAAATTCCCAACAGAAGATATGATGAGATTAAAAGCATATCTTCTTGAAGAGATTGAAAAAAATAATATATAAGGCAAAAATTTGGCATCAGATTTATCAAATATTTTAAAGCAAGAGTTATCTAATACTTTAGAACAACTTTTAAGTAAAAAAGCAAAAGTTGAGGCTGTAAATACTTTTGATGTTTCTAAGTTTGAGCAAGAACAGGCAATTTTTTGTGAAGTAAAATTTGATTTTAAAAATATATCTTCTTCTATTAAATTTTATATTCCGACAAAAAGTGCTACAAATTTTGAATTTTTGATGTTAGGTGGCATGGGAGATTTAAAAGATAGTCTTGATGATGAGACTTTAGATGCTTTAAATGAGATAGTTTCAAATATTTGTGGAAGTTTTTGCACAGCTGTAAATGCTCAAGGTTTTTCAGATGTAAGCGGTGCAAAATTTGAAATAAAAAATAAAGAGATAGTAGAGATAAAAACTGTTTCAACAGAGAATAGTTTTGAATTTAACACACTTTTAGATGATGCTAGTTATCCAGTAATTATATCTTTTTCAAGTGATATAGCACCATTTTTTGCACAAATTACAGGAGCTAATTCAAAAAGTGTTGTAGTAGAAGAAGAGACAAAACCAAAACAAATTACTCCTCAACCTCAAGCACATAGTACAGTTCACTATGTACCTAAAAATTTAGAACTTTTACAAAATGTAAAATTAAAACTTAGTGTTAGATTAGGAACAAAAGTAGTTTTACTAAAAGATATTTTAAGATGGGATGTTGGAGAGATAATTGAACTTGAACAGATGGTAAACGAACCTTTAGAAGTTTTAGTAAATGGTGTAAAAATAGGTGAAGGTGAAGCTGTTATTGTTGAAGGAAAATTTGGTTTAAAAATTAAAAAAATTGGAAATGAAGAGTTAAAACTTGCACAAATAGGATTATAAAATGGAAATAAATAGTAGTGCTTTGGTAAATAAAGATATTTTAAATACGAAAAAGTTTGATATTTTGGATACAAAAGATGCAAATGAACAAAAACTAAGAGAAATTAGCAATGACTTTGAATCATTTTTTTTAAATCAAATTATGGATGTCTCTTTAAGAAGTACAAGTATAGCAGGAGAAGAGACAGGAAGTGATATTATAAAAAGTATGTATATCCAAGCAATTTCTGATAAATCATCTGGTACATTTGGAATTAGTGATATGCTATTTGATTTTTTAAGTAAAAACAATAAAGGGTAAATATGATAGAAAATGTTATTTCACAGATGAATTCAAAAATTGATACGCTAAAAGCTTCTATAAATGAAGATATTTCTGATATTAAGATTGCAAATCACGATAATCTTTTAAAGAGAAATGATATAAAACAAAAATTAGTAGATGAGATAATTTTTTTTAAATCAGAATTAAATAAAGAATTAGTAAAAGAGCTTGAAAAAGGTGTTGATGTAAATATTTATAGATCAAAAGTTGATTTTTTAGAAAATAATTTAAAAGAACTATATGAATTAAATAGAAAACTTTCGAATATTGTGCTACCTATTCAAAATATGTATAAAGAATTAGTAGGAGAGTTTAGTAGTGCAAACGGAGGAAGAATATTTGATATTAAAGCTTAGTTTTTTAAGTATTTTATTAAATATTACACTTTTTGCTACAAGTGTATTAGTATCAAAAGAGCCAATAAAATTGGATGAACAAATTAATGCATCAAAACTTAGAGTTCAAAATAGTGCAAATGTAAATAAATCTTGTGAAATAGTAAGCTTAAATGATATACAAAATGAAATTTATTTGGCCTCACATTATATAAATAAAAACACAATAATTTGTAAAAAAGATATAAAAAAATTTCAAGATGAAGTTATAGTTTTTAACTTTGGTGGTCTTGAAATAGAGAAAAAAGGTAAGATAATCTATGAAAATAGTGATTTTATTAGATTTAAGAATCTTGATGGAACTATTGAGCAAATTTACAAAGATGGAAGATTAAAATGAATATGCTCTCTTTTTTAGGAGAAACTCCTACAATAGCACTATCATTGGCACAAAAAGAGTGTGGAGAAGATGCTATAGTACTTTCAACAAAAAAAATATCAAATGCTTTAGAAAATGGGCAAGATATGTATGAAATTGTTGTTGCAGTAGAAGATAATATAAAGAAAAAAGAGCCGAATAAACCATTAATTAGTAAAAAAAGTGTTGAGACTTATGGTGGAGCTAAAACATACGATTTTAAAGAAGAGATTTTAAAAATGCAATCTGCTTTAGAGCAAGTTCAAAAATCTATTTGGAAACCAAAAAGCCAGTTGTATGATTTAACCATTCCTCCAGAATTTGCATCAATGTATAATATCTTTGAGCAAAATGAGTTTGATGAAGAGATGACTTATACGATTATGAAAAAAACTATCAAAAATTTGCCTTTAGCATTTAAAACAAATCCAAAAAAAATTGATGATTTTTTCAAACTTATTTTAAGAAGAATAATTCCTATAAAACATGAAATTCCTTTGCGAAAATTTCAAAGAAAAGTAATTATGATGGTTGGTCCAACAGGTGTTGGAAAGACTACAACTATTTCTAAATTAGCCGCAAGATATGCTTATAAATTAGGTCAAAATTATAAAGTTGGTGTAGTAACTCTTGATTCATATAGAGTAGGGGCAATAGAGCAACTTCAAGCTTATACAAATATCATGCGGCTTCCTTTGGAGATTGTAAAAAATCCTGAAGATTTTTCAGAAGCACTTTTTAGATTAAAAGATTGTAGCTATGTTTTTATTGATACAGCTGGTTCAAGTCAATATGATATTGATAAAATAGAGCTTATTAATGAGTATCAAAAAAGAGTTGAAGAGTTAAATATTGAAAAGGTTTTAGTGTTACCTGCAAATATAAAATATAGCGATTTATTGGAAATTTATAAGACATATACTAGATTGGGTATTGATTACTTAACTTTTACAAAACTTGATGAAACAAAAAGTTTTGGGAATTTAATCTCATTTGCACATAAAACAAAAAAATCTATTACATATTTTTCAATTGGTCAAAATGTTCCTGATGATTTAATTGAAGCTGACTCAAATTTCTTAATTGAGTGTTTTATGAATAATAGATGTATAAGAAGATAGATTTGTATAATAATATCTCATCACAAGCTAGTAAGCTTGTAGAAATGGCTAATAGGGTAAAAAAAAACTCTTATAAAACAAAATTAATAACAATAACTTCTGGAAAAGGTGGAGTTGGTAAATCAACAATCACTGCAAATTTTGCATATTTATTAAGCAAAAAAGGATTTAAAGTTGCAATATTAGATGCTGATATTGGTTTAGCAAATATGCAAGTTTTATTTGATGCAAAACCACAAAAAAGCTTTTTTGATTATATAGAAGGAAAAGTTACTTTACAAGAGGCAATTACAAAAACATCATATGAAAATATATATCTTTTTGCAGGAATTAGTTCATCTTTATATAGCTCTTTTAAAAATAGTTTTGTTTTTTCTAATTTTATTGATGAAGTTTTAGCTTTAGAGAGTTTTGATTTCTTATTGATTGATACTGGAGCTGGATTAAATGATTATGTAAAAGAGTTTTTATCTATTTCTAGTAATATAGTTGCAATTACTTCAACAGATCCTAGTGCATTAACTGATGTTTATGCCTTAATGAAAATGTTGTCTTTTGATAAGAGTAAATTAATGCTATGTTTTAATCATACGAAAACTTATCAAATTGGAGAGAATATAAGTAACTCTTTAATATCTTTAGCAAAAAAAAATAGCTTAAAAGAAGATTTTATGGTAAAATATTTAGGAAATGTTTCAAGTTGTCAAAATGTGGCAACTACAAGTAGGCTTAGAAGAGTGTTTGCAAATGAGTTTAAAAATGATGAAATTACTTTGCAAATAGAATTTGTACTTAAGAATTTATTATTAAATATTGAATAAAGGGCTATTTTGCAAAGATTATTTTTTTATTCTCTTTTAAATGTTGGTAGAAGATGGTAATTGAGAGATTTTCGCAAAATTTAATGAATAGTGGACTATTTAAAACCTATGTGGCTACAGGTTTTTTTTCAGTTTTAATATTTTTTTTATTTAATTCAGAACTTTTTACACCATTAGAAATGCTATTTGGAATAGTATTTTTTACTCTACTTTTGAAAGCTTTGAGTAATATTATGGTATCATTAATTATTAGCTTGTTTAGTTTGGATAATAAAAGAAAAGAGTTCGATTTTAAGTATAATGAAGACAAGATAAATGCCATGCTTAGTGAACTTGTAGTAAAAGATGTTATTGATTCAAATGACAAAGAAAGCAAAAAATAGGATTAAATTATGAATATTTCTTCAGTTATAAACTCTATAGGGGATATAAGACTTAAAGAGCTTCAATCAAATAGTAATAGTGTAATTTCACAAAATTCAAAATCTTTTCAAGAGATGTTGAATAACTCTTTGGAAGAGTTAAACAGTGAACAAGTTGAAGGGTATAAAGCTATGGAAGGAATTGCAACAGGTAAGGTTACAAATCTTCAAGAGGCTGTTCAAAGAATAGAAGAGGCTGAATTATCTTTAAAATTAGCATTAGAAGTGAAAAATAAAGCAATTAGTGCTTATAGAGAAATTACTAGAATGCAAATTTAATAAAAGGAGCATAGTATGGGTTTTTTTGATGGATATAATGTTTCAAGCTCGGGAATGGGTGCTCAAAGAACAAGAATAAATGTTGTAAGTGCAAATATCGCAAATGCAAAAACAACTCACACAGCTGAGGGTGGACCATATAAAAAACAACAAGTTGTTTTCCATGATATTTTACTTGCAAATTCTACAAAAACAAATTCAAATGAGATAGAGACTACAAATAATAAAAATTCTGATATAGCTCTAAGAGGTGTTGGAGTTAAATCTATTGTTCAAAGTGATGCAAAACCAGTTTTAAGATATGATCCAACACATCCAGATGCCAATGAAAATGGATATGTTGCATATCCTGATATAAATCCTGTTATTGAGATGGTTGATTTAATAGAAGCTATGAGGTCTTATGAGGCTAATGTTAGTGCATTTAATACTCATAAGGCAATTGACTCTAAAACTTTAGAGATATTAAATGCATAAGAGTAAAAGATGAATGCTATAGATATTTTTACACAAGAAGGAGCAACACTAGAAAGTGGAAGTTCTTTTTTGGGTGGACAAAAAGAGGAAAAAACTGCTCTTTCTTTGTTTGATACTATTTTAAAAAGTAGTATAGATACAAAAGGACAAACAAATATTGCTTTAGAATCTAATTCCTTAAATGGCACAAAAGTGGTGGCAAATAGTATGGAAAATATTAATGTAATTCCTAGTACAACTTCTTTATTAGACAAAATGTTACTTGAAGCAAAAGAGTTAATATCTAAAGATACAGTACAAGATACGGCTACTTTGGATATAAAAAAAGATGTAGATGGTTCTTTAAAATTTATAGATAGTTTAAAAGATGCAATTTTAGAAGAAAATAGCGAAACTATTTCTAAAAATGATATAAAATCTGAAATAAAAGATGTAGTAAAACAAGATATTAAACCAAATGTAAATAATGTAAATTTGGAGACAAAACCTGAAACAATCACATCAAATTCTCTTTTAGATAAGCTTTTAAGTGAAGTTAAAAAAGATATAAATAGCTCTTTAATACCTGAAAATACAAATTTAGAAGAAAATAGCGAAACTATTTCTAAAAATGATATAAAATCTGAAATAAAAGATGTAATAAAACAAGATGTTAAACCAAATGTAAATAATGTAAATTTGGAGACAAAACCTGAAACAATCACATCAAATTCTCTTTTAGATAAGCTTTTAAGCGAAGTTAAAAAGGATATTTTAGTAAAAGATGAAACTATTGTAGAACCATCTCTAAATATAATAACTTTGGAAAATAGCGAGAATACAGAAATATTGGTAACTCCTATAGATAAAAATATAGAAAATAAACCAAAAATGGAAAATTCTCCAACAGCTTTACTTGATAGATTAATAAGTGATGCAAAAAATAAAATAGTAGAAGATAAAAATAGTTTAAAAGAACAAAAGATTACACAAACACCTCAAATTACTGTTGAAATAGAAAATCAAGAAGTTGTTTTAGATACAGTAACTAAAGACAATCTTGCAGGTGATGAAGATAGTAATATTATAAAAAACCAAACTCCTCAAGTAAATAATGAAAAAGTTGTTATTTCAAATATAAAACCAATTGAAATTTTAGATAGTAAAGTAAAAGAGACACTAGAACAAGTAGTTGAGCAAAAACCAAAATCTTTAATGGATGCATTAATACAAAATAGTGTGAAAAAACAAGAGGAGTTTGCTTCAAAAAATATAGATTTATTGCAAACAAATAGTAAAGCAAACGAAGTTGTTTCAAATATATATTTAAGTGAGCAAAAAAATCAACTTAATACTCAACTAAATTTTAACAAAACAGAAGCATTAAAGCTTTTAAAAGATGGGGCTAGTTTAGAAGATATTCAAAAAAGTGCAACAATATTGGATTTAGATGCAAATGATGTTGATGTTGAAAAGACTCATAGTCTTGATGAATTAGTTAAGAAAAATAACCAAAGAGATTTGAATGATAAAAAAATAATTTTAGATAGTTTGTTAAATGAAAAAAATGTAAGAAGTATTGATGTTAGAAATCTTATTACAAAATCAGTAGAAGCAAGTGCAGCTTTACTTGAAAATAGTTTAAATATTGAAGAAGATAAGATAGTAAATGTAAATTCGCCTTTAGCTTTTAATATTCATTCAAAAATTATTGGAGCAAGACAACAAATGACAAATATGATGTCTGATATTGCAAGACAAATGTATGAAAATTACAAGCCACCAGTTACTGTTTTTAGAATTAATCTTCATCCAGAACATTTAGGAAGTATTGCTATTATGATGAAAACTGAAAGAAATAGTGATGTTTCTATTAGTATGAGTGTTGCAAGTCAAGCTACTCTTGAAGCTCTAATGGAAAATCAAAATCTACTTAGAAATTCACTAAATAAAACTTTTGATGAAAATACAAAGTTTAATCTTGATTTTAATTCTGGAGAGAAAAATCAAGATGGAAATCAACGACAAAAACAAGAAGAACAAAAAAATCAAGATGAGCATATAGATACACAAACTATACTAAAACTTCAAGAAGAAAATAAAGATATTGATGATAAATTTGATTATATGTAATGGAAGCATTAATATCTTTATTAAATGAAACTGTACTTTTTCAGTTTCTACTTCTTTTTGCTAGAGTTCTTTCTTTTATGGCATTTATGCCAATATTTGGTCATACTGCTGTAAGTGCTAGAATTAGAGTCTCTTTGTCTTTGTATATTACATTTTTTATATATCCATTGGTTGAAGTACAAGGTAATATAAATCAAGATAATTTTTTACTATCTTTATTTTCTGAAATTACTTTAGGTTTAGTTGCTGCTATGTTTATTAATATTATGTTTTCAGCAGTTAAAATTATTGGAGAGTTTGTTGAGTATTCAACTGCTTTATCTATGTCTATGATGTTTGACCCAAGCACAGGTGGACAAGAGGGACTTGTATCAAAAATACTCTCATGGGTAGCTATAGTTTTATTTTTTCAAACAGGTATGTATGAAATGACATTAGTTATTTTAGTAAAAAGCTTTTCTATGATACATTTAGGAAGTTTTGATATTTTTTCTTATAATGGGATACAATTAGCAATAGATGAGATAAAAAGGATGTTTGCTTTCTCTTTTGCCTTTGCATTACCGCTATTTTTTATTGGTTTTATTATGGATGTTTATTATGGTTATGGTACAAAATCTATGCCATCATTTTCACCCTTTGTAATAACATTTCAGCTTAAATTCGCTCTAATTTTTATATTTTTAATTTTGGGTATGGAAATTTTTGCAGATGCATTTACTAACTATTTTATAGATAAATTTCAATAAGGGCTAATTATGGCTGATGATGAAGAAAAAACAGAAGAACCCACGAGTAAAAAGATAGAAGATGCCAAAAAGGAAGGAAATGTTGGTAAATCTGCTGAGGTAGTTGGAGCTGCTGTTTTGCTTTTTGGGTCAGTTTATATACTATTTTTTTCTTCATTTTCTGTTATGGAGATAAAAAAATTGATGCTCTTTTCATATAGTTTTATTGGAGAAGAGTTGGATGGAAATTTATATTACTCTATTGTATTTAGTGTTGGAATTACTCTATTGAAATCTCTTGCACCACTTTTTTTATTGGTGTTTATTTTGGTATTAACAAGTAATTGGATGCAATTTGGCTTTGTCTCTGTACCTTTAAAATTAGATTTACAAAAACTTGATCCAATAAAAGGATTTAAAAATATTTTTAGTTTAAAAAAACTTTTAGAAGCACTTAAATTAACTGCTAAACTTACAATTATTGTAGCTGTTATGTTTTTACTTTTTTCTTTAACTTATAAAGATATTTTATATATGATGAATCAAGATACCAATGCAACATTAAAATCCATTGTTGATTTAAGTATATATTTTATTATGACTATTCTTTTTATTATTATTGTTTTTGCTATAATGGATTTTTACTTTACAAAATTTTACTATATGAAATCTCTAAAAATGAGTAAACAAGAGATTAAAGATGAGTATAAAAATATGGAGGGAGACCCTCAGGTAAAAGGAAGAATTAGAAGAATTCAGATGCAAATGGCACAAAAAAGGATGATGAGTAATGTTCCTAGTGCCGATGTTATTATTACTAATCCAACACATTATGCCGTTGCTTTAAGGTATGATAATACAAAAAATAAAGCTCCTTTGGTTGTTGCAAAGGGGATAGATTTTATTGCTTTAAGAATTAAAGAAGTTGCTAGAGAAAATGATATTCCAATTATTGAAAATCCATCACTTGCAAGAAGTTTATTTGAACAAATTGATGTAGATAAAGAGATACCAAGTGATTTTTATAAAGCTATGGCTGAAATTTTCTCTTATGTTTATGAATTAAAAAGAAAAAGGTAAAAATATGAAGATATTTTTAGGTTTAGTTATTTTTTTAAATCTTTTATATGCACAAAAAGATTTTTATTATAGTTTTATTGATTCAAATGGAAAGCAAATTTCTGAAGAGACAAAGCAGACGATAAAAGATGGTTTTGATATTTTGGAAAATATAAAATATCTTGCAAGAAATGATAAAATTGAAGAGGCATTTACACAAGTAAAAGAGTTAAAAGATAAAAATAAACTTAAAATCCTAACTTCAGATATTACAGTTTTATACTCAGAATTAGTTTTAAAAAAAGATAATAAAAGGCTTTTACTCGATGCTGGAGATGAACTTGAAAAGGCTATTAATTCATCTTTAATAAACGAAGCAGATTTACCACATGCTTATATGCTTTTAGTTGATTTAAAATTGGCTGTTAATAAAATTGATAGTGCAAAGTATTTTGCACAAATTATAGTTGATAATTTTGATAATAAATTTACAAAAACTTATGGAAAAATCGCTTTAGCGAAAGTTTTTAAATATCAAAAAGATTATAATAAATCGGCCTCATATTTATTTGAAATATTATCAACTACAAAAGATAAAACTATTGCTACATTGGTGGCTGATGAGCTTTTTGATGTATATGTTTTAGCTGGAGAAACAAAAAAAGCAAATGATTTAATAAGTGAAGTTTTAAAAACAAATATAGAATTTTATGCAGTTGATACCTACCTTGCTAACAAAAAAATAAATAAACTATTAAAAGCAAATATGCCAGAACATGCTGCAGAAATTTTAATAGAGTTACTAAATACAACAATAAAAGAGGATCAAATTGAAGATTATAAGTATAAATTAGCAAATACTTATATGAGAATGTATGATAAAACAAATTACTATTTGGAAAAAGCGAAAGATTTATATAAAGAGATAGTAAATGATTATCCTAATGGATTTTATTCTAAAAATTCAGCAATGTATTTAGATGAGATTTTAATGAGACAAGGAAGTATTGCTCCAAATATTATTGCAGAAAAATATGAAGATAGCGAAGAGATGCAGCAAAAAGCTTTAATGCAAGAGTTAATGAATGATAAAAGGGATAAAAAATATGAAAATATTTTAAAAACTCAAGCTATTTATAAAAAAATTTCAAATGATGTTGCAAAAAGATTTGGATATAAAAGTATGGATGAAGTATTTAGTGAGATAGATTTAGAGATTATCAAAGATAAAATTAGACGAGCAGAATGTTCTGAGTTAAGTGATATTTTACAAAATGCAAAAGATGAGACATTTGAAAAAATAACAGAAGATGAAGCACTAAAATATAGTTTTTTTGAGTGTTTAGTTGAAACAACAAATGATAAAATATTTTATCAATTAAAAGATATTTTTAACTCTAGTAAAGATGCTAATATCTATTTATATCTTGAAAAAATGGCATTAGGTTTGGATAAATTAGATGAAGCTTTAGATTTTTCTGCAAAAGTTGAAATGATAAATGATAAAAAAGCTTTAGCGAATGAGTTTATTATTAGGTATCAAATAAATAAAGCAAAAGATAATGCAAATCTTATGGAAAAGTTTTTTATTTACGCAAATTATAATAAAGATTATATAAAGCAAAGTGAAAATAGCCCAGCTATTATAGATTTTTATCATGATTATTATTTCTATTTACTATCAAAAAATAAAGAGCAAGAAGCAAATGCTATTTTAGAAAGTTTATATTTAAAACAGAAAGATTTTAAGGCCTTTGTTTACTCTCCTTTTGTTGAAATGGAATTAGCAAGGATTTCAAAAGATAAAAATGAAAAAGAGAAAGCTTTGGATTTATTGCAAGGGGCTTTAAAAAATGCAAGAAAAATAGCACCAAATGATGAGGTTAAAATATATTATGATATTTTAAATTTATATGACAATTTAGGAAATAAATCTAAAAAAGATGAATATATAAAAAAGTGTAAAAAAGTAGAAAATACACAAGATAGTCTTTATAAAAAAATGTGTGATGAGATGAAATGAATATAGATGATATTTTAAACAAAATTGACCCAACAAATCTTACAATAGCTTTTGGAAGAATTACTCAAATTTCAGCAATTACTCTTACAGGAACTGGGCTTGAAGTTGCCGTTGGAGATATTGTAAGAATAGAATCAAATCAAAAACTTTATAGTGTTTTAGGTATGGTTACAGTAATTGAAGGAGCAAATTTTATTATAGTTCCATTCTCTTTTATAGATGGATTTAAAATAAATGATAAAATATTTTTGCAAAGAGATGGCTTGACTATTAAGTGTGGAAATGGTCTTTTAGGTAGAGTTGTAAATGCTTTAGGTGAACCAATAGATGGAAAAGGAAAGATAAGAGATGTTGATAGCAATGAGCCAATTAACAAAGTTTCGATGTCACCTTTGGATAGAGGAATAATAGATAAAAAATTTGCAACAGGTGTTAAACCAATAGATTCAATGCTTACTTGTGGAAAAGGGCAAAAAGTAGGTATTTTTGCAGGAAGTGGAGTTGGAAAATCAACACTTATGGGAATGATTGTAAAAGGTTGTGAAGCTACCATAAAAGTTGTTGCACTAATTGGAGAAAGAGGAAGAGAAATCCCTGAATTTATTCACTATAATCTTGGTGGAAACTTAGAAAATACAGTTTTAGTAACAGCAACTTCAGATGAATCAGCTTTAATGAGAAAATATGGTGCATTTACAGCTATGAGTATTGCAGAATATTTTAGAGATAAAGGTCATGATGTACTTCTTATGATGGATAGTGTTACAAGATTTGCTATGGCTCAAAGAGAAATAGGGCTTAGTACAGGAGAGCCACCAGTAAGCAGGGGCTATCCACCATCAGTATTTGCTCTTTTACCACAACTTATGGAAAGAGCAGGAAATAATCAATTAGGTTCAATTACAGCTTTTTTTACAGTTTTAGTAGATGGAGATGATATGAATGACCCAATAGCAGACCAAAGTAGGTCAATTTTAGATGGTCATATTGTTTTAACAAGGGATTTAACAGAGCAAGGTTTTTATCCTCCTGTAAATATCTTAAAATCAGCTTCAAGGGTAATAGATAAGGTAATTACGAAAGACCAATATAATGACTTTTTAAAGTTAAAAAGAGTATTATCATTAATAAAAGAGAATGAAGTTTTAGTAAGAGTTGGTGCATACAAACCTGGTATGGACTTAGAATTAGATGCAGCGATGTCAAAAAAAGATAAAATTAGGGAGTTTTTAACACAAGGCTCTCAAGAAATAGTATCTTACGATGATATGCTGCAAAGATTTAAAAAGGCTTTAGAATGATTAGTCAAATTGAACAAACGATATATAGATTAAACAACCTTGATAAAACTCAACAAAAGTTAAATTATCAACTTAGTACAAAACAACAATTAGAAAAAGGTAGTGATGATTCAGTTTTATTTGGAAGAATAACTTCTGCTCAAAATAAAGTTAGAACTTTTGATGGAATTAAGACTTTGGTTGAAAGAACTGAAGTTCAAAATAATATGTCAGATTCAAGTTTAAAAGAGATAAAAAACCTTTTAGCTTATGTAAAATCAGAGCTTATGAAAGCAAATACAGATACAACAGGAGATGCAAATCTTAAATCTATTGCAGTTGCTTTATCAGGAACAAAAGAGAATTTATTTACTTTAGCAAATACTCAAGTTGAAGGTGAATATTTGTTTAGTGGAAGTGATTCAAGCGTTAAACCTTTTTTAAAAGATGCAGCTGGAAATATCTCTTATGTTGGAAATAATAAACTTAGACAAATAGCTGTTGAAGAGGGAAGCTATAGAGATAGAGGAGTAAATGGTTTTGATGCTATGATGTTTAACTCTTCGGTTGCTTTAAAAAATGAGACTCTAACTTTTAGTGCTAAAGATAGAATTTTAGATCAAGATGGAAATGAGTGGAAATTAGATACTGCTACAAATTTGCTAACTAAATATGATTTAGATGGGAATATAACAGCAAATACACAAGCAGTAACTTTTAATGCAACAACGCAAACATATAGTTTTACAACTCCAAATACAGATGGAACAAAATTTGAAGCAAAAACTAATATTTTCGATTTAATGACAAATATAGTAAATACTTTAAATATGGTAGATAATGCAGGAAATCCTATTACAAGAGATGATGTTAGAGCTAATTTATCAAAACAAATTGATGCTATTGATAAATCTTTTGATGATTTAAATGTGACTCATGCAGATTTAGGAGCAAAAAACAAGGTATTTGAAACTGCTTTAGAAGCTATAGATTCAAAATTAAATCAATATAAAAAGCTTGAAGAAGCTTTAAGTAGTGCTGATTTAACAGAAGTTGCAATTAAAATAAAAGCACTAGAGCTTACATATACAGCAATGTATTCAACAGTTGCAAAAACTAATGAACTTTCATTAGTTAATTTTATGAGATAAGTGAAGTTTTAATAAATTTATGAAATTTGATTTAAGGAGCATTTTCTCTAGGGATTTAGTAGCAGTTGCATTGTTTTTATCAATGCTTGCTATTATTATTGTTCCTTTAAATCAAGTTGCGATAGATTTTTTTATCTCTTTATCTCTGGCTATATCGTTTTTAATTCTTTTAATTTCTTTATATATTCAAAAACCAGCAGATTTAACCACATTTCCAACCTTACTTTTAATTCTTGTTATTTTTAGATTATCTCTTAGTGTTGCTACAACAAGGTCAATTTTGAGTGAAGGTCATAACGGACCAGATGCAGTTAGTACTATAATATCGGCTTTTGGAGAGTTTGTTGTTGGTGGAAATATGGTTATTGGGGTTATTATATTTATTATATTAGTTCTTATTAACTTTATGGTTGTAACAAAGGGTGCCACAAGGGTAGCTGAGGTAACTGCAAGATTTACACTTGATTCTATGCCTGGAAAACAAATGGCAATTGATGCTGATTTAAATGCAGGATTTATAGATGATAAAGAGGCACAATTAAGAAGAAAAGCATTAATTACTGAAGCAAACTTTTATGGAGCTATGGATGGGTCTTCTAAGTTTGTAAAAGGTGATGCAATTGCAGGTATTATTATTACTTTTGTAAATATTGTTGGAGGACTTTTAGTTGGAATTTTCCAACATGATTTAGGAATTGATGAAGCTGGAGAGATTTATACAATTTTGACTATTGGAGATGGGCTTGTTGCACAAATTCCAGCACTTTTAACATCAACTGCAACAGCAATTATAATAACAAGATCAAACACAGATGAAGAGAAATTTGCTACAAAAGCTGTTAATCAACTTATTAAAGATAGTAAGTCTTTAATTCTTGTTGGAATTGGTTTAATTTTATTTGGTTTTGTTCCAGGATTCCCAACAGGAATATTAGTTACAATGGGAACTATGATGATGGCTATGGGTTATACGATTGTTATGATTGAAAAAGGTGAAGATAACTCAATTACAAGAATGTTTAAATCTAAAGAAGCAAAACCAAAACTAAGTGGTAAACCTGAAGAGTTAAGAGATAAGAAAAAAGCAGCAGCTGTTCCTGATGAGAGCCAAAATATTGAAAATATTATGCGAATGGAAGTCCTTGAGCTTAAACTAGGAATTAGGCTTTTACAACTTGTTCAAGGAAACTCAGAGCTTCTTGATAAAATTAAAGCTATTAGAAAAACAATTGCAGCTGAACTAGGATTTATTATTCCACAAATTAGAATTTCAGATGATTCAACTTTGGGTGCAAATGAGTATGTATTTAATTTAAAAAGAATTCCAATAGCAAAAGGGAGAGTAGAAGTAGATAAACTTCTTGCAATGGGCGGTTTAGGTGAAAGTTTAGCAGGTCAAAAAGTAAAAGAACCAGTATTTAATATAGATGCTGTTTGGATAAATCCTGACCAAAAAGATGATGCTTTAATGAAAGGCTTTACTGTTGTAGATGTACCTTCTATTATTTCAACTCATATTTCTGAAATTATTAGAAGACATGCTGAAGATATAATCACAAGACAAGATATTGTTGATATTGTTGATAGATTGAAAAAAGATTTCCCTATTGTTGTTGATGAAGCTATGAAAGTTACATCTTATGGAAGTTTATTAAAAGTTTGTAAAGATCTGCTTCATGAAAAAATTCCAATTGTTGATATGCTAACTATAATTGAAGCAATAGCTGACATTGCAGAGTTTACAAAAGCTCCAGAGATATTGCTAGAACATGTAAGATCAAAATTATATAGACTTATTACCCAAAAATTTAAAGATATGGATGGAGTTTTACATATAGTTACAATAAAACCAGAACTTGAACAGCAATTTATTAGCAAACTACAAGAACATCATGGAGTTTCGCAACTAATGCTTAGTATTTCAGAAATTAATAATCTTGTTACAAAAACAAAACAACTTTTAGATGATGTTGAGAAAAAGGGATTTAGTAAAATTGCTATGGTTGTAGATCCAGTTTTAAGAAAAAGAGTATCTGAAATATATGAAAAATTTGGTCTATCTATTCCTGTTTTATCTCATGCTGAACTTGACTCAAAAGCAAATTTTGCTATTGAAGGAACTTTAGAGTTCTAAACTATAATTTATACTTTTTTATAAATATTTATACAATTTTTAAGGATTTTTTTGAAAAATTATTATGCTTTTTTAAAAGATAACCCAATTATTAGAGGTTTATCTTTGGTTAATTTTATAGCATCTTTTGGTGCTTGGTTTTCAACTGTTGCAATTTATACTATGGTTGTTGATTTTGGTTCAAGTGAACTTGCTATTTCAATAGTTACAGCTATGCACTTTTTACCTGCTATTTTAATTTCACCAATAAGCGGTTCTATTATAGATAGAATGAAAATTAAACCACTTATGGTGACTCTACTTTTTATTGAGTTATTAATGACAGCTTGTTTTTTATTGGTTTCAAATGCTAGTGATTTATGGATGCTTTTAATATTTATTTTTATACGAATGAGTGCAGCTTCTATGTTTTTTTCAAGTGAAATGTCACTTTTAGCAAAAATATCAAGTGGAAAAAAGCTTCAAATGGCAAATGAAATTCAATCAATTATTTGGTCATTTACTTATGCTGTTGGAATGGCATTAAGTGGATTTGTAGTAAATTTATATGGTGCGAAAACTGCTATTTTAATAGATGTTTTGATTTTTATTTTAGCTTTTTTTGTTTTTATACAAATAAAAATTGATTTAGAGTATAAAAAAGTAGAAGAGAAGATTTTAGAGCTTATGCTTGATGGTTTAAGATATATCAAAAATAATAAAATTATATTACATCTAATATTTTTACATGCAAGTGTTGGGCTTACAAGTTATGATGCACTTATTACAATATTGGCAAAAAATGAGTATAAAGAGCTAATAGCAGTACCTTTAGCAATTGGTTTATCAAATAGTATAAGAGCTGTTGCACTTGCTATTGGACCACTAATTTTAAATAAATTAATTACTAAAGAGAATCTTCACTATCTTCTAGCTTTTCAAGGAGTTACAATAATTGTTTGGGGATTTGTGCAAAAAGATTTTTATATATCACTTATAGCACTGTTTTTTGTGGGATTTAGTACAGCTTTTCTTTGGTCATATACTTATGCCTTTTTACAAGATAGATGCGATAATAGATATTTAGGAAGAGTAATTTCATATAATGATATGTTTTTTATGTTGGCAAATGTACTTACAACACTATTTATTGGGGTTATGGCAAATTTCACAACTACAACTATTATTACAATTTGTTTAGGTATGGCATTTTTACTTTATGCTTTTTACTATACTAAAATAAAAGCTTTAATTTAATAGAATATAAAAAACTCTAAAGGATAAGATTTGATACTAGATTATAAAGATATAAATGATTTAGATAGATATAAAATAATGTCAGGAAGTATAGTTCCACGACCAATAGCATGGATTGTAACTGAAGACGATGGTGTTTTAAATGCAGCTCCTTTTTCATATTTTATACCAATTTCTACAAATCCAGCACTTGTAATTGTTGCGATTGGAAAAAAAGATGATGGAAGTCCAAAAGATAGTTTAGCAAATATTTTAAAGACAAAAAAAGCAACTATTTGTTTTCCAAACAAAGATAATGTTGAACAAGTACAAAAATGTGCTGCACAACTTCCAAAAGAGCAAAGTGAAATAGAGAAGTTTGAAATTGAGGTAAAAAAAGAGATGCAAAGCTACCCTCCAATAATCTCTTCAACTCAAACAGCACTTTTTTGTGAATATTATGATACATATAAAGTTGAGGGTGATACAACTCCAATTATTTTAAAAATAAATTTTCAATATATACAAGATGATAGAATAAACGAGAGAAATCATACTAAAATAGAGAGTATTGGAAGGGTTGGAGTTACTTTTAAAGCTATGGTAGATTTATAAGAAGATAAAATGAAAAAATTTTATGGAAGTTTAATTATATTTTTCTATTTTTTAAAATACCCAATATTAATCTATGTAGCAATAAGTCACTTTTATTTAAAAATTAATATACCAATAATAATGTGGATTTTAGCAGTTATATCTTTGATTTTAGTATTCAAAGATATATTTATTAAATCAAGAGAAGACTCTTGATTTAATTATATATTCGTGTTAAAGCAGTGAGGACATTTTTTAGCAGCTACAGGAATTTCCATAGCACAATCTGAACAAACTTTTGTTTTTGGTTCAGGAGCTTCAATACCTTTTAATTTGTTATAAGATTTTATAAACATAAATACAACAAAACCTAAAATTAAAAATGATATTGTATCATTCATAAATACCCCGAATTTAATAGCAGGAGCACCAACTTTTTCAAGTTCTGCCAAAGTTGCATAACTATTTCCATCTAAAGCAATAAATAGCTGTGAAAAATCTACTTTTCCAAGCAAAAGTCCAATTGGAGGCATAACCACATTTTCAACTAGAGATTTTACAAAAGTTGCAAAAGCTGCACCAAATATAAAACCAACTGCCATATCAACAACATTTCCAGAAATTAGAAATTTTTTAAACTCTTTTAACATTTTTTACCCTTAATTTTTTTCGAATTATACTTATAAAAAACTTTATATATTATTTAACGATTTGATGAAGTTTTGAACATTGTCCTAAATAAGTATCCATACCGCACATATCATTCATAATATCTTGAAAACTATGAGCATGAGCATTGTAAACATATACAAAAATCTCATCACCTTTTTTCAAAAAATTCTTTTTCCCAAAATCTGTATATGCTGTTGCACCTGCTGCTATTAAAATACCTTTTGCATCTTTTGCAGCAACTCTTAAAAATTGTCCCAATTCTTCAAGTGGTCCACAATCTTCTTGACAATTTAAAATATCAATCATCCAATATTTAAGTTTTTCAAAAAAATATGAGTATGATTTTACAGCACTTGTTGTTCCATAATCACATACAATTCCATCTCTTTTAATAAATGAAGAGATATGATACTTGCTTAATATCCCTTTTTCACTAAAATCATCAATTGGTATTAAATCTTGAGAAATCCCCTTTGTATTTGGTCCCCAATTTTTTTTAGTGCTTAGCTTATTTCCATCTTGAACACGAATAGAACAGTCATTAAATGCTGTAAAATATTTTGGAACAATATCAATTACTTGTTCATTTTCATAAATAAAATCACAAATAAGTGCAACTTCTGCTTCAACTTGAAGATTATCACATTCTCTATTGTGTGTTAAAATTGTTTCGTCACAAATTGGATAAGTTCCTAAAAAACTATCATGATTTTTTATATAAAATGGAAACATACCTTTTGGGGCATCTTTTTCTGTAGTTTTAATAACAGAAAACTCATCAGCTTCTCCAGCTTCACCTAAATGATTTGCAAAATTACCTGCAACTGCAAATCCTAAATAATCTTTTAAATCTTCTATTAAATTCATAATTATTAAGTCCTATTATATTTTGAAGTAAAATATTATCAAAAAAAATTATTAAAAAAGTCAAAAAAGTAATATAGTTTAAGTAATTAAGTGTTTTTTAAGAAAAAGAGTTTACAAAGAGCCAAAGACTCTTTGTAAAAAATTATAAATAAGAATTATTTATTAATTGTTCTCCAACGTGCAGGTCCAGTTGTATGAATAGAGTTACCTTCAGTATCAACAGCAACAGTTACAGGCATATCTTTTACTTCAAACTCATAAATAGCTTCCATTCCAAGCTCTTCGAATGCTAAAGTTTTTGCACCTTTGATTGATTGAGCGATTAAATATGCAGCTCCACCAGTTGCAATTAAATAGATAGATTTGTACTCTTTGATTAAGTCGATTGTTGGTTGTTTTCTTTCACCTTTTCCAATCATTCCCATAATTCCAATTTCCATCATATCTTTTGTAAATTTATCCATTCTTGTAGATGTTGTTGGTCCTGCAGGTCCTACAACTTCACCTTTAACAGGATCAACTGGTCCAACATAGTAAATAAATCTATCTTTTAAATCTACTCCATTTGGAAGTGGTTTCCCTGCATTTTTGTACTCAACAATTTTTTTGTGAGCAGCATCTCTTGCTGTTAAAATTTTTCCAGATAATAATAAAGTATCACCTGATTTAAATTGAGATAAATTTTCTTTTGTTAAATCTTCAATATTTACTCTTTTAATTGTATCCATTGGAAGTTTTACATCTGGCCATAAATCTAAATCTGGTTTATTGAATTTTGCAGGTCCATTTCCATTTAATTCAAAGTGTATATGTCTAGTTGCTGCACAGTTTGGAATCATAGCAACAGGTAAAGAAGCGGCATGACAAGGATAATCTAAGATTTTAACATCTAAAACAGTAGTTAATCCACCAAGACCTTGAGCTCCAATTCCTAATTTATTTATATCTTCATAAAGTTTAAGTCTTAGTTCTTCAAGTGGAGTTTGTGGTCCTCTTGCTTTTAATTCATGAATATCTACATGCCCCATCAAAGACTCTTTTGCTAAAAGCATAGATTTTTCAGGATTTCCACCAATTCCAATTCCTAAAATTCCAGGAGGACACCATCCAGCACCCATCTCTTTTACATTTGCCATAACCCAGTCATAAATACTATCACTAGGATTTAAAACAGTAAATTTAGATTTGTTTTCACTTCCCCCACCTTTAGCAGCAACTGTAATATCTAATCTATCACTATTATCAACACTTACATGAATAACAGCAGGAGTATTGTTTTTTGTATTTGTTCTTTTTCCTGCTGGATCAGCTACAACAGAGTATCTTAAAGTATTATCTGGATCTGTATAACCTTTTGCAACACCTTCATTTAATAAATCTTCAAGATTTTTTGTAATATCTAAGTTAGCTTTTAAACCAACTTTTACAAATATATTAACACTTCCCGTATCTTGACATAGTGGTCTATGTCCCATAGCACACATTTTTGAGTTTATTAAAATTTGTCCAATTGCATTTTTAGCAGCATCACTTTTCTCATTTTCATAAGCCTCAACCATTCCTTTTACGAAATCTTCAGGGTGATAAAAAGAGATGTATTGACATGCACTTGCAACTGAATCTATAATATCTTGTTCTGTGATTTTTTTACTCATAATTTTCCTTTATTTGTTTTAGAAATTCTCAAATTATATCAACGCAGATTTAAAATTAGGCTTTTTCTTCTTTAAATATTGATATAAATTAAAAATATGTTTAGTTTAGAAATAGCTTTTAAATAAAAAAAGCTACCCTTAAAGAAGAGTAGCTTTGAAAACTATTGAAATTAAGCGAAAAATCTTTTTTCTGTCTCTTCCATTAATTTTACACCTGAATATTTAGCTCTTTGAACTAATTCCCAGAAATATCTATAAGTTGCTCTATCGTGTAACTCACCATCATATTGAATTGGTCCCCACTCAGCATCTTGTGCATTTATTAAAATATTTTGTGCAGCAACAAGCTCTGTAAAATCTGGTCTCATAGCATCTACAATTGCTTGAACTTGTGTTGGGTAAATTGACCACATTCTTAAGAATCCAAACTCATTTCTTGCTCTTTCAGCATCTTTGTAAGTTTGGTATGGGTTTTTTAAATCAAGTGTTACATTGTGACAAGGAATTACATTGTTTTGAATAGCAGCTTGTGCAACTCTAGCTTTTGCAGCTCCAATTAATCTGTGATCAAATTGACCTGGGCTTCTCATATTAATTGCAGGAATCGCTCCTTGGTATCCACTTACAAAGTCCATTAAACCAAAATCTAAAACTTGTAACCAAGGCAGTGTTGCAATTTTCTCAACATCTTGTAAAGCACCATGAGTTTCTATTAGTACGTGAATTGGAATTTCTCTTTTAATTCCAGCTTCTTTTGCTACTTTTTGAATGTACTCAACTTGAGTTTTTGCATCTTCATAACATGTTGATTTTGGTAAAGTAATATATGCTAAATTTTCTCCAGCACCTTTTACAAGTATATCAACATCTTGTCTCCAATCTTTGTGAGAGTGATCGTGAATTCTTGTTCCTGCCATTTTATATGGGTTTTCGCTAGAATTAACAACTCTTACAATCATATTTGCGTGTTCAACTTCTTTTCCAGTTTCAGCACCATCTTCACAGTCACAAGTAATATCAAAAACAGGTCCTAGTTTTTTTTGCATTTCAAAACCTTTTAGGATTAGCTTTTCGCTTCCTGCAAAGTGTTCACAAGTTGGGATAATTGGTAAAGATTTACCAGATTCAAATAAAGCTTCTTTTGGGTGTGTCATAATAAAGTTCTCCTTTTTTTAATTAAATTTATTTTTTAGTAACTTTTTTTGGAATTACAACAGTGTAATCCAAATCAAGTACAACATTTGGAAGATATTTACCATCTTCACCTTTTGCATTTTCAATCTCATTTGGATTTTGATTTTTAAGTGCAATAGTTCTTAATCTCAAAAGTCCAATATCTTCTCTTTTATGATCTATTTTTTCTAAAATTTCTGTGTAAGCATAAATTGTATCTCCTGCATAAGTAGGATTACAGTGGTTTCCACTATTTATTGCATACACCCATTGAGCATTTTGTAACCCATTAAAAGATATTGCTCTTGCCATTGATATAACAATTCCACCATACATAAGTCTTTGACCCATAGGAGAACTCTTCATCATATGGTCGTTGAAGTGTACTTTTGCATTGTTTTGATACAGTTTTGTTGCAAGTGTATGATCACTATTATCAACAGTAATTCCCTCAGGATGATTTAATCTCTCTCCAACTTCATAATCTTCAAAGAAAAACTCTCCACCACTAGAATTTGTATCAATTTTTCCAATTTTTGGAATAGAAATATCATCGCTTATTGGTGTTGTTTTAGCAAAAGTTGGAACTTCATTTATTTCAGATTTACTGTTGTGGTCTTTTTTGTGAACCATTACCCATCTTTTGAAATTTAAAACCTCATTTCCATTTTGATTTACACCAATTGAGTGAACATAAACAACTCCACTTTTTCCATTTGAATTCTCTTTTAATCCAATTACTGTTGAAGTCATACTTACTGTATCACCTGTAAATACAGGATTAGGAAAAGATATTTCAGCATATCCTAGATTTGCAATAGCATTTAAAGATATATCTTGAACAGATTTTCCAAATGTTAAGTGAAACATCAATACATCATCAATTGGTCTTTTTTCATATCCAATCTCTCTTGCAACTATATCACTTGAATGAAGTGAAAATCTGCTTCCAGTGAAAGCGATGTATAAAGATACATCACCATCACTAATTGTTCTTGGAAGTGGATGAACTATTTTTTGACCAATTTTAAAATCTTCAAAGTAGTTACCATAATTTATTTTTGACAAACAAAGCTCCTTATTTATTAAATAGATTTTGACCTAGAGATTTATAAGTCTCATATAATTTAATCATTTTTCTTGCCCATTTAATTCTTGAAGAATCAACAAGTTTATTATTGTGTAAAATTACCTCTTTACCTTCCCTTGAAGCTTCTTCATATTTTGCAATCATATCTTCATAATCTTCAACTTCAGACTGTTTTGGAGTGAAAATATCATTGATATATTCAATTTGAATTGGATGAATAAGAGATTTACCATCAAATCCTAAATTAAATGCATCTTTTGTAGAGTCTTCACAAGCAAACTCATCTAAAACATCAAAGTGAGGACCATCTATTACTGTTTTATTATAAGCTTTTGCAGCAAGTGCAATTTGAGCTAAATATGTAACAATAGCTTTTGAACCTCTTTTTATATCTATTTGAAGTCTATTTGCAAGTTTGTTTGAACCAACAACAACAACTTCAACTTTAGAACTTGCTTTGCAAATTTCTTGAATATTTAAAACTGAAAGTGGAGTTTCAATCATAATCATTAATGTTAAATTTGGATTTACTTCATTTATTAGTCTAACAGCTTCTAAAACATCCTCTTTTGAATCAATTTTAGAGAATAATAAACCATCTAATTCAATCTCTTTTGCTAAAGCTAAATCTTTTTTAAGATCTTCACTTCCTAAATTATTGATTCTTAAAACTCTTTCGCTATCTCCAAATTTAGGACCTTGTTCATTATAAACAGCTTTGATAGTTTCTCTACCTGCTTCTCTTTGCTCTGCTAAAATAGCTTCAAGATCAAAAATAACTGTATCAGCTAAAACTGTTTTTGCTTTTTCTACATTGTGTTTGTTATATGAAGGAACTAAAAGCATAGATCTTCTAGCTTTGTATTCAACAATCTCTTCACCTTTTGCAATAGCAAAATATTGCTCATGTAAATCTTTTACAAGTTGTTTTCTAAGAACTTTTCCATTTTTTGTTCGTGGATAATCAAGCATTCCAAAAATCTCTTTTGGAGCTTTATATTTTGCAAGATTATTTTGTGCAAATTTTAAAATTTCTTGTTCTTTTTCTTTACTTAAAGGAGAATGACCAACAACAGCTATTGCAACAATAGTTTTCTCTTTTTCAATATCAAGCCCAAAAGCAACACAATCAGCAACATCATTGTGAGTTTTCACAACTCTTTCAATTTCATGTGGACTTACTCTAAACCCAAATGTGTTGATAATATCATCTTTTCTTCCAATAAACCAGATATATCCATCTTTGTCTTTTCTAGCATAATCCCCTGTAAAGAAGTATCCATCATGTCTTGATTTAGCTGTTTCATCTTCTAGTTGCCAGTACTCTAAGAAAAGTCCTGGGTCATCTTCACCAATACAAATCATTCCCTCTTCTTCAACTCCAACTTCTTCTAAAGTTTCAGGGTTTAAAAGTTTTACAATATGTCCTGGTTGTGGGAAACCTGCACTTCCTGGTCTTATTGGATTATTTTTTGAGTGTGAAATATAGTATGAACATTCGCTCATTCCTATTGCTTCATAAATATCTTGTTTAAATCTATCTCTCCAAAGTCCAAGCATTTCATCGCTTAAATGTTCTCCAGCACTCATACAATATCTTAAAGATGGGCAATCATCAAGAGTGAAATCTGTTTTTTGAATAATTTGTCTATATATTGTAGGAACTCCAATAAAAATAGTACACTTATGTTTTTTAATTAAATCAACCCAAGTTGAAGCATCGTTTGCTCCTTCATAGGCAATAACTGTGTGACCATTGTATAGTGGGTCCATAAGTGCTGAACCTAAAACATAAGTCCAGTTGAATTTTCCAGAGTGCATGATTCTATCATTTTCTTTAAAATCAAACCAAAAATCTGTTGCTGGTTTTCTTCCAACTAAAGATCTATGAGAGTGTAAAACTCCTTTTGGATAACCAGTTGTCCCAGATGTATATACTAAATATGCTGGTTCTCCTGATTTAGAGTTATAGTGATTAGCAACTGTGCTAGTCTCTTTAAAAATTTGATTTAAAGAAAATACTTGCATACCTTCAGGAACTTTGAATCCCTCAACACTATCAATTCCAGCAACAACAATAGTTTTTAAGTTATCAAGATTTTCTAAATATGGAATTAAATTTTCATACATAGAAGCTGACATAACCATAGCTTTTGCTTGAGAATCTTCAGCTAGATATTTAACTTCACTTCCACTTAGTAAAGTTGAAGTAGGAACCGCAATCATTCCACCTTTCATAACTCCAAAGAATGAAATAGGGTAAGCTAAAGAGTTTTTAAGGCAAACTAAAACTCTATCTCTTGGTTCAAGTCCAATACTTGTAAAAAAGTTTGATACTTGATCAGATTTTGTTGCTAACTCTTTA
Organism: Aliarcobacter sp.; assembly: GCA_039810345.1. Classification (GTDB taxonomy): domain Bacteria; phylum Campylobacterota; class Campylobacteria; order Campylobacterales; family Arcobacteraceae; genus Aliarcobacter. The sequence continues at coordinate 5,607 of JBDHWU010000023.1, read as the reverse complement.
TAAGTTATAGTATCAGTTCCTAGTTTATCATCTTCAATAATCATAGCAACATTATTTTCTTTGTTTGTTCCTACATGTTTTGAAGTACAAGCAATACCAATATTTAAAAATTCAGGTACTTCTAATTTAACTGTTTGACTCATATTAATCTCCTTGAATATTACAATTGACCGTATGGCCAGTTTTCTTTAAATGTATGCAGAGGCATTCTATTTAATACACTAAGTGCAAATAACTCATCCTCTTTTGATAAACTATTTAGAGCATATGCTCTTAAAATATTTTGTAAAGATTTACCAAACATTGGAGGATCAAGCATCTCACCTTCATATCTAATAGCTCCACTTAAAAGTGCATCAGCTTCAATAGCTGCTTTTAAAATAGATACATCTTTCTCAATTTCAATAGGAGAAGGTGTAAATGCAACTTTACAAATATTAATATGATTTGGAGTAATTACTTGTTTACCTGTAAGACCCATTGCATTTTCTCTTAAAGCATGAGCATAAACATGTTTACTAGCTTCATCTCCATGTAAATCTAACCATCTTCTAATATCTTTTTTCTCAACACAATTATCAGGTAAAGAGTGTGGTGTTAAAAGAACTTCAACTCCTCCAATAACTCCTTTTCCTTTTATTCTTGCTTCCATAGTAAGAATATTAAAGAATGTCTCAAGTTCATCAATCCATCCTTTTGGAGTGATTTTGTAAGCCATAGCTTTTGAGAAGTCATGAATTCCAAATACAATATGTTTAACAGTTGAATGTTCCATTAATCTATCTGCAATTTGAAGTGATTTTGGGTGTTCAACGATTGGTTGAATTGTTAATTTACTTCCAATAGAGATTAGCCAAGAGCTTAAATCTCTAATTTCAGCACTTCCATAAACTTCTCCAGCTTTTGCTAAAACTATTACATCAATGTATTGATGGATTTGTTTAAGCATTTTTAAATCCTCTTCGTACTCTTCTGTTCTAAATGGATTTATTCTTACAGCTATTTGGAAATCTCTTTCAGGAAATTTAGGTAACTCTTGAATTAAAAGTTCTCTACTCATAGCTTTTTGTCTACAACCATCTTCTAAGTCAAATAAAACAGTGTGAGCCTTTGTTTTATAAGCATGTTTTTGTAATCTTAATTTAGCTTGTTCCATTGTTTCATAAGAACCATCTAGTGGGTTATATTTAATTGGTGGATAGTAAATTTGAATACCTGGCCAATAACCACCAAGAACTGGTGTTAAATCGTCATTTGCTGTTAATTTAGATAAATCTATCGCAGAAGTCATCATATTTAAACCTTTCATATTTTTTTACTCGCTTTATGTACAAAGAGTTTATTACACATAAAAACTAATAAGGAATTTATACACAAATTAAAATGAATAAATTTTATATCTTTTAATATAGTAAATAAATTTAAGTTTATTATAATAAATGCCGTACAACTACCAATTCTAGGGAAAATAAGCTTAAAAAATATTATAAAAAGTGATTATTTTGAATAAATTAAAGTTAAAAATTAAAAATGGAAACAATTTTTTTAAGAAAAAAAAGAGTTTTTTTCTCTTTTTTATAAATCTTGTAAGAAATTTAGCGAAGAAAAATAGCTTTCTAAAAATGGTTTTGATGTTTTTTCAAAACTATCTTTATCTTCATATAGATTTATAAAAAAATCAAAATCTAAATTTCTATTTTTTAATGCTTCAATTGAAAGTAGGGTATCATTTATACTTCCTAATTTTGAAGGAGTTATTAAAAAAGTTTTGCAATTAAACTCCTTTATTAAATCAATAATAAAAAAATCCTTCTTAATAGGAACCATAAGTCCACCCGCTCCTTCAATAATTAAAACATCGCAAAATGTTTGTAAATACTCTTTTTTCTCTTTTAAAAACTCTATATCAATATAAGTGTTTCCTTTTGCAACATAAGGAGAGGCAGGAAGAGTAAATTGATATGGAACAATATCATTAATTGTCAATTGTTTAAAATTTGAATTTAACTCTTTTACAAGTTCAAATAATTTAGTGCCATCTGCTGGAGTATTATTTTCTACACCCGTTTCAATTGGTTTAAAGTAGCCAACTTTTAAACCATTTTGTGAAAAATAGTTTAAAAATTTTTCACAAGCATAAGTTTTTCCAATATTTGTATTTGTTGCACTTATAAATATTGATTTGTTTTTATAATCATTTATATTAATCTTCATAATAATCTCTTTTTTGTTATAATGTTTAAGAATGAATATTAACATATTAAAGGTTTGATGTGAGTAATGAAATTGAAATTGAATTAAGTGAAGAATTAGAAGTTGAAGAGCCAAAAAGGTATAATGTTTTTTTATTAAATGATGACTACTCAACTATGGATTTTGTAATTGATGTATTAGTAAAAGTATTTAGAAAAACCATAAGTGAAGCTGAAGCAATTATGCTAAGTGTTCATAATAATGGAAAAGGACTTTGTGGAGTTTATAGTTTTGAAATAGCAAATACAAAAGTAGCTCAAGTAAAAAATATGGCAAGAGATAAGGGTTTTCCTTTAAAAGCTATATTGGAAGAAGAGTAAAATGATAAGTAAAGAGTTAAGACATATTTTTGCACAAGCAATATCTTATGCAAAAACTAGCAAACATGAATATTTGACTTTAGAACATATTTTTTTGATGCTTATAAATGATGCAACAATTGAAGATATGTTTCATGATTTAGGTGTTGATACAAATGTTTTATTTGAAGATTTAAAAAATTATATAGATACAAATACTCCTAGACTACCAGATGAAATTGTTGATGAACCAATAGAAACTATAGCTTTATCTTCAACAATCGAATATATGGTTGCTCATACTCAAAGTAGTGGAAAAACAAAAGCAAATGTTGAAGATATGTTTGTAGCAATATTAAAAGATGAAAAAGCTTACGCTACATATTTGTTAAGAAAGCTTGGAATTCAAAGAGTTGATATTCTTGAAGAGATTTCGCATAAATATGATGATGAAAATGATGAAAATATGCAAGAAGAAAAAAAAGAAAAAGTTTTGGAACAAAATTCTAGTGAGCTTGTAGCAATTGCAAAAAAATCGCAAATAGACCCAGTAATTGGAAGAGATAGCGAAATATCAAGAGTTATTGAGATTTTAGGAAGAAGAAAGAAAAATAACCCACTTTTAGTTGGAGAACCTGGAGTTGGAAAAACAGCAATTGCAGAAGGATTAGCTTTAAAAATATCAAAAAAAGAGGTTCCTGAATTTTTACAAGACTCAAAACTCTTTTCTCTTGATATGGGTTCTATGCTTGCAGGTACTAAATATAGAGGAGATTTTGAGAAAAAATTAAAATCTCTTCTAAGTGAGATTAGTAAAATTCCAAATGCAATTTTATTTATAGATGAGATTCATACAATTGTAGGAGCTGGAAGTGTTGGAGGAAGTGCAATGGATGCTTCAAATATATTAAAACCACTTTTAGCAAATGGAAAACTAAGATGTATTGGAGCAACTACTTTTGCTGAATTTAGAAATGATTTCTCAAAAGATAAAGCACTTAGCCGTCGTTTTGCAAAAGTTGATGTAAATGAGCCAACTATCGAAGATTCTATTACTATTTTAGAAGGTTTAAAAGAAAAGTACGAAGAGTATCATGGTGTAAAATACTCTAAGAATGCAATAATTAGTGCAGTTGAACTTAGTAAAAAATATATTCAAGATAGATTTTTACCAGATTGTGCAATAGATGTAATAGATGAGGTGGGAGCAAGTAAAAAAATAGCTATTCAAAACAGTCTGGAAATAAACAATACTATAAATGAAAAAGATGTAGAAGCAACTATTTCAAAAATGGCACATATTCCTGCACGAAGTGCTACAAAATCTGATTTAAGCTTACTTAAAAACTTAGAAAAAAATATGCAAAAAAGAGTTTTTGGACAAGATAAAGCGATAGAAACAATAGTTCAAGCAATAAAAAGAAATAAAGCAGGGCTTACTATTGATAAAAAACCAATAGGAAGTTTTTTATTCACAGGTCCTACTGGAGTTGGAAAAACAGAGGTAGCAAAAGAGTTATCACTTCAAATGGGAATACATTTTGAAAGATTTGATATGAGTGAGTATATGGAAGCTCATGCCATTTCAAGATTAATTGGAGCACCTGCAGGTTATATAGGATTTGAGCAAGGTGGACTTTTAACTGAAAGTATTAGAAAACATCCACATACAGTTTTACTTTTAGATGAGATAGAAAAAGCACATCCAGATTTAATGTCAATTTTACTTCAAGTTATGGATAATGCAGAACTAACAGATAATAGTGGAAATAAAGCAGATTTTCAAAATGTTATATTAATAATGACTTCAAATTTAGGAGTTGCTGAAGCAAATGTTATGGGATTTGCAAAAAATGATAAACTAAATGAAAACAAAGCTATAAATAGATTTTTTGCTCCAGAGTTTAGAAATAGACTTGATAGTGTTGTTAGTTTTGATAGTTTAAGTCAAGATATTGTTTCTAAAGTTGCTGGAAAATTTATAGAAGATTTAGAAAAACAACTTGAAAGTAAAAAGATAAAAATTGAAATTAGTAAAAAAGCAAAAGATGAATTAGCTAGATTAGGATATGATAAAGCTATGGGAGCAAGACCACTAAATAGAGTTATAAGTGATAAAATTAAAAATCCATTAACAGATGAGATTTTATTTGGAAAACTTAAAAAAGGTGGAATAGTTAAAATTGATTATAAAGATGAGTTTGTTTTTATATATGAAAGTAAATAGAACACAATTATTTTACAATTGATTTGATACAATTATAAAATTGAAATTATGAAATAAAGGGAAAAATATGAAAAAAAGTTTGATTATTTCTGCAACAGCATTACTTTTGTTTGTTGGTTGTACGGAAGATAAGAAAGAAACAAAAGCTGAAACTACACCAAAACAAGAAGTAGTTGCTACTGTGGAACAAAAAGCACCTGAAGTAAAAACTGAAGAGAAAAAAGTATCAGAAGAGATAAAAAAAGAAGAACCAAAAGTAGTTGAAATCAAACAAGAAGTTAAAGAAGAAAAAAAACCTGAAGAAAAAACAAATGATAATTCAGTTGTAACAACTTCATCTACAAATGGTGAAGCACTATTTAAAACTTGTGCTTCATGTCATGGAACAAAAGGTGAAAAAGAGGCTTTAGGTAAGTCTCAAGTAATTGCAGGTTGGGATAAAGATAGAGTTATAAAAGCTTTAAATGGTTATAAAGATGGAAGTTATGGTGGAGTTATGAAAGGTATTATGAAAACTCATGTTGATACGAAAACACCAGAAGAGATTTCAGCATTAGCAGAGTACATTTCAAAATTATAGTAAGACCTAAGAGACTCTTGTTTCTTAGGTATTAAAAGTATGCAAAAACCCTAAAAAATGGTAAAAATAAATTTTTTTTAAAATTTAAGCTACAATTAAGCGTAAACCCCTTGACAAACTAAAAATTTCCTATTATAATTCCCGTCCAATTTGACCAATAAGGTTTAATTGTTTTTTGTTCCGGCATAGCTCAGGGGTAGAGTAGATGACTGTTAATCATTTGGTCCCTGGTTCGATCCCAGGTGCCG
>JBDHWU010000022.1:0-35207 GCA_039810345.1 Aliarcobacter sp. | reverse complement strand
AAGATAAAGGAACTCAAGAAGGTGTTATTAGTACAATGCAAACAAGAATGGAGTTATACGATATGTTAAACTACCACTCTTATGAGCAAAAAATGGATGAATTATTTTCAAAAGGTAAAGCTAAATAATTAGCTTTTATTTATTTTATTTAAATTAAACTAAGGAGAAAATATGAGTACTACAAGTACAGAATTTAAACCAAAAAAATCAGTTGCACTTTCTGGTGTAGCTGCTGGAAGTACAGCACTTTGTACAGTTGGAAATACAGGAAATGACTTATATTATAGAGGTTATGATATTTTAGAATTTGCAGAAAAAGCTGAATTTGAAGAAATCGCACACTTAATAGTTTATGGAGAATTACCAAATAAAGCAGAACTTGCAGCTTATAAAGCTAAACTTAAAACTTATAGAGAACTTCCTCAAGGTGTAAAAGTTGCATTAGAGCAATTACCTAGCACATGTCATCCAATGGATGTTATGAGAACAGGTTGTTCAGTTCTTGGAGCATTAAATCAAGAAGATGAAGCTCATCCAAAAGCAGCAGCACAAGATATTATTGATAGATTAATTGGAGCTTTCCCTTCAATTTTATTATATTGGTACCATTTTGCATATAATGGAAAAAGAATTAATGTTGTAAGCGACGAAGATACAGTTGGTGGACACTTCTTACACCTATTACATGGTGAAAAACCAAGAGAATCTTGGGTAAAAGCAATGCATGTATCATTAATTTTATATGCAGAGCATGAGTTTAATGCTTCTACATTTACTTCAAGAGTAATTGCAGGAACAAACTCTGATATGTACTCTTGTATCACTGGTTCAATTGGAGCTTTAAGAGGTCCAAAACATGGTGGTGCAAATGAAGTTGCATTTAGAATTCAAGAAAGATACTCATCAGCTGATGAAGCAGAAAAAGACATCAAAGAGAGAATGGCAAGAAAAGAGATTATTATTGGATTTGGACACCCTGTTTACTCTTCAAGAGATCCAAGAAATGTAGTAATCAAAAATGTTGCAAAAGAACTATCTGAAGAGAACAAAGATATGTTAATGTACGATGTAGCTGAAAGAATAGAAACAATTATGTGGGATCAAAAGAAAATGTTCCCAAATCTTGACTGGTTCTCGGCTGTTTCATACAACCAAATGGGAATTCCAACAGATATGTTTACTCCAATCTTTATTATGTCAAGAGTTACAGGATGGGGTGCACATGTTATTGAGCAAAGAGAAGATGGAAAAATTATTAGACCATCAGCTGAATATACAGGTCCAGCACCAAGAGCTTATGTTCCACTAGAAGAAAGAAAATAATCTTTAAAATTTAGGCTAAATTTAGCCTAAATTTTTTTTTACAATAAATTTCAAAATAAAAAACGGAAAATTAAAATGACAAACGAAAAATATCTAAAAAAACTAGATGGTTTAGATGTTAAATACTATGATGTAAAAAGTGCTGTTGAAGATATTCAAGCTGGTTCTTTTGCAAAACTAAACTACACATCAAGAGTATTAGCAGAAAACCTTTTAAGAAAATGTCCAAGTGTTGATTTAAAAGATTCACTTATTCAATTAATCGAAAAAAGAACAGACAAAGATTTCCCTTGGTATCCATCAAGAGTTATTTGTCACGATATTTTAGGACTTACTGCTTTTGTTGATTTAGCAGGTCTTAGAGAAGCAGTTGCTGCAAGTGGTGTAGATCCTCAAAAAATTAATCCAGTTGTTCCAACACAATTAATCGTTGATCACTCTTTGGCTGTTGAGTGTGGTGGATTTGACCCAGATGCTTTCCAAAAAAATAGAGATATTGAAGATAGAAGAAATGCTGATAGATTTGATTTTATCAACTGGACAAAAAAAGCATTTGATAATGTTGATGTTATCCCACCAGGTAACGGTATTATGCACCAAATCAACCTAGAAAAAATGTCTCCAGTAGTTCATAATATAGATGGGATTGCAAGTCCTGATACTCTTGTAGGAACAGACTCACATACTCCTCATGTTGATGCACTAGGAGTTATTGCTGTTGGTGTTGGTGGACTTGAAGCTGAAAATGTTATGCTTGGAAACCCATCTTATATGAGAGTTCCAGAAATTATTGGAGTTGAAATTAAAGGTACTAGAGCTGCTGGAATAACTGCAACTGATATTGCACTTGCTTTAACATCATTCTTAAGACAAAACAATGTAATTTCTGCATATTTAGAGTTCTATGGAAGTGGAATTAAATATTTAGATTTAGGAGATAGAGCAACTATTTCAAATATGACACCTGAATATGGTGCAAGTGCTGCTATGTTTGCTATTGATAATAAAACTATTGATTACTTAAAAATCACAGGAAGAACTCCTGAGCAAGTAAAATTGGTTGAAACTTATGCAAAAGCAAATGGTTTATGGGCTGATTCTTTAGCAAATGCTACTTATGCTAGAACTATTGAGTTTGATTTATCAACTGTTACAAGAACATTAGCAGGTCCTTCTAAACCACATAAATTACTTCCTGTTTCTGCACTTGATTCAGAAGGAATTACTAAAAAAATCGAAATTACAAATGAAGTTATCCCAGATGGTGCTGTATTAATTGCTGCAATTACATCATGTACAAATACTTCAAATCCTAGAAATGTTGTTGCTGCTGGATTACTAGCAAAAAGAGCAAATGAGTTAGGATTAAGTAGAAAAAGATGGGTTAAATCTTCATTAGCTCCAGGTTCTAAGGTAGCTGAATTATACTTAAGAGAATCAGGATTATTAGGTGAGTTAGAAAAATTAGGATTTGGAATTGTAGGATTTGCTTGTACAACTTGTAATGGTATGAGTGGAGCTTTAGATCCAAAAATTGAAGCTGAAGCAACTGGAGTTTATACAACTGCTGTATTATCAGGAAATAGAAACTTTGACGGGAGAATTCACCCATTTATTAAAGAGGCATTTTTAGCTTCTCCTCCACTTGTTATTGCTTATGCACTAGCTGGAAGTATCAGATTTAATATTGAAACTGATGTTTTAGGAAAAGATAAAGATGGAAATGATATTAGATTAAAAGATTTATGGCCAAGCGATGCAGAGATTGATGCTGTTGTAAATAGTGCTGTTAAACCTGAAATGTTTGGAGAAATTTATGATCCAATGTTTGCTAAAGGTGCAAAAGAAGCAGCTGAACCATTCTATAAATGGGATGCAAAATCTACATATATTCAAAAACCACCATATTGGGAAGATGAATTTATGAGAATGCCAGCTCTTAAAAACTTAAGACCACTTGGAGTTTTCCCAAATGATATTACAACAGACCACTTATCTCCATCAAATGCTATTCAAGCAAAAAGTGCATCTGGTGAGTATTGTTTAAAAATGGGTCTTCCACTTGAAGATTTAAACTCTTATGCAACGCATAGAGGAGACCACAACACGGCTTTAAGAGCAACTTTAGCAAATCCAAAACTATTTAACGAAATGGTTAAAGATGAAAGCGGAAATGTTAAACAAGGAAGCTTAACAACTATTATGCCAGAGAAAAAAGAGTCAAGAATGTGGGAAGCAATAGAGACTTATATGGGTAGAAAACAACCATTAATCATCATTGCTGGAACAAACTATGGGCAAGGATCTTCAAGAGACTGGGCAGCAAAAGGTGTAAGACTTGCTGGAGTTGAAGTTTTAATTGCTGAATCAATTGAAAGAATTCATAGAACAAACCTTGTAGGAATGGGTGTTTTACCACTTCAATTTAAAGATGGAGAAACAAGACACACTTATGCTATAACTGGAACTGAAACTTTTGATATTGTTGGAGATATTACTCCAAGATGTGATTTAAAAGTAGTAATGACTAGAGAAAATGGTGAAAAAGTAGAATTTACTGTAACTTGTAGATTAGATACAACTGCTGAAGTTGAAGTTTACAAAGCTGGTGGAATTTTACAAAAATTCGCAAAAGATGTTATTGCTGAAAATAAGTAAATAGGAACAAGGACTTTCTCACAGAGAGTGCTTAAGCACAAGAGTCCTTGCTTTTTTAGTATTAAAGTTTCTTTCAAAGCAATGGTATTGCCTTACGGCAATATTTTTTAATTTTCCAAAGGAACTTATGAGCTGCCTTTGGCAAAAAGGTTTGCATTTTCAAAATAGTGTTAAGAAAAATTTATATAAAAGCCGTAAAGAAAACTCAACTGTTTGAACGAAGTGAGTTTTGAGTTTTTAGGCTTGTTATAAATTTTTTAGCTATTTTGGAACGAGCAAACGAGTTCTTTTGTTACTTTTCTTTCGGAAAAGAAAAGTAAGAGAAATTTATGATTGTACTGAAGTCCAATTTCCAAAAAAATTATGGAAGAAAAACAAAAATACAATTTTATAAAGTGATTAAAAAATCATTTTTTAAAGTTTTAAATTTTAGGAGAAAAGTATGAGTTACAAAGAACAAATTAGAGTTAAAGCAACATATATGAGAGGTGGAACTTCAAAAGGTACATTCTTTAATATAGCAGACCTTCCAAAAGAAGCACAAGAGGACAAAGTAAAAAGAGATAAACTTCTTCAAAGAATAGTAGGAAGCCCAGATATTTACAAACAACAAATGGACGGAATGGGTGGAGCAACTTCAAGTACATCAAAAGCTATTTTAGTTGGAAAAAGTACAGTTGCTAACCACGATGTAGATTACTATTTTGGACAAGTTGCAATAGATAAAGATTTTATGGATTGGAGTGGAAACTGTGGAAATTTAAGCTCTGCTGTTGGACCTTTTGCAATTCACGAAGGACTTGTAGATAATGTACCACAAAATGGTGTTTGTTGTGTGAGAATTTGGCAGGCAAATATCAAAAAAACAATTCTTTGTTATGTTACTATGGTTGATGGAAAAGTAAAAGAGATGGGTGATTATTATATTGATGGTGTTGCTTTTCCTGCCCAAGAAATTTTACTAGAGTTTGCAGAACCTGTTGATCCTAGTGAAGAGTTATTTCCTACTGGAAATTTAGTTGATGATTTAGAAGTTCCTGGAATTGGTACTTTTAAAGCTACAATGATAACGGCTGGTATTCCAACAGTGTTTTTAAATGCTGCTGATATTGGATACAAAGGAACAGAACTTCAAGCTGATATAAATAGCGATGCCCAAGCTCTTGCTAGATTTGAAAAAATTAGAAGTTATGGTGCTTTAAAAATGGGATTAATTTCTGATTTAAGTGAAGCAGAAACAAGACAACACACTCCAAAAATTGCTTTTGTTGCACCTAAATCTGATTTTACAACTTCAAGCGGTAAAGAGGTAAAAGCAGACGAGATTGATTTACACGTACGTGCTTTATCTATGCAAAAACTGCACCATGCTATGATGGGAACAGCATCAGTTGCTATTGGTGTTGCTGCTTGTATAGAGGGAACTTTAGTAAATCTGGCTGCTGGTGGTGGAGAGAAATCTGCTGTTGAGTTTGGACATCCATCTGGAACACTAAAAGTTGGAGCAGTTATCAAAAAAGAAAATGGAAAATATATTGTAGATAAGGCTACAATGAGCCGAAGTGCAAGAATTATTATGAAAGGTGAAGTATATGCACCTGCTGAGATTTTAGGATAAGCAAAAAATTAAAATAGAGTGAAATTCACTCTATTTTATTAAGCTAGAAATCGCTTTGAAATTTGGATTTTTTGCATCAAGTGTAAGTTCAAACAAAATTGACTCATAAGTTGTAGGCACAACTCCAGCTTGAACTAATCTTTTTATAGCCATTTTATGATCTGTTTTAGTTCTACTTCCACTACAATTTGTAACCAAAATCACATTGAAACCATTTTCTACTAAATCTATACAAGTTTGAAGCACACAAACATGAGTTTCAATCCCTGCAACAACTATGTTTTTTTTGCCACTATTTTTTAAAGCATCCAAAATTTCAGATGTTTGGCAACCTGAAAATGTAGTTTTTTCATAAGCTGTGTACTCTTCAACAAGCTCTTTTAAAACAGGAATTGTCTCTCCTATTCCTTTTTTATACTGCTCATTTACAATAATTGGCACACTTAAAGTCTTCATTCCTTTTACTAAAATTGGCAAAGTTCTCTCTAACTCATCTTTGTTTCCAATGTGTGGGAAAAGTCTTTCTTGAACATCAACCAAGCAAAATAGTGTATCTTCTAGTTTTATTCTCATTTTTTCTCCTTTTGGTTTTAATACAATAAAATAAAACTATAATATACACTAGGAAAATAGCCAAAACATAGCTTTTTATAATTATTTCTTAGAACTGAAATTTTTAGTTTTTGATTAAAATATAGAATATTATATTGAAGATTTTTTAAATAATTTTGGAACTAAGAACTTGTTCTTAGCCTTAAAAAAATACATAATTATTAGAAAGCTAAGGTTAAAAACCTTAGTTCCAAAAAAGATTATTTAAAGCCATAGTTTCAGCTATTTTAGAGGTTTAACTGTACTTTTTTCCTGAAATCTAAAAACTTATCTTTGTCACTATTAAATTCTCTTAAATAGATTTTTTCTATATTTTTATCATCAATATTTAGTATAATCATAATAAGTTACCTTTTTATATAATTTCTAATTGCTTAAATATTGAAAACAATTTGAAACTTAGTGATATTTTGAGAGTTTTTTATAAAATTCAGTTGTTAAGAATTACTTAACAACTATGAAATATGTTTTCTTTTAATTTTTGTCGATATAGTTATTATCTAGCTTTTTTTAAGCTAACTATTAAAAGCTATTTATATTTATTTTTTTCCTCTGTATAAATAAAATTGTAAATCTTCTATACTCCATTGTTTTTTAAAAATAGGCAAAATAGGTGGAATCTGTGGTATAGATTTTATTGGAGTAATTTGTTTTATAGACTTTATAGGAAGTATTTTAAAAGAAGTTGTAAAAACTCCCTCCATATAGCCAACTGCATATCCTTTATTATCCCAAATAATCCCATTTTGAAACCATCCTAAATGCTTTCCGTTAAAACCATAAATAGAATCTTCATCAATATATGCAACGGGTGTTCCATTCCACATATATATTATAAAATCATCATCTAAATCAATATAAGCGAGTGCTTCTCCATTTTTTGAATATAGGTCTATTTCTTTTGCAAAAGTAAAACAAAATAATAATAAAATTATAAAATATCTCATACTTGCTACCTTAATGCTTTTGTAGCACATTTTACTTGTAGTTCTTCTATTTCATTTGCTAATTTGATAGATGCCAAGCTAAAACTAACTTTATCTAAATAAATTTTATCAAGTTCTCTATAATCAATATATATTTTTTTTATTTCTTCTACTACACACTCTGAAGTATTGAAAGCAAGTATATTTGAATCTTTATCAGAATAATATTGTTTGAAGAATCCATACATTAAATTAAATGTTTTATCCTGAATTTCTTTTATAGATGTAGAATTTTCCCATTTATCATAAACTTCCCAATTCATTTCCCAAGGATTTAGCTGTTCTTTTTTTTTAGTAATTTCATTTAATTTATCTTCAAACACAATAGCTCCAATAAGAATTACAATTATACTAACTATAATCAATGCAACTTTTTTGGACTGAGTTTTAATAATCCTACTTGCCTGATAAGATTGAATTGTGGTAAACAATAAGAATATTACCTTGATAATTAACACAATTGAATACTTTTTTATATAGACTGCATTAGACAACAAAATAGACATTTCTAAAATAAGTATTATTCCACTAAATAAGGAAATAAGAATTGCTGAGTTTATTTTATATGAAATAAAAACTAACCCAATAAGTAATAGACTTCCTATTAAACTTTCATAACTACCAGATTTATAATAATCAAACACTGAATAAATACTACTTATAAATAAAATAATAATTAATCCATAATATGCTATTTCAAATCTAGCTTTTGCTAATTCTAAAACTGTATATTCTTTTTTTGCATCTATTAGAAAATCTGCCCAAGATAATTGTGCTTTTTTATTTAAATCAATTAAGTTTTTTTCTAATTTTTTTCCACAAGAAGAGCAATAGTCAGCATTTTCATCTATAATTTCTTTTTCACAATTCTTACAAACCATATGAACCCTAAACTTTCTTTTGTATTTATAGTAATTAAGATTTTATAAAATAATTGATTATTTACAATCTAACTAGTAACTACTATTTGAAGCAAAAATTATATCCTATTAGAATAAAAACAAAATAAATAGTAATAGCTAGGTAATTTTGAAAACAGTTGAAGATTTAGAAGAAAATCAAATAGATGATTTTTATAAACTTATTGGTTCAAATGTTAAAAAAATAAGAGTACAAAAAGGTTTAACTCAACTGCAATTATCTCAAGCAATGGGACTTAAATCTGTTGGTTTAGTTTCACAATCAGAGTTGTATCTTAAAAAACAGCATTTTAATATAAAACATCTGTATCAAATTGCTTATATTTTAGAGTGTGATATTGAAGATTTTTTTAAAAATTGTTTTGAAGAATGAAATTATAATAATTAATTTAAGCTTAAAATAAATAAATTTTTGCTACAATCATATGTTACAAACGCCAAGCCTCTATTCAAAAAAGTATCTATTCGATTTAGAATTTTTACCTCTTTTTGTTTAACGCTTGGCTTTTTTTATTTCATTGAATTTAAAATAAATGTTTGTTGTTTTAACTTTTGACTATCATCTAGTTTTTGAAGTAAGCTTTTTGACTCTATATTCAAATTGAAATCATTTAAAAAATCACTAAATAGTTTTTTAATAATACTATTTTCAAATTCAAAATAGTTTTTAAAGTCCAGTTTATCTACCATATAATATAAAAATAAAATTACATCTATCATTCTATGTTCATTTACTTTTTTTCTTATATTTGCAAAAAATCCCATACTTTTTACTGTTCTATAACTTCTATTAAAAAGCCTTTCTCTATGTGCAGCTCTATTTCTTATCTCATTTAATCTTTCAAGATATGCATCAAATATTGAACTATTATTTATTCCAAAACTTTTTGATACATTGTTGAAAACATCAAAGTTGTTTATTTTTAAGCTTTTTATAAAATAAATTATAGAACCCAAAGTTGCTGACTCCACTAAATAGTGAAATGGTGGTAAATTATATTTTGAAGTATCAAAATCAATTAAAGTTTCATTACTTAAATATCTTCTTATATTACTTTCAAAATCATATTTTTGTCTATAATATATACCATAATGCAAGTATGATTCATTTGAAATATTTATTGGATTTATATTTTTCCAATTTTTTAAAGTCTCTTTATTTATAAAAAATGATGAATTTTTATGATTTTTAGAAATTAGATAGAAAAATGGATTTTTTGTCCTTGAATAACATAATTCAATTAAAGTAGATTTTAATCTAGCTTCAACACTTGAAGTTAAATCCATAATATATTTTGTTAAATATTTATCAAAATAGTATATTGTAAAAACATCATCAATAGAGTAATTAGCCAAATTACTTTTCAAAGCATAAATATAGCCTTTGATTTTGAAAATACCTATTTCTAAAACCATTTTAGATATATCATCATCAGATAAAATATCACTCTTTTTTAAGCCTTTGTTATAAATATCATCTAAAAAAGTATTAATATCTTTCTGCTTGTATTTGTAACTTGCCAATTATAAACCTTTGCTAAAAATTCCCTAGACACCGTCTAGGAAATCTACTATTTAAAAGCCATAGCTTCGGCTCTTTTTAGAAGCTCAACTGCACCTTTATTTATAAAATCTTGTGCGAAATCTCTTCCAGCACTTTCAAATAAGTTTATATCCACTATTTTTTCATCTTTTATATACTCTGTTCCATCAGGAAGTCCTACAATTGCATCTATTTTTACACTTTTATCATCTAAAATTGAAGCTTTTACACCAATTGGAACTTGGCATCCACCTTGAAGTGTATCTACAAAACCTCTTTCAATTTTTGACTCAATTTCAGCATTTTTATCATTTAAAACACTAACTAACTTTATAATCTCAGGATTTGTAGTTGTTTCTATTCCCAAAGTTGCTTGTCCCATAGATGGAATCATCACTTCCACTGGAATTGGTGAAAAATATTTTACTTCATTTTGAAGATTTAATTTCTCTATTCCTGTAGCTGCCAAAATTATTGCATCGTACTCTCCAGCATTTAGCTTTGCAATTCTTGTGTTTATATTTCCTCTTAAATCTTTAAGTTCAATATCAGGTCTTAGCATTTTTATAGCCATTCTTCTTCTTAGACTCGTTGTTCCTACAACTGCACCTTTTGGAAGTTCATCAAGGCTTTTATACTTATTACTTAAAATCGCATCTTGTGGGTTAAATCTTTTTGAAACAGCAGCCAAAGTTAAACCATCTTCAAACTGAGTAGGAACATCTTTTAAAGAGTGAACAGCTAAATGAGCAGAACCCTCAAGCATAGCAACTTCAAGCTCTTTTGTAAAAAGCCCTTTTCCACCAATTTTTGCTAATGGCACATCAAGGATTTTATCACCTTTTGTTACAAACTCTTGAAGCTCAATTTGCATATCTGGATAATGTTTTAAAAGTTCTGCTTTTATATACTCACTTTGCCAAAGTGCAAGCTGGCTTCTTCTTGTTGCTATTACCAGTTTTTCCATAAGCTTATTTTCCTAAAGTTTCAAAATTGAATTTTGGAGTCTCTTTTACACCATTTACATAAATTGTTGGTGTTCCAGAAACCATTACCTCATCACCCATAGTCATATCTTTCTCTATTTTTGAAACTACATCTTTTTTATTTAACTCTTCAAGTTTTATATCCAAACCAAATTCTTTATTAAATGCTGCCAAAATTTTTGCTTCATCTGTTGATTTTTCATCAAAATGTTTTGACCAATCTGTTGTATATGCTTTTGTAATAATATCAGCAACACCTTTAGCATGTGCAATATCAATTAGTTTTGAAAGAGGAAGAGAAGCTGGATGAATTTGTGTTAAAGGAAATGCATAATAATAAAGTGCGATATTCTCTTTATTTTTATTTACTTCTGATATTACACTAGGAATATAGTCCATACAAAATGGACACAATGGGTCTGAAAATAAAACAACTTTGTTTTTAGCTTTCTCATTTCCTGCTATGAAATTTGCTTTTGTATAGTATTTATCAGTTAAATTTGGGATAATAACATCTTTCATTGATTGCATAGTTTTAATATCAATTAATTCAGGTGCTATATGAGTTCCATTTGTAAACAAGAAATCCTTAGCTTTTATATCTTTACCTTGAATATTTGCATCTATATCAAGAATATACCCTGTCCAACCAGCAATTGATAACTCTTTTTTTGTATTTATTTTAATATCTTTAACTTTGATATTTGGATTTTGTGATACTCTTTTTTTCTCATAATCTAAAACTAAATTATCGTTAGCAAATAAAGATGCTCCTAAAAGTGTACTTAAAACAAATAGGTTTTTACCTCTTTTTATCATATATTTTCCTTTTAAAAAATTTTAATAGTCTATCTTTTTATCTTTAATAAAAAGTTAATTTAACTTCGTGATTTTACCGTAATTTTTCTAATATCAAAAAGCTCTTTTGCCTTATCAAGCATTTTTGAGTTTAATATATCATTTATCTGCAACTCTCTTGATGATAGAGTTTCATTTGAACTTTTTGTAATATCAGCAACACAACCTGAACCAACTTCAATATCCTCAATCATAGAACCTATATCATTTATACAATTTTCTTGTTTATCTTCTATTTGTTCCAAAGGCTCATTTAGTATGGTGGCATCTTCCTTTTTAAAATCTAGCTCTACATTTGAGCCGTAAACCTCTTGGGCAAAAGCTTTAATAATTGCAAAATGTTTATATAATAACTTTCGCTCTTCATCTTTTGCATAAGAGATAATATGTAAAATATTGTTTGAAAAACCACTAAAAATAAAGTTTTTTTCAAAACACTCTCCTAACTCAAAATCTCTATCATAAACTTTTTCAGTCAATCTTGTATATAAATCATTTGACTCATCACTCTCATCTTCAAATGGAATATACTCTATCTCTTCTACAATATTATTTTCTATATTTTCTTCTGGTTTTACACTTGAAAGCTCATCAAATGGTGTTTCAAACTCTATTTTAGAAATAGAATCTATAGCATCTAAAGAGATATTATTTTCTATTTTTTGCTCTTTTATTTCTTTTTCTGTTGCTTTTTCTTCTATTATCTCTTCTTTTACTATATTTTGTATTTCTACTTTTGGTTCTTCTTTTTGTACTTCAACTACTCTTTCAAGCTTTACAACTTCTGCTTTAGCTTCTATTTTTTCAACTTGATTTAAAATATCATCTATTGATTTTAATTTTGTTGCTTCAATAAATTTCATAAAAGTTAAAATTAAAACAAAAGTTCCATCACTATTTATTGCAAGTAAATGTTTTGCATCGCTTAAAATTCTAAAAAATCTATCAAATATTATTAAATCAAATCTTCTATCTTTTGAAATCATTTTGTCTTTTAGATATAGTGTCATTTCATCAATTATTTGAGTTGTTTCATAAACCTCTAACTCTTTTAAAATCTCATTTATATCGCCTTTATTTAAAATCATAGAAAAAATTGCTTCCATTTTTTCAGGATTTATTAAACCTAGCATTTCAACTACACTTTGAGAATTAACTCTATTTTTTGAAAAAATTATAGCTTGATCAAGTAGTGTTAAAGTATCTCTTAAACTTCCTTGACCACCTCTTGCTAAAATATTTAAAGCATCTTTTTCAAATTCTATCTTTTCTTCATGCAAAATATGACTTAAATGATGAACAACATCATTTTGCGAAATTTTATTAAATCTAAAGTGTTGAGTTCTACTTAAAATCGTAGCTGGAAGCTTTAAAGCATCAGTTGTTGCAAGTATAAATTTTACAAAAGCTGGTGGCTCTTCAAGAGTTTTCAAGAGTGCATTAAATGCTTGAGTTGTAAGCATATGCACCTCATCTATTATAAAAACTTTAAATCTAGCCAAACTTGGTTTATATTTTGTATGTTCGATTAAATCTTTAATATCATCAATTCCTCTATTACTTGCAGCATCCATCTCAATAATATCAAGATGAACTCCTTTATTTGCACTTTTACAGTTTTCACAAACTTCACAAGGTTTGCTAGTTGGTCCATTATCACATAAAAATGCCTTTGCCATAATTCTAGCCGTACTAGTTTTTCCACTTCCTCTAAGTCCTGAAAACAAATAAGCATGAGATAATCTTTTGCTATCAAGAGCTAAGCTTAGAGTTTGAGAAACTGTACTTTGTCCTATTAAATCTTCAAATCTTTTTGGTCTATATTTTAAGGCTAAAACTCTATTAGTTACACTACTCATATCTCACACTTCCTTATTTCAAATTTACTCTTTTTTAAAATTGCTTTAACCATTTTACTGTTAATCTCCCCTGTATATAAAACCAAAATATCTAAATCTCCCTCATTTATATGTCCAGCATTTTGACTTAATGATAAAAGCCGCTTAGCAATGGCATCTCCAGTATCTATAAGAAGAACATCATCTCCCATAATATCTTTTATAGTTTTTTTAACCAAAGGATAGTGTGTACAACCTAAAACTATAGTATCTACATTATTATGTAACATTGGTTTTAACCAATTTTCCAACATAGCATATGTTTGTAAAGTTGTTGTTTCACCTTTTTCTATTTGTTGAACCAAACCAACACAAGCTTGTTCATATAAATTTATCTCATGCTCTTTTTTTAACTCATCAACCAAAAGCCTATATTTTTCACCTTTTAAAGTTGATGTTGTAGCTAAAATTCCAATATTTCCACTTTTTGAACTATTAATAGCTGGTTTTATACCTGGTTCTATTCCTATTATTATTAAAAATGGAAATTTTTCTCTTAAATGTTTTATTATTATTGATGTTGCTGTATTACAAGCTACTACTAATGCATCTATTCCATAATTTTCTAGTAAAAAGTTTGTTATTTTATCGCACCTAGAAAATATTTCATCTTTATTTTTATCACCATAAGGTGCATATAAAGTATCTGCAACATAAAAAATTTCTGCACCTTTTAGTTTTTTAGCAATAGCATTTAATACAGTCAAACCACCCAGACCTGAGTCAAAAAGTCCTACTTTCAAATATTTCCTTATTGAAAATTTGTCGGAATTATAACCAAAAAGATATAACTAAAATGTTAAAGAAGAGTAATATTTATCATTTGAAAACTTAAATTTATAATTGAACAAAAGGAAAAGGTTTTTTAAGTTTTCAAAATGATTATTGTATATTTTTTGTAGTGTTATATTTTAAGAGAGTTTTATAAACCTAAGGAAAATCCTTAAGTTTTATTTTTATCAAACAATTCCTTGCTCAATCATAGCATCTGCTACTCTTCTAAATCCAGCGATATTTGCTCCTAAAACAAAGTTTGTAGGCTCTCCAAACTCTTCAGCTGTTTTGCTTACTCTTTGGAAAATTCCGTACATAATTTGTTCTAATTTAGCATCAACTTCTTCAAAAGTCCATGAAATCATAGCTGCATTTTGTGCCATCTCTAATTGACTTGTAGCAACTCCACCAGCATTAGCTGCTTTTCCTGGACCATAAGCAATTTTTTGTGCAACAAAATAATCAACCGCTTCATTTGTTGAAGGCATATTTGCACCCTCACTTACACAAAAACATCCATTTTTAATTAACTCTTTTGCATCTTCAAGATTTAACTCATTTTGAGTTGCACTTGGGAATGCTGCAAAACAAGGAATAGACCAAATAGCATTTCTTCCTTTTGGATAATCTTCTACAGGAGTATAAACGGCACTTTTTCTATATTTTACATATTCACTAAGTCTTGCTCTTTGATTCTCTTTTATCTCTTTTAATAAATCTAAATCAATACCCTCTTCATCTAGTATCATACCTCTTGAATCACTACAAGCAATTGGTAAAGCTCCAACATGATAAAGCTTTTCAATAGTATAAATAGCAACATTTCCAGAACCAGAAACTACACATCTTTTACCTTTTAAAGTTTCACCTCTTGCATCAAGCATATTTTTTGCAAAATACACACAACCATAACCAGTTGCTTCAGTTCTTGCAAGTGATCCACCCCATTTTAAAGATTTCCCTGTAAATGTCCCATCATATACATTTGCAAGTTTTTTATACATACCAAACATATATCCAATTTCTCTAGCTCCAACTCCAATATCCCCAGCAGGAACATCTGTTGTTGAACCAATATGTCTATAAAGCTCTGTCATAAATGCTTGACAAAATGCCATTATTTCATTATCACTTTTTCCTTTAGGATCAAAGTCACTTCCACCTTTTCCTCCACCAATTTGAAGACCTGTAAGTGCATTTTTGAAAATTTGCTCAAATCCTAAAAATTTGATAATTCCAGTGTTTACAGTTGGGTGAAATCTTAATCCACCTTTATATGGTCCTAAAGTTGAACTAAATTGGATTCTATAACCTTTGTTAATTTGAATCTCTCCTTTATCATCAACCCATGTAACTCTAAACATGATTTGTCTTTCAGGCTCAACCAATCTTTCTAAAACTTTATTATCTTTATACTTTGGATATTTTTCAAATAGAGGTTCTAGCGAGTGTAAAACTTCTTCAGCAGCTTGATGAAACTCATCTTGTCCAGGGCTTGTTCTTTTTAGATATTCTAAAAGTTCATTGATATTTGCCATTTTCCTTCCTTTTGTTCAAATTTCGGGGAGCAATAGTATCAGAAGTTTTATTTGATTTTGTTTAAATTATAAGTAAAATATCTACAAGTTTGCAGATATTTTACTTATTAGGACATAGTTTAAGCAAATATAAAGTTTTATTCATTCATAGAAGCAAAAAACTCATCATTATTCTTTGTTTTTTGCATTTTTGAGTACAAGAATTTAAGAGCTTCAACCTCATCCATTTGTGAAATTGCATTTCTTAAAATCCATGTTTTTTGTAAAATATCAGGAGATAAAAGAAGTTCTTCTTTTCTAGTACCTGATTTAATAATATCAAGAGCTGGATAAACTCTCTTGTTTGCTGCATTTCTACTTAATACAACTTCACTATTTCCAGTACCTTTAAACTCTTCAAAAATAACTTCATCCATTTTTGAACCTGTATCAATTAAAGCTGTTGAAACAATAGTTAAACTTCCGCCCTCTTCTATATTTCTAGCTGCTCCAAAAAATCTTTTTGGTTTATGAAGTGCATTTGCATCAACCCCACCTGAAAGAACTTTTCCAGATGATGGAGTAACTGTATTATAAGCTCTTGCAAGTCTTGTAATAGAATCAAGTAAAATTACAACATCTTTTTTCATCTCTACAAGTCTTTTTGCTTTTTCAATTACTATTTCAGCAACTCTTACATGGTTTTGTGCAGGTAAATCAAAAGTTGAACTATAAACTTCTCCTTTTACACTTCTTTGCATATCTGTAACTTCTTCTGGTCTTTCATCAATTAATAAAACCATCAAAGTAACTTCTGGATGATTTTTACTAATTGAGTGTGCTAACTCTTTTAAAAGTTCAGTTTTACCAGTTTTTGGAGGAGCAACTATTAAACTTCTTTGTCCTTTTCCCATAGGTGCAAAAAGGTCAAGCATCCTTCCTGTCATCTTTTGACTTTCATATTCAAATTGAAACTTTTCTTTTGAATAAAGTGGAGTTAAGTTATCAAAAAGTGGTCTATTTTTAGAGTCTTTTACAGGTAGATAGTTAATTGCTTCAATTTTTAAAAGTGCGTTATATTTTTCACTCTCTTTATTTGGTGGTCGCACTTGACCTGTAACTATATCCCCAGTTCTTAATGCAAATTTCTTAATTTGTGTTGCACTTACATAAGAGTCATTTGATGTATCTGAAAAGTTTCCATCTATTGCTCTTAAAAATCCAAATCCACCCTCTTTTATCTCTAATATTCCAGTAAATAATATAAAGCCACCAGCATCAATTTGTGAAGCTAGTATTGTAAACATTAAATCTTGTCTTTTTAATTCTTGTGGGTTTTCAACATCTAAATCATTTGCAATTTCTAAAAGTGCTTCCATAGGAAGTTCTCTTAATTGTTCAATTTTATATCCATCAACAGGTACGTGTGTTCTTGTTTTTTTTGTAGATTTTGTTTTTAATTCTTCTTTAGACTCTTCCATGAGTATATTTGCCTTTGAATTCACATAAATTTATGTAGTTTTGTAGTTTCTTTGAGATTTTTTTAAAGTAAAAGTGTAATTTTAGTTAATATTTCAAAATTTGTCAAGAAATAAAAAAGGGTGCCAAAATTTGACACCCTTTTTATAAAATATTATAACTCTGTTGAGTGTTTTGCTAAATATTCAGCAACACCAGCAGTATCAGCTTTCATTCCTTCATCACCTTTTGACCAACCAGCTGGACAAACTTCACCATGCTCATTTGTAAATAACATAGTATCAACCATTCTAATCATCTCATCAATATTTCTTCCAAGTGGTAAATCGTTGATAACAGCATGTCTTACTGTTCCATCTTTATCAATTAAGAAAGACCCTCTTAATGCCACAGACTCACCAAATAAAACATCATAATCTTTTGAAATTTGTTTGCTTAAATCTGCAACTAAAGGATATTTAACTCTTCCAATTCCACCATTTTCAACTGGAGTTTCTCTCCATGCAAAGTGAGAAAATTGTGAATCAACTGAACATCCAATTACTTGAATTCCTCTTTCTTCGAAATCTTTAATTCTGTTTGAAAATGCAATAATTTCTGATGGACATACAAAAGTAAAGTCTAGTGGATAAAAGAATAATACCGCACCATTTTTTCCAATATTTTTATATAAGTTAAAATCTTCTACAATTTGACCATCTGCTAAAACAGCTGTTGCTGTAAAATCTGGAGCTTTTTTTGTTACTAACATATTTAAATCCTTTTTTATAAATTAATTTTGAATGCCGAAATTATATCAGATAAAATTTACAGTTAGCTTAAATTTAAAAATATTTTTCTTATGATAAATTTTATCCATAATATATTTAATTAAAGTATTTTTTATAAACTCTTTGTTAAAGTTAGCAAAATTTTATTTTAGGAGAATTATAATGGCTGTTTTAATAACTGATATTTGTATTAGCTGTGATGCCTGTTTAGATGAGTGTCCTGTTGGAGCTATTGTTGATAATGATGATAATCCAACTGGTGAAGATGTATATTTTGTATATAAAGACAAATGCGTAGAGTGTGTTGGACACAATGATACACCAGCTTGTGCTGATGCATGTCCAACTGAAGGTTGTATAGTTTGGGATGAAGTTGGTTCAAGTAAAGTTGAAAAAGATGACAGAGGAGATGTTGGTTCTCCTGTTATAGAGTAATTTTAAAACAATTTATATATATTATTATTAAAGGCAAGTATTTTTACTTGTCTTTTTTTATTTTTTTAGATATAATCCGCGACTTAAAAAATTAAAGAGGACAAATAGATGGAACAAACGTTATCAATCATCAAACCAGATGCTGTAGCAAAAAATGTAGTAGGAAAAATCTTAGATAGATTTGAAACAGCTGGATTAAGAGTAGCAGCTACTAAAAAAATGCAACTTTCAAGAGCAGATGCAGAAGCATTTTATGCAGTTCATGCTGCTAGACCTTTCTTTAAAGATTTAGTTGAATTTATGATTTCTGGACCTGTTGTAGTTTCAGTACTTGAAGGTGTTAATGCAATGGCAAAAAATAGAGAATTAATGGGTGCAACAAATCCAAAAGAAGCAGCAGCTGGAACAATTAGAGCAGATTTTGCAGATTCAATTGATGCAAATGCAGTTCACGGAAGTGATTCATTAGAAAATGCTGCAATTGAAATTGCATTTTTCTTTGCTCAAAGAGAAATTTGTTAATAAACTATGAAAATAGAGTTTAAAAAAGTACCAACAACAAAAAAAGAGTTAGAAACTTCTTTTAATTCAGTTAAAATTGAAGGTACTTTTTGTAGAATTTCATCATCTTTAGTAAAAATTGAAGCAAATTTGAAGGGCGATATTGATATAGATTGCTCAAGATGTGGCTGTTCAGAGCCTTTTTTCTTAAATGAAGAAATAAAACTTCTTTTAAGTGATGGTATTTTTAAAGGTGATGATGAAGAGTTTTTAGTAATAGAAATAGAAAATAGCTTAATTGATTTTGATGAAATAATTCAAAGTGAGCTAAACAGTATCAAAAGTGATTATCATATATGTAAATCTTGTTTAAATGATAATCAACCTTTTGAAAAAGAATTTTAAGGAGAATAATTATGGCAGTACCAAAAAGAAGAGTATCACACTCAAGATCAGCAATGAGAAGAACTCATTACAAAATTACATTAAAAAGACCAGTAAAAGATAGCGATGGTTCATGGAAAATGCCTCACATGGTTAATCCAAACACTGGTGAATATAAAAACTAATGTTAAAGATTGCAATTGATGCAATGGGAGGGGACTTTGGTCCCGAACCTATAATTGAAGGGCTTATAGAAGCCCTAAGAAATAACATAAACTTTACAGCAATAGCTGTTGGAAATAAAGAAAAACTTTTAAAACTTATCCCACCTACTTTTTTAAATAGAATAGAAATTCATGAAGCGAATGATGTAATATCAATGCACGATAGCGCAACAGATGCCTTAAAAAGAAAAGAATCAACAATTTATAAAGCAATAGAACTTGTACGAGAAGGCAAAGCAGATGCTGTTGTATCAGCTGGTCATTCAGGTGCTAGTATGTCACTTGCAACTTTAAGAATTGGAAGAATCAAAGGGGTTTCAAGACCAGCAATTGCTACTCTTATGCCAACAAGTGAAAATCAAAACACTTTAGTTTTAGATGTTGGAGCAAATGTTGATAGTGATGCAAAAAATCTATTCGAATTTGCAGTTATGGGTCAAGCTTATGCTCAAGCTGTATTAAGACTTGATGAACCAATTATAGGTTTATTAAGCAATGGAGAAGAAGAAAGTAAAGGAAATGAAGTAACTAAAGAGGCTTATAAGTTACTTGCAAAAATTCCAAATTTTGCTGGGAATGTTGAAGGTAGCGATATTTTCAAAGGTACAGTTGATGTTGTTGTTTGTGACGGTTTTGTAGGAAATATCCTACTTAAAACAGCTGAAGGTGTTGCTGATACTATTGGTAAGATTATTAAAAAAAATCTGAAAAGATCTTTAATTTCTATTACTGGTGCAGTTCTAATGAGAAAAGTATTTAAAAACTTAAAAGTAAGAGTTGATTATGCTGAATATGGTGGTGCACCACTTCTTGGAGTAAAAGCACCTGTTATTATTTCTCATGGAAAATCAAACCCTAAAGCAATAAAAAATGCAATCTTTCAAGCAATAAATGCAGCTAGTTCAAATCTAGATGATACAATTGAAAAAAGATTAATAAAATATAGTGCTAAAGAAGAAACTCTTTAGTTCTAAAGGATAAATGTAATGACTTATGCAGCTTTTAGATCAATTGGTGCTTATATTCCACCAAAGATTATGACAAATGAAGATTTTGAAAAAATCATAGACACAAGCGATGAATGGATTACAAAAAGAACTGGTATAAAAGAAAGAAGATTAGCTGAAGATTTTGAAGCTTCTTCAGATTTGGGTGCAAAAGCAGCCGAAATAGCTATACAAAGAGCAGGAATTAATAAAGATGAGATAGATTTAGTAATTTGTGCAACTGTAACTCCAGATTATTTATGTATGCCGTCAACTGCTTGTTTAATATCTTCTAAAATTGGTATAAAAGATGTTATGGCATTTGATGTAAGTGCTGCTTGTACTGGATTTGTATATATTTTAAATATTGCAAAAGCTTTTATAGAGTCTGGACTTAAAAAAAATGTTTTATTGGTTGGAGCCGAAAAATATAGTTCAATTTTAAATTATGAAGATAGAACTACTTGTTTTATCTTTGGAGATGGAGCTGGAGCTGCAATTATTAGTGCAACAAATGATAAAAATGAAGCGATAATCGATGTTTCTTGTTCTAGTGATGGGACTTATGAAGATTTAATTAAAACAACTGGTGGAGGAAGTAAACATCCTTGTAGCCAAGAAGTTTTAGATGCAAAATTAGCATGTATTACTATGAAAGGAAATGAGACTTTTAAATTAGCTGTTAAAACTTTAACTTCAGATGTTATAAAAATGCTAGAAAAACATAACCTTTCAAACAAAGATATTACTCATTTTATTCCACATCAAGCAAACTATAGAATTATAAAAGCTGTTGGAGAAGCTCTTAATCTAACAGAAGAACAAACTGTTGTAACTGTTGATAAATATGGAAATACTTCAGCCGCATCAATACCTATGGCTATGAATTATGCCTTTGAAGAAGGAAAATTAAAAGCTGGAGATACAGTACTATTTGATGCTTTTGGTGGTGGACTTACATGGGGAAGTGCTTTATTTAAATTTGCACCAAAAAAATAAAAAGTGGTTTATCCACTTTTTAACTATTAAACTTCTTATTTTTTGGATTTGACTTAAAAACATCTACTGAACTTCTTGTTTGATTTTCCATCTTGAAATTTTCTACTGTTGCTGTATGATTTAAAAACATTATCTTCTCTTCTACAATTATTTGCAATATAGTATGATATGGGACACTTAAAACACTACCTATATTCTCTCTTCCAAAGCCTGTCTCAAAAGTCATAAAATCACCATAAAGGGTTATAGTGCTATATGTATAATTTGCCAAAGCAAAAAGTGCAAAATGATTTATATTATCCATAATATGTGAAGGTAATTTGGGATTAAAATCGATTTGTTCAACATTTACAACAATTGAAAACTCCTCTTTTTTCGAAACTAAAAAAGATATTTGCTCTTTTACTTGCTTTTCCATAAGCTCTTTATACTCATAATTTTCTATAATATTATCCAACAAAATATATCCTTTATATTTTTTTTGTTATTATATCTTATGAAGCAGTTAATTATCCTTATTTTATTTCTATCAACTTCGTTGTTTTCGTATGAATTTAAACTAAATTCCAAAGATTATCAAACTATAAAAAATTCTCCAAAAAAATCATTTATTGAAAAAAGGTTAGAAAAATATGATGAACTAAAAATAAAAATAAAAGATTATGATTTAATTAGAAAACTAAATCATACAAATACCTTTATAAATAAAATTCTTCCGCAACTTGACACAAAAAGTTCAGGAATAGATGATTATTGGGCAACTCCAAAAGAGTTTTTAATAAGTGGGCATGGAGATTGTGAAGATTATGCAATAGCAAAATATTTTACTCTTTTAGAGTTAGGAATAAAAAAGGAAAACCTATATTTTGCAGTTGTAGATGTAAAAGCAAATAGAGGTAGCCATATGATTTTACTTTATACTGAAAATAAAAATGAATCTCCTTTGGTTTTAGATAATCTAAGCACAGTTGTAATCCCTTTTTCAAAAAGAAAAGATTTAATCCCCAAATTTGCATTTAACGAACTTGATTCATACTATCTTACAAATGATAAATTTACAAAAAAAATAAATTTAAATTGGGGGAAAGAGAATAAATGGGAAAAACTTTTAAATAGAGTTTACAATTTAAATGAATAATCTTTCATTTGATAAAACCCAACCATAGCATTTAATATAGCAAATTTTTCACAAGCAAAAAGCATATTTACAGATATATCTTGTTCAAAAATCTCTTTTTCATATATATACCTCTCTCTTGTTGTTCCAAACAAAAGAGGTTTTTTTGATGTAATCCACCTATTTTCATAAAAAATTGCAATATTTGCAATACTTGTATCTGTTACAATACCATTTTTTACGATTATAATATCATCGCAATCCTCTTTTTTTAAAAAAAGTTCGTCGATTTTATCTCTATTCAAATATTTTTTTGAATAATCAATATTTTCATCATAAACAATTTTAAAGCTTTTTTGCTCTCTTTTTTTATAAGGAAAATACTCTACATTTAAAACTTCATTTTCATCATAAATAAGCTTACATCTTAAAAATTCATTTGTAGGTGGATTTATATACTCTTGTAAATTTAAGTTTTTTCCTATTGTTTTTGCAACTCTTTTATTGTGATAATCTAAATTAAAAACCTCAAAATCTTCACATTTAATTGTTTCAAAATACAAACTTTCTCCTTTAAAATGGCAAATAAACCTTAGATATTAACTCTTCATACTCTAGTTTTACATCACTATCAAGAGTAATTCCACCACCACTTTTATAAAATAGTTCTCCTTTTATATTTTCAATAAATCTTATAAGTACAAAGCTTTGAAAACTATTTCCATCAAAAAGCCCAAAAATCCCTGTATAAAAACCTCGATTATAGTTTTCAACACCATTTAGAATATTTACAGTAGATTTTTTTGGAGTTCCTGTAATACTTCCTGCAGGAAGAAGATTTAAGATTATATCTCCTAAACTACTTTTCCAATTTTTGCTTAATTCTCCACTTATTTTAGAGCTAGTTTGGTAAAGTCCTCTATTTTCAAGCTCAATTTTCTCAAAAAAACGAAATTTTTCAACCCTTATTTTTTTAGCAACTTTTCCCAAATCATTTCTTAGTAAATCAACCACCATAGTATGTTCTGCAAGCTCTTTTTTTGAATTTTCCAAAATCTCTTTTGCATCTTTTAGGCTTGAATTAATAGTGCCTTTCATAGGATAAGTATAAATTTTATCATCTTTTATCTCTACAAACTTTTCAGGACTAAATGATACAAAATCAAATTTTTCATCTTTAAATCTCAATTTTAATAAAGCATTTGAAAAATCATAAATCTCATCTAAACTCAAATTTGTATCAATCTTTGTTTTTGCAGTAAGGTTAAGTAAATAGCTATTTCCACTTTTTATCTCTTCTTGAATTTTTTTAAAACTATCTTCATAATCAGAAAAACAAATAGGAGTTTTATTAAAAAAATGCTCTTTTTTTGATTTATTATTAAAGCTATTTAGTTCAAATTTTAGTTTTTTTGTAGGATTTTTAAGAGTATGTATAAAAAAATCTTTCAAATCATAAGAGATAATAAAACAAAAAGGCTCATTTTCTAAGCCATATTTGTTTAAAAGTTTTCTAAAAGTATCCAATTTTATCTAAGTATTAATTTCTTTAAAATAGCAGCTCTTATTGCTACACCATTTGTAACTTGCTCTAAAACTCTACATCTTGGATGTTTTAGTGCATCGTCGCTTATATCTACATTTCTATTCACTGGACCTGGATGTAAAAGTAAAAACTCTTTTCTTTCCATATGTTCCATTGTTATACAAAAATCTTTTGCATACTCTTGAAGTGACTCAAAATATGTGATATTATGTCTTTCTAGCTGACTTCTTAAAGCCATTACAACATCCATATCATCAATAACATCTGAAATTTTATCAAACTGTTTATACTCATTTCCTTCATATTTAAAACAATCAGGAGCTACAAGATTAACATCAATTCCAAATCTAGGAAGCAATCTTCTGTTTGATCCTGCAACTCTTGAGTTTCTTACATCTCCAACAATAGCTATTTTTTTACCTTCAGTCTCTCCACCAAAATACTCATAAATTGTAAATAAATCTAGTAAAGCTTGAGTAGGATGAGAGTGTCTTCCATCTCCTGCATTTATAATTGGGCAATCTACATATCCAATTAAACTTTCTGGAAGTCCATGCACACTGTGTCTTATTACAATTGCATCTGGTTTCATTGCGTTTAAGTTTGCAACTGTGTCATACATTGTTTCACCTTTTTTTTGTGAAGATGTACCAACATCAAGATTTACAACCTCAGCACCTAATCTTTTTGCTGCTATTTCAAAAGAGCTTCTTGTTCTTGTTGAGTTTTCAAAAAACAAAGTTACAATAATTTTGCCTTTTAAAATATCATTTGGCTTAAAATCTAAAAACCCTCTAGCATCATTAAAAATATCTAAAATTTCCTCTTTTGTAAAATCAGAAGTTCGTATTAAATGTTGCATTTTTTTCCTTTTATTTTAGTTTTGGATTTTAGCAAAAAGCACTTTAAAAATAAACTTTTTATATAATCCAAAAAAAATTTATTCAAGGAAACCAATGAAACTTCAAATTTTAATAATTTTACTATTTACTCTTTTATTTACAGCCTGTTCAAACAAAGAGCTAGAAGAGGTTCAATTCAAAAAATTTGAAAAAAAAGTCTCTTACTATAAAGATGTAAAACCTATACTTGATAATAGATGTGTTACTTGCCACTCTTGTTACAACTCTCCTTGCCAACTAAAACTAGATTCATTTGAAGGTTTAGATAGAGGAAGCTCAAAAGAAGAAGTTTATGCCACACGATTAAAAGCAGCAGAACCAACAAGGCTTTTTGTAGATGCTATTTCTACAAAACAGTGGAGAGAAAAAAGCTTCTCTTCAGTTTTGGAAAAAGATGAAGATAGCGATGAATCAATAATGATGCAATTTTTGTTTCAAAAAGAGCTAAATCCACAATTAAAAGGCAATTACTCTCCTGAAACAGAAAAGCTAACTTGTGTAAAAAATAAAGATGAATTAGAAGATTATTTCCATAAAAACCCACACAAAGGTATGCCATATGGTTTTCCAAATCTAAAAGAGTATGAATACAATACTATAATGAACTGGTTAGATAGTGGACTTGTAAACGACACTCCAAAAGAGAAAATAGGAGAATTTGAAAGAAATATGATAATAAAATTTGAAGATTTCTTAAATAATCCAAATATCAAAAACAAAGTAACTGCAAGATATATCTATGAACACCTATTTTTAGCTCATATATATTTTGATGAAAAAAGTGGAAATTTTTATGAACTTATTCGTTCTAGCACAAAAACAGATGAAACACCAAAAATAATAGCAACAAGATTTCCATACGACGAAATAAAAGAACCATTTTACTATAGACTTCAAAAAGTGAACTCTACAATAGTGCATAAAACTCATATGGTATATAAAATAGATAATGAAAAACTAAAATTTTATAATGATATTTTTATAAAACCAAATTGGGAAGAAGAGCCTTATCTTCCAAATTATGATGAAAAAACAAGCCCAAATGCTCTTGAAGTTTTCAAACAAATCCCAGCACATAGTCGTTATGAATTTATGCTAAAAGATATATACTTTATTATAAACACATTTATAAAAGGACCTGTTTGCAAAGGGCAAATCGCACTAAATGTTATACAAGACCATTTTTGGGTAGCTTTTATGGACCCAAAATATGATTTAAGTGTAATTGATAAAGACTTCTTAAAAAACAACTTTGTAAATCTAAAAATCCCAAATCAATTAGGAGAAGATCCTAGCCTTTTTCAAACATTTAAAAACTTAGGAAATGAAAACGAAACTAAAGCTTACCAAAAAAACAAAGCAGCACTTTATAAAAAATATTATAAAGATGGATTAAAACTAAACTATTTACGAAGTAGCCCAAACAACGACTCTATTCTTACAGTTTATAGGCATTTTGATTCAGCATCTTTGCACAAAGGAGCCTTAGGAGATACTCCAAAAACTCTTTGGGTTATTGATTTTCCACTTCTTGAAAGAATCTACTATTCACTTGTTGCTGGTTTTGATGTATTTGGAAATACAGCTCATCAGCTATTAGTAAGAACTCACATGGATAGATTAAGAGTAGAAGGAGAAAGCAACTTTTTAGAGTTTTTACCACAAAAAAGCAGAATTGATTATTTTAACTCATGGTATATAGGTTGGTTGGCAAAATATCTTACAACTTACACTCCAAGCGAAAATGAAACAGCTATAAAGTTTCAAACAAAAGATTATAAATATGAGTTTGCACAAAACCTTTTAGCATATACAAACACAAAAAAAGATAATATAAACTATATAGAAAAAGATTATAAACCAATTTCTTTAAAACCTTATTATAATACAAAAGAGGAGATACAAGAGGCTTTAAAATCTCTTTCAACTCCAAATGTCTCAAAAGTTATACAACATTTTATAGGAGCTGGTGCAAATACTGCAAATATTAGAATTCTTCTAAACAATCAAGAAAATCTAAACTATACTCTTATAATAAATAGATGGCATAAAAATGTAGCTTTGATGTTTGATGAACAATCAAGACTAGACCCAACAAAAGATGATATAGATTTTATAGAAGGTTTTGTAGGCTCTTATCCAAATATTTTTGTATATGTAAAACAAGATGAGTTAAATGATTTCTTTGATTTAATACAAAACTATGAAGATACACCAATATATAATAAAAAGTTTTCAAAATATACTATAAATCGGGCAAATCCAAACTTTTGGCAAGTATTTGACTATTTTAATAAAGAGTTCCAAAAATCAAATCCAATAGAATATGGTATTTTAGATTTAAATAAATATTATGAAAAAGCTATTTCGGAAACTGGATTTTAGTCCAGTCTCACTTTTTTATTCTTGAAAGCTCATTTAATTGTTCTAAATCTAACTTATCTTTAGCTCTTTGTGTAGAAGATTTATTTATAATTAAATCTTTTAAAGAAAGCCCATAAGTTTTTAATCCATCAAAGTCTATTTCATTTCTATTTTTCCAAGCATCTTCAAAATTAACTCCATCAATATCTGTTAAAATATCAATCCTACTAGGAGCAATACCAATTTGAATAATACATTACTTATCTTTCAAAGATATTTTTTTGACAATAGTTTTATCTACAAACAGTGGAGCAAGTCTCTTATTTTCATCTTCCCATTTTTTTATTGACATAGAATAAAGAAGATTCCAAGCATCCTTACAATTCAATTCAATATGAAAACTATTATGCTCTCTTGAATGTAAACTCATTTTTTTAACACTTACTGCTTTTCTTCTTTCAAAAGCTCTTTTTTCTCTCTCAGTCATTTTAGCTCCCAAAATGAATATTATCTCTTTAATTATAACTAAATCAATAATGAAAATACAATCTTAACTACTGATTTTTTATCTTCTTAATATTAATAAAAAACTTTCTTGAGCTAATATTTGAAATTAGGCTTAAATTAACCAAAAATTAACCAAAAATAATTGATTTTAAGAAAACTTTAATTTCTTCTCATATAAAATGCCTGCAACGGTGGACTAAAATAATTATACATTTTGGTTAATCGATTAAAATTTCGAAATTTTAGGAGAAAACACATGAGAAAAATCTCAAAATTAAGTTTAGTAGCAGCTGTTGCAGTTGCTGGTTTTAGTACTGCAAATGCTCAACCTTTAGAGCAAGCAATCAAAGATGTAGAAGTATCTGGATCAGTAGTTTACAGATATGATAACTTCCATAATAAAGAAAAAAAAGACTCTTTTGGTAATGTAACTTCAGATAGAAATAATACTGATGCAAACAGATACAAAATTGGTTTAAATCTATCTTCAAAAGTAAATGACTATGTTAAATTTAACTCAAGATTTATCGTAGGTTCTCAAGCTAATGGTGGATTTGCTTCATTAAATGCTGGAAAAGAAAATAATTCTGATAACGTTCAAGGTTTTGATGGACAAGCTGATGTAAGTTTATCAAATGCATATTTTGGTTTAACAGCTATTCCAAATACTGTAGTTAATATTGGTAAACAAGGTTTAACTACTCCATATACAGTTGCAGTTGATATTAATGGAAATGAGCAAACAGGTACTGGTATCTTAGCTCTTACTACTATTAAACCTGTAACTTTTGGTGCTGGTTATTTTAACAATACAAATGTTAATGCTGCATCTGAAATCAATGCTACTAAAGGTAAAGTAGCTGGTATTTTAAATGGTGGAGATGATGTTTATGTTGCTACTGTTCAAGGTGATTTAGATTTTGTTAAACTTGAGGCTTGGTACACAGGAGTACAAGAAACTTTTAATTCTTATACTTTAGCAGCTACAGGAAATATTGAATTAGCTCAAGATGCAAAAATTGGTTTGGAAGCTAGATATGTTGATTTAAAATTATCTAATAACCAAAGAAGTCCTTTAGCTCCATTAGAAGATAAAAACTCTATGTTTAGACTTGCAGCAGATGGAAAATTCTCTATCGTTAATGCTAGACTTGCATATACTCAAACAGGTAAAAAAGGTGGTTTAACTGCAATTGATCAAGATGCAAAAAATACATCTTTAGGTTGGGCAATCACTTCTAATGCTGTTGCAGATGCTAAATACTGGCAAGCTGCTTTAGGTGCTGATATTTTAGATAACTTAAACTTCACTTTAAATTATGGTAACTTAAAATCTAAAGAAACTAAAAAAGCTGTTCTTCTTGATAATATGAAACAACAAGAAGTTTATGGGCAATTAACATACAAAATGTCTAAAAACTTAAGCACATATTTAAGATATGGTAACTATACTGAGAAAGAATATACTTCTGGTAAGAAAGTTATGGATCAAAATAGAGGAAGATTACAAGTTGCTTATACATTCTAATTTGACTTCGGAACAAGGGCTTTAGCCCTTGCTTTCTTCGGAACAGGGACTTCAGTCCCTGCTCTTCAAATTTAGAAAAGCAATTTTTTCTTTCGACTGGAATAAATTCCAGTTTCCAAGGTTGGGCTTTTGCTCAACCTTTTTTTATGCCTTTTTTCGGAACAGGGACTTCAGTCCCTGCCTAATGACAACTTATTTTTCTTAGGACTGGAATAAATTCCAGTTTCCAAGGTTGGGTTTATCCCAACCTTTTTTTATGCCTTTTTTCGGAACAGGGACTTTCTCAAAGAGAGTGCTTTAGCACAAGAGTCCCTGCCTAATGACAACTTATTTTTCTTAGGACTGGAATAAATTCCAGTTTCCAAGGTTGGGTTTATCCCAACCTTTTTTTATGCTTAAAATCTATTGACACAGATAATTATATGTGATATAATTCGTCCTGAAGTTCACGGCGGAGCTTATTATCCGCCACTTTTATTTTATATAATCTTTCAAATCTTTATCAAAACAATCTAAAATATCATCTATAAAAATTTCAATTTTATCAGGTTCTATACCTACTAATGTTTTTCCTATTCTTGTAGATATTCTAGGAGTAGAATTTTGATTTAATTTATACAAATTCTCAAAATGAAAAGCCCTATTTCTAATCTTTACCAAAAGGTCATAAGCTATTCTTACTTTTTGATAGTTGAGTAACTTGTCATTTTTATTAGCTCTTGAGTATTTTTTGAAAATTATGTTGTCCAAATTTAAAACTTGATTGTGTATTTTGTTTTCAGAAATATTCTTAGCCCAATAGCCAAAAGTTTGTTGAGATATAAAAGTATTATCAGATAAACAAAGTATTGAAGATACAATATTTCTTGTAGCAATTTCTAATATTCCAAGTTTAGGTGCTAGTTTTTGCATAAGTATAAAGTTATTTTTATGCTCATCTTCATTTGTATAACTTGATAATCGTTTTTGTGAAAAGAATTTTGAACTATCCAAATATTTTCCTTATTTAGAGGTTTATTTATATTTTATCATATTTAGACACTATTTAATAATATAAAAACTTTTTTATTTTTATAAAATAGGAGATTTTAAGGTAGCAATGACTGGAATAAATTCCAGTTTCCAAGGTTGGACTTTTGCTCAACCTTTTTTTATGCTTAAAATCTATTGACACAGATAATTATATGTGATATAATTTTGTGTTTTTGTTGCATGATAACCTTTATTGGGAGTGATGACCCAATAAGTGAGTTCAAGAAGGTAGAGCTTTTTAGCTTTACCTTTTTTTTTACTGGGTGGATTTAGTAAGATTTAAACTCTAGGGCTGGGGAACTCATTAAAAGGTTATCACAATGCAACAAAAAATAGCAGTAATACTTTTAATATTGGTGGTTCTAGTAACCAGACTTTATTAATTGAAAAAAATGGGGGAATTCATCACTCCCCTATTACTGCTACTTTTATCAAATAATTCCAAATTGGACTTTTGCTCAACCTTTTTTTTTGCTTAAAATCTATTGACAAATGATTTATACTTTAGATATAATCATCGTCAACTTAAAGACAAATGAAATCCAATCAGTCTGACTAACTGATATTTCGTAGAAAGGGAAGAGGTATTAAATCTCTTCCCTTTTTTTTGCGGGTAGTGTAGCAATTTATAGGGTGGGAGCGAAATTATAAGGAGTTTCGTTTGTCTTATAAGTTAGTAATATTAATTTTAATATGTCTAATATTCGCTATTAGATTATATTAATAAAAAGGGGGAATTAGTCACTCCCCTTGGTATTACTCTTTTTTTGATACAAATTCCAAAATCACAACCCTAAATTGGGCTTTGCTCAACTTTTTTTTTACTTTTTTTCGGAACAGGGACTTTAGTCCCTGCCAATGATAATTCATTTTACTCAGAACTGGACAGCTTAGAGCGAAACCTTGTAAAACAAGTGTTGAGAAAAGTCCAGTTTCCAAAACAACTCAATAAAACACTCTCTCATCTTTTAAATCAGCTTTTAAAGGATTATTTTCTATATATTCATAAACTTTACAAAATGTTTTTCATCTCTTATTAATTTATCATAATAGTTACTATGCCAAAACTTACCACATTTATTTAGATGCTTATTTAGTAAAAATGCACTTTTGCCTTTTATATGTTTTACAATCTTATCCAAATCTGAAATCTGTTTTAATAGCAAATGAACATGATTTGGCATTATTGTAAATATTTCTATTTTGTATAAAATATTATTTTGTTCATAAATTACATTTTTTAGTATCTCTTTTGCTTCTTTATATAAATATACTCCACATTTTGCACTATCCAAATATTTATCTAACTCATACTCTTTTTTGCTTTTTGATATTTCTTGATTTAAAATATTTTTTGCATAGTAATCCAAACTATCATAAGTTCTAAATGTAATAAACTGATAACACTCTTCTAATGAAATATGTGGAAGTTTTTTGTGCATAATTTATACCATATATAATTTTCAAAAGTATACCATATTTTCGAAATAGGAAATTTATTTTACTTAGGACTGGACTGAAGTCCAGTTTCCAAAACAACTCGGAACTGGGACTTTCTCAAAGAGAGTGCAAAGCACAAGAGTCCCTGCCTAATGACAACTTATTTTACTTAAGACTGGACCAAAGTCCAATTAAAACCATAATTGTAATCAAAACGAAACCAATATAAGCTATAATTCTTTGTTTAAAAAATAAAAAGGATATTTATGGATAAAAAAACAAAAATTTTAGCAACACTAGGACCAGCAAGTAATAGTTTAGAGATGATTGAAAGATTAATTGATGCTGGAGCAAATATGTTTAGACTCAATTTCTCACATGGAAGCCACGAATATCATCAAGAGACTTTAGACAATATTAGAAAAGCCATGGAAAATAAGAAAAAAATTGTAGGTATTTTACAAGATATTTCTGGACCAAAAATAAGAGTGGGAGAACTAAAAGAGCCTTTTTCACTTGAAAGCGGAGATATTATAACTTTTGAAAAAAATGAAATAATTGGATATAAAAGAGCGGATAAAGATTATGTAGTATCTATTAATTACCCAGATATTTTGGAAAAAATCAAAGTTGATGAATATATCTATTTATACGACGGAATTATAAGAGCAAGAGTTATAGAAACAACTCCAAATGTAAAAGCCCAAATTGAAAATAGTGGAACACTTTCAAGTAGAAAAGGTGTTAATTTTCCAAATACTGTTATAAATATTGAAGTTATTACAAAAAAAGATGAAGCTGATATTGCATGGGGAGTTAAAAATAGAGTTGATTATTTTGCTATTTCATTTGTTCAAAATGCAAAAGATATGATAAGAGCTAGATCTCTTTTAGGAGATTACAAAGGAAAATTAATAGCAAAAATAGAGAAGTTTGATGCTGTTTCAAATATTGATGAAATAATTGATGCAAGTGATGGAATAATGGTAGCAAGAGGTGATTTAGGAATTGAAGTTCCATATTATGATGTTCCAACTATTCAAAAAATGTTAATTAGAAAATCAAATGCAAAAGGAATTCCAGTAATTACAGCAACTCAAATGCTTTTATCAATGACACAAAATGAAAGAGCAACAAGAGCAGAAATTTCAGATGTTGCAAATGCAGTTTTAGATGGAACTGATATTGTAATGCTAAGTGAAGAGAGTGCCGTTGGAGAAAATCCTACAAATGTTGTTGAAACAATGCACAATATTATTAGTCAAACAGAAAAAATCTATAACCACGACAAAAGATATAACTTCACATATTTAGACGAATTTGATGTAATTCAAGCAACGGTTACAAAATTAGCAGATGATTTAAGTGCAGATGGGATTTTGTCACTTACAAGCAGTGGAAATTCTGCTAGAAAAATGTCAAGATATAGACCAAAAACTCCTTTGTACACTTTTACACACAATAAAGAGACACTTACAAGCTTAACTGCTCTTTGGGGAGTTGAACCTGTAACTACTGTAAAAGAGGCTCAAGCTTCAAAAATGATTCAAAAGATGCTAAGAAGTCTTGAAAAAAGAGAATTGTTAAACAAAAATGGATTATATATATGTACTGTTGGTTATCCTGTTGGAATTCCAGGAAGTACAAATACTATTAAAATTTTAACTTCTAGTGAAATTGAATTTTATCTAAACTTCAAAGAGAATATAGAAAAAACTAAACAAGAAAAAAAGCAGAAAAATCAAACTATAAATTAAGTATAAAGGCTAAAATTTGGCCTTTATATTTTTATAAATTTTAATAATTTTATCTTTTATAGAACCTTCTTTCAAGCTAAACTTTGAAAAAATATACTCTTTTGTATTTGAAATTTTCTCAAAAATCATAAGATAAATTTTTGAATTTTTAATTTTATTTTTTAAATAAATTAAATTATCATATAATATTTCAAACCACCTAAATTTGAGTAGTTTATCTTTTGTAATATCGAAAAACCACAAAATAATAACTGCAAATGGTAGTTTCAAAATATATATAAAAATAGCAAAAACTATATCTCCTCTTACAAAAAGAATAGCTGCAAAAATTCCAAATAACTCAACTATGACAAAAAATAATAAAAATATAAAAAGAATAATATATGAATTAAGACTATTAATCTTTAGAATTAATCTTTCTATGATATTAAATTTTAAAATAAATTTTGAGAAAAAATCAAATATTGGTTTTGCAGTTTTTTCCCAAACAAGCTCTTCAAAAATAATATAAATTAAAACTAAAATAACTAAAAGTATTTCAAATAGTTTTTTAAATAGATTAAGCATTTATTTTTTGTTTTTAACTCTTTTGTAGTACCAAAAGCCAATTATTGCTAATGTAAATAAAAGAGCAATAATTAAATATCTTAAATACTCTTTTACTAATTCTTGATTATCACCTAAATAATAACCCAATAAAGTAAGAATAGTAACCCATAAAAATGCACCTAATGTTGTATAAAAGCAAAATACAAAAAGATTCATTTTTGCTAAACCAGCTGGTAAAGATATGTAGTGTCTTAAACCTGGAATTAATCTTCCAGAAAAAGTAGAAATATGACCATGATTTTTAAAAAATTTCTCTGTTTTTTCTATACTTTCAGGGCTAACAAAAAAATATTTTCCATATTTTAATAAGAATTTTCTACCAAATTTTAATGCAAAATAGTAGTTAAATAAAGCTCCACATAAAGAACCAAATGTACCTAAAAAAATCACAATATAGATATTCATCTCGCCTTTATGGGCTAAATATCCTGCAGGTATCATAACAACTTCTGAAGGTATAGGAAATACTGTACTTTCAAGAAACATCAAAAAGAATATTCCTATATATCCTAAACTACCAATAGTTTCTACAATAAAATTTATGATTTCTGATAACAAAAGTTCCCTTTGTTTTGGAGGTTTTAAAAGTTTTTTTTAAAATAGAGGATAAAAGAGTTAAATAATCAAGGGCAAAGCCCTAAAATTATCTTTTTAACTCTTTAATTCTTGCAGCTTTACCTTTTAATTCTCTTAAATAGTTAAGTTTAGCTCTTCTTACTCTTCCTCTTCTGATTACTTCAAAAGATTTTAATGACTCACAGTATAAAGGGAAGATTCTCTCAACACCAACACTGTTTGCTCCTAATTTTCTAATAGTGAAAGTAGCATCAACACCATTTCCACCTCTTCCAATAATCACACCTTCGAAAGTTTGAACTCTTTTTTTCTCACCTTCTTTAATCTCAACACCAAGTCTTACTGTATCTCCTGCTCT